>NC_007484.1:2204338-2523676 GCF_000012805.1 Nitrosococcus oceani ATCC 19707 | reverse complement strand
AGCATTTAGCGAGAGCCGGCCTGCCAGCGGTCATGCCCGCCCATGTGCGCTATGCTTCAGTGGATTCCCGCCCCGTCGGTTTTTCCCCTTTCTGGCTGGAGACCGTCTTGCGCGGGCAATTGGGCTTTCAAGGCGCCATTATTAGCGATGATTTGAGTATGGCCGGCGCGGCGGAAGTAGGGGATATGAGCGCACGGATGCAAGCGGCTTTAAGCGCCGGCTGTGATATGGCCTTAGTCTGTAATGATCCTGACGGTTATGCTCTCTTATTGGATGAGTTGAAGGGGGACCCTTACCCTCAGACTTCCCCCCGTCTGCTGCGACTCTATGGCCGCTATCCCCTGACCCGCTCCCAGCTATACCATAATCCCGCTTGGCAAAGAGCGGTGCAGATGCTCGCTGCCTATGGCGAGTTTTAGGAGGGGAATGGTCGCGAAGCTTGATTGGACTGCTAGCGACTTCAATTAAGGCCAGATCATTATTTTAAAAGATAAAGGTATTACACTCTTACCGTGTATAGCTTGCACTTTGGATTGCGCAGTATTCTGCAGAACATGTTTCCCCATTATTTTCTTTTAGCCGCGGTCATGGGCTTGATGTCTTGTGAAGCATCGACATGCTGGCGGGAGCTGATCGGTGAGTCGCCGGTATGTTAATATGGCGACATCGTGCCCTTTTCCGGCGTTTTCTGGCGCGGGAAATTAAAAGCCGGTATCTTGGCAGTATCAGCGGTTATTTCTGGGTTCTGGTTCAGCCGCTGGCCCAGCTCGCTTTGTATTCTCTGGTTTTTACCACTATTTTTAAGGTTCGCTTTCCGGAGCTCGAGCAGCACAGTTTTGTGGAGTTTGTCGCCATTGCCCTATGGCCTTGGGTCGCCTTTCATGAGGGGGTTATGCGGGCAACGACGGCTATCACTAATAATGCGGGGCTGATTAGAAAAATTGCCTTGCCCTATGAGTTGCTGGTGTATGCGGCGGTGGGCGGCAGCTACATCGTCCATGGAGTAGGTTTTTTATTAGTGTTAGGGGTGCTCACGATGCTTAGTGCCGAGTTGTTTCTGAATACTTTGCCGCTGGTGTTGTGGTTGTGGGGGCTACTCTTGCTACTGACCCTGGGGATAGCACTAATTCTGTCCGCGCTGCAAGTTTTTTTGAAGGATATTGAGCATTTGCTTGCCCCGGTGTTCATGCTTTTATTTTACGCTTCGCCGATTTTATATCCCCTCTCATTAGTGCCGGAGCCTTTCCGCACCTTGATTCTGGCCAATCCCTTGAGCTATTTTCTCGACCGTTTACGGGCCTTGCTGATGTTTGGGGAGTGGGTTCCCAGCGGAGCCGATGTTCTGGCATTGCTGGGCAGCGGGTTGCTCTTTATAGTGGGGTTACGATTATTCCGGCGTTGTGCCGGTCGGTTCGAGGAATTTTTATAGCGTGGCTGCGCAACTTCTCGTAAAGCTGGAGAACGTCAATAAGTTTTACCCCAAGCTGACCTCATCACGGGAGCGGCTGCAGGCGTTATGGGCTGTATTGCGGGGGAAGGGGGAATATGCCAGGCATCCCGTGCTCCAGAATATTTCCCTGGAAGTTTACCAAGGGGAAACCCTGGGGATTATCGGTGAGAACGGCGCGGGCAAATCCACTTTGCTCAAGCATATTGCCGGCGTGGTTAAACCTTCTTCTGGTAAGGTGCGAGTGACTGGCCGGATTGGTGCTTTGCTGGAATTGGGCGCAGGCTTTCATCCCGAGTACACGGGGCGGGAAAATTTACAGCTTTCCGGTGCCTTGATGGGTATGGGCGATGCCGAACTGCAGGATAAGCTAGCTGGAATTATCGAGTTTGCGGATATTGGTGCTTACATTGACGAGCCTATTAAACACTACTCCTCCGGCATGGTGGTACGGCTTGGGTTTGCCTTGATTACCGCGTCACGACCTGATTTGCTCATTACTGATGAAGTCCTGGCGGTGGGTGATGAATCGTTTCAGAAAAAATGCACCCACTGGATGGAAGACTACCTTGGCAATGGCGGAACCTTGCTGCTGTGCTCCCATAGCATGTTCCATGTTCAGAAGCTTTGCCAGAAAGCGTGCTGGATAAAAGAAGGACGTATGGTGTCCTATGGCGAAGCGTTTCAGGTGACCCAAGAATATCTGGCTTATCATGAGGAGAAGTCCCGCCAGGAAGTCCGCCCCCAGACCGCTTTATCCGCTGCGGCTTACCAGGTAAAGGATCTATGGTTACAAGGGGAAAAAGAGGGAGGGCTGGCGGTGATTCCCATGGGGGAGGAGCTTAAAGTCAGAGGTGAAGTCTATTCCCCCGATGATAGGACACCGACTGTGGCGGTGGGGATTATGCGAATCAATGGCGCCGAAATTTATGGCTTTACCTCCGATGTGGATGGGGTTGTGCTGAAACGCCAACAGCCCACCCGTTTTCGTTTTGCGCTGACTTTTCCCCGGCTGGCGCTTTTGCCTGGTAGGTACAAACTTTGCGCTCATGCCATGGACCCTGAGGGAATGCGGTTGTTCGATGTGGTGGAAAGGGAGTTTCAGGTGGTGGGCCGGACTCGTGAGCTGGGGGTGTGCCATCTAGCCCATGAGTGGCAAGAAAATCTACCCTAGAAACACGCTGTGGGATTATTGAGTAAGCTACGGCGAGAATTCAAGGATTTGGTTGAACTGGTATTATTGCCAGGGACCGCTATTTTTCTTCCTTGGCCTTGGTGTTTCCGCTTCTACCGTTACTGTAGCCGGCAATCATGGTTGTATAGGGAATTGACGGAGCAGTCCTTGGCGGCGGCCCAGAAAGTCATCCCTATAGGTGATCCCACCCGTTGGTGCGCAGCTTACCGGTTAACCCAGTTGGTGGATCATGGGGATCTCTATCTCTCCCGTTTTCGCTCGGATCGCTGGTTGAGAAAATATCTGGACCTTACCGGAGCGAATTGGCCTAAGCATCCCTCCTTCTTGGCTATTACTTTCCATTGGGGAGTGGGATTATGGTCTCTGCGTCATCTGCGCAGTCAAGGGATGGCTACGGCCTTTTTATCCACTCGTTTTGATAAAAGCAGTTTTGCCAAACGGCGGGTAGCTTATTATTATTCCCGCTTGCGGACGAGGGAAGTGGAAAGGGCGGGATTAACCAAAGTGATTTATAAAGGGGGCAGCGTGCCCCGCCTTTTGGAAGTTCTCCGCCAGGGTAAAGCTGTGGCGGCGCTGATTGATGTTCCTCCTCGCGAAGTGGGGACATGTTTGCCCGTTACCCTTTTCCAGCGCCGGGCTTGGTGGCCCAGCGGGTTGATAGGGCTAGCGGTAAGGGAGCGTATCCCGGTAGTGGCTTTTACGGTTGCCCTGGACCCGGAGACTGGCCGGCGGTGTTTGCACATTACAGAGCCCCTGCCTGCCCATGATCCCCACCGGCTCGCGGAAGCCCTGGCTGACTGTTTTTCCGAGGCAATTTCGCAAGATCCTCCGGCTTGGCATTTTTGGTGGCTGGTAGAAGAATTTTTTAAATGTACCCCTGCCAAGGAAGGTTAGGGTAGGGATGAGCGAGTTACAGGGCTTTCCTCCTTTTGCCGAGCATTACTCTGGGGTGGACAAACTAGGCAAAAATTGCCGGATTAGCCCCACTGTCAGTGTTATGCGAATAGGGCGCCCGTGCCCGGAAAGAGGAATTCTTCTTGGGGATGAAGTGGTTTTATTCGATTATGTCCGCTTGGTGTTAGGTGATTTAGGATTATCGCCGGAAACTACATTGATCATGGGTAACCGGGTCATTATCAATGTGGGGAGCTACCTTTCTGGCGAAGGGGGCCTCATCATTGAGGATGAGGTGTTGGTGGGCCCCCATGTGCGGATTTTATCCGCGGGCCATCAAATCCATGGGGGGGACTCTTCCATTGCCCGCAACCCCATTACCCACAAACCCATTCATATTGGCAAAGGTGCCTGGATCGGGGCAGGCAGCACCCTCTTGCAAGGCGTTACCATTGGGGAGGGAGGTGTGGTGGGCGCCGGCAGCGTGGTGACCAAAAATGTTCCTCCCCATGCCGTTGCCGTCGGTAATCCCGCACGGATCAAGCGCTACCGGCGCGGCTATGGCGCTAGCAAGGGATGGCGTTTTTTTAGGCGCAGGCGATAGGTATACCATGAGTTCCTTGAAAAAATATTTCTGTGACAGTAGCAGCTATTGCTGTTTAAATTTTCTTTTTTTCTTTAAATAATGAACAGTAGCGCCCCATCCGGCAAGTCAACACCGGTTTCCTCTCTGCCCTTAAAAGAGCATTTATATATTCGGGAATTTGATCCCCAGGGGGCGGATTCCCTGGCTAAAATTGCCCGTCTTATCCGACCCCATACCCAGGTATTGGATTTGGGTACAGGGCCTGGAGTTTTGGGGAAATATTTATCCACAGCTCTGGGCTGTGTTGTGGATGGCGTGGAAATGAGTGGAGACCAGGCTCGACTTGCAAAACCCTTTTATCGGTATTTACGGATAGCCGATTTGGAGACAGCGCAGCTAGCGGCGCTTTTTCCGGACCAGGGGGCGGGAAGCGAGACAGAATATTCAATAGATACTAGCAGCACGGACCCTAAGAAAGATACGCATCACCGCTATGATTATATTGTCTGCGCCGATGTTCTTGAGCATCTGAAAAATCCTGGCGCCGTGGCTTCCCAACTGCCCGCCTTGTTAAAGCCCCAGGGCCGGGTTTTGTTGTCTATTCCCAATATCGCCCATGCGGGAGTGATTGCCGAGCTGCTGGCGGGGGAGTTTCGCTATCGTCCAGAGGGCTTGCTGGATTCGACTCATTTGCGGTTTTTTACCCGTAAGTCTTTACTGGAATTTTTGAACTGCCATGGCTTAGTTCCCCTTTCGGTAGAGGGGATACCCTGTGATATCAGGGCGAGCGAATTTCGAGGCTACTATGTGGAGACATTACCGCCTGCTATTTACCGTTTATTGCAAGCCTATCCCGATGCTTTAACCTATCAATTTATCGTGGAAGCCAGGCCAGGCGCCCAGGCTGCAAAAAAGCTGGCAGCAGACCCCGTGGTGCCTGAATTTCACTTTGCTTGCCGACTTTATTGGCGCTTGGGAACGGCTGGATATCAGGAAGAAAATAGTAGCTATGTCCTGGGTTGCATCGGTAAGGAGCACCAGAGGATTCGGTTTTCTATTCCTCCCCTGCCCGAAATCCCCACAGGGATACGGATTGCTCCCGCCGAGCGCCCAGGGTTCATGCAAATCCACCAAATTGCCCTCTACGATAAGGAGAGGCAGAATATTTGGCGATGGCCAGGGGATATTGCCCATTTGCCGGCGGTTAACACCTATCAGATGGAATTTTCCCATAGCTGGAGCGCCCCTTTGGGCGTCAATGCGGTTTTAATGGGTAAGGACCCCTCTTTTGAATTGTCTCTTGAAGAATCTGTATTGGCCTCTCTGCAAGCAGGTGGAGGGTTAGAGTTGCAAATTTCATGGCCCTTGTCCGCTGATTTCATGGCGCTAACGCAACGCCTGGAGCAAAAGGATCGGGAGCTACAAGCGCAGGAGGAATTACTGCGGGAAAAAGATCGCCTCCTGGTTCATCGCGGACGCCAATTGGAAGAAAAAGAGCGGTTGTTGGAAGCCAGCCATCAGGATTTACAAGGGCTGCATGAAAAACTGGCGGAGCAGCAGCGGGAGCTAACCGCCCATGAACAGCAGCTAGCGGAATCCAATGCCCTAGCCAATTATTTAAAAGCCCGGCTGGCCCATCAGGAGAGTTGGCGCGGTTGGATGCGGCGTCCTTTCCGGCCCTTGAAGCGCTGGCATCTAAAACGGTTCGAGGCTAGAACAGCTCACTCCCCGTGCATTGATATCATCATTCCCGTTTATAATGCCTATGAGTATCTACGGGACTGCTTAGAGCGCCTGCGCCTCTGTACTCAGGAGCCTTACCGGCTGGTGCTTATCGACGATGCCTCAACGGACAGCCGTATTCAGACTCTATTTGAGGAGCTTGAGGCGGCGGGGGATGAAGATATTCTGCTGCTGCGTAACGAATATAACCAGGGGTTTGTAGCTACCGCCAACCGGGGAATGTCACTCGGCGCTAACGATGTGGTGCTGTTGAATTCCGATACCTTAGTAACTAGGAATTGGTTGGAAAAACTTAAACGTTGCGCCGCCTCGGACCCAAAAATAGGTACCATTACTCCTTTTACCAATAATGGGGAGATTTGTTCTTTCCCGGAATTCTGCCGGGAAAATCCTTTGCCCGACGATCCGGAATTGCTCAACCAGGCGCTGGATCATCTGGATCTCGCCATCTATCCGGATATTCCCACCGGAGTTGGCTTTTGCCTCTATATCCGCCGGGCGCTTATCCATCAGGTGGGTTTATTCGATGAAGATGCCTTTGGTCGAGGGTACGGAGAAGAAAATGACTTATGCCTGCGGGCAGCGCAAGCCGGTTTCCGGAATGTGCTCTGTAGCGATGCCTATGTAGCCCATGTGGGAGGCTGCTCCTTTGGCCAGGAAAAAAGCGCCATTGGGGAAAAGCAAATGGCGGTGCTACTCAATAAACACCCCACTTACCTGGAGCAGGTCGATCGCTTTATAAAACAAGATCCCCTTAAACCCCTTCGGCAATTAATTCAAGGCCAGTTAGAAAAGGCCGTTCCTTCAAGAAAGCCCGCCATCTTGCATGTGATGCATGGCCATGGCGGACCCGCCGTCTCCCAGGGTCGGGGTGGAGGGATAGGCACTTATATCGAGAATTTAACGGCCCGCCTTGCCGGTGAATTCCGACATTATGGGTTGATTGCCCTAGAGCGGGAATGGACCCTGCAAGAGCTTTCTCCTGGGGAGGAGAATCAAAGCTATCGTTTCCAGCGCCAGGATAATGAAACTTGGCCTGCCTTTCTGGAAGGGATTTGTGCTTGGTTAGACGTTAGACTGTGCCATATTCATCAAATTGCCGATTGCCGCGATGGCTTGCTAGAAGCTTTTGCCGGGGTGCGGATTCCCTATGGGGTCAGCATCCATGATTTTTTACTGGCCTGCCCAACGGTAAACCTTTTGGATGGCAAGGCGCGTTACTGTCATGCCGTAACCAACACTGACCAGTGCCAACAATGTCTTGATGACCAGCTCTCCTTTGCCCATATTGATATTGGGAAATGGCGGCGGCGGCATGGGGATTTTTTAGCCAAGGCCGCTTTCGTCCTTGCCCCTTCAGCCTGGGCCCGGCGCACCTTTAACAAGTATTTTCCTGGGGTTCCGGTAACTTTAATCCCTAATTTTCAGCAGCCCCCGTTATTTGGGCAAAGGGGAGGGAATATCCGTGGCTTCTTGCTTCCGCAAGATAGTATCAAGTCGATCGGGGTGCTAGGGGCTATCGGGCCGGTGAAAGGTGCTAGACAGTTGGAACAGTTAGTGGAAAGAACCCGGGAGCGGCAATTGCCCTTGCGCTGGGTGGTCATTGGCTACACGGATCGGCAGGGAGATCCCCCTGTGCCTTACCAGAGCGAGGATCAGATAGTAACGCTCCATGGCCCTTATAGGCAGGCGGATCTGCCAGCCCTGCTGGATCATTACGCTATCTCTTTGGTGGTCTTTCCTTCGGCGGGTCCGGAAACTTTTTCTTATACGCTTTCGGAGGCTTGGGCGGCTGGCCGGCCGGTGTTGGTGCCTCCTATTGGGGCGCTGGAAGAACGGGTGGCGGATATCGGGGCTGGCTGGATCATGGAGGATTGGCAAGATATGGATAAGATTTTGGACCAGGTAATGGCTTTGGTTTATCCGGAAGCGGCGGAATCCCTGCTGCTAATTCAGGAGTGTGTGGAACAGGCCAATCGCCAGCAGGCGGATCAATCGTGTTCTTCAAGCCTTCTGATTGCTGAAGCTTACCGGCGTTCTTTCGCCTCTTTTTCGCCATCTGAGTTAAGGGACCTGAGCTCCTGGCGCATCTATGAGGCGGCTTGTCAGGGGCGGGATGGGGATTGAGAAAGGGGACGGAACTGGAGAAAATCTTATCATGGGCGGGTTAGCAAGGGCGGTGATTGGATGTCCCAGCATTATTGCGATCATTGTCACCTACCAGCCGGACCTTGGGGCGCTGGAGCGGCTGCTCCTTGCCCTGTCTTCCCAAGTCGAAGCGGTGGTGGTAATCGACAATGGTTCAGGTGAAGATATGCGCCAATGGCTCGAGCGATTGAATATTGCTAGCCTCCATTGCTTGGCATTGTCCGAAAACCGGGGGGTTGCGGCGGCTCAGAACGAGGGCATCACTTGGGCGAAAGAGCAGGGCGCTACCCATGTGGTCCTGTTTGACCAGGACAGTGTGCCCGCTCCCGATATGGTTGCCCGGTTGTACGGGGCATGGCGGCAACTGGAGCAGGACGGGCTATCCGTGTGTGCCGTGGGTCCTAATTACCAAGATTTACGGCAGTCTAAATCTTCACCGTTTGTTCGGGTGCGGGGGCTAATGGTGAGTCGCTGTCAGTGCCGAAATGACGGCGATGTGCTGGAAGTAGACCATTTAATTTCCTCTGGGAGTCTGATTCCAATGACGGTGTTGGATACCGTGGGAGGCATGATGGAGGGGTTGTTTATTGATTACATTGATACCGAGTGGGTATTGCGCGCCCAGCGCAGGGGTTATCGGGCCTATGGTATTTGCGGCGCCAAAATGAGCCATGTTCTAGGAGATAAGTCAATTCGCTTTCTGGGCCGTGAAGTTGTGGCGCGTAGCCCCTTGAGGCATTATTATCTGTTCCGTAATGCGCTTTGGCTTTACCGGCAAAGCTGGGTGCCTTGGGGGTGGAAACTGGCGGACGGGTTCCGATTGCTACAACGTTTTTGTTTCTATGCTTTATTTGCTCCACCCCGGTTGCAGCAAGTGAAAATGATGACTCTGGGGCTTTGCCATGGCCTGTGGGGCCGTCAGGGGAAATATCCTGCCTGAGAGAAAACGATCATGCCTCTAGTGAGTGTGCTCATGCCCGCCTATAACCACGAGGAATATGTGTCCTCGGCGGTGGAGAGCGTTCTCGGCCAGACTCATAAAAAACTGGAACTGATTGTGATTGATGACGCCTCCTCGGATGGCACCTGGGCGGTTTTACAATCTTTTCAGGATCATCGCCTGCGGCGGTACCGGCATGACCGCAACCAAGGCGCTCATGCCACCCTCAACGAGGCCATGGCTCTGGCGCAAGGGGAATACATTGCCATCTTGGATTCGGATGATAGGTATGACCCCCGCCGGCTTGAACGGCTGTTGTCGGAAGCCGGGCGCGCTAGCGGCAACGATGTTTTTATTTTTAGCGATGTGGACTTCATTGGGCCAACGGGAGGCGGTATTGCCGATCATCCCCGCGCCCAAGGCTATAAAATGCTGCGCAAGCGCTGGGAAACGTTAAGCCCGGCAAGCTGGTTTTTTGCCAGCAATCTTGCCATGACTACTTCTAATTTCTTTTTTTCCCGTTCCCTGGCGAACCGGGTTGGCGATTTTTCCCCCCTGCGCTATACCCATGATTGGGATTGGGCATTACGGGCTACCTTGCAGGGAGCTATTCCTCTCTGGATTCGGGAGGATCTGCTTGCCTATCGGGTCCATGGTGCCAATACCCTCTCCGAGGGTGATCTCTGGCGGCACATTCACGAAAACTCCTATGTGCAGACTAAGGCGCTGCTCTCATTGGGGAAACGGCTAGGGGAGGAGAACCCGGAGGGGAAAGCCCATGGGGAAGACATTCTCCTGGCCTTGATGAGCAATGAGAGCCTGCATCCCGTTTCTCTTTTATGTTATTTAGTTTATGGTCTTGCGGGCGTAGAAGATCCTCGCTTGCTGAATTTTGCGAGCGGGGATAGCACCGGTTGGTGGTTGCAGCGGTTAGCGGAGGCGGTTGCTTGTCCCCCAGAAGTTTTTCGTTCTATAGCTCACTTGGCGGGGCAAGCGAAAGCGGTTGCCGTCCAAGCAGCTATGCTGGATGAGCGCTGGCAAGCCATGGAGCAGATGAGGCAAGAAATTGTAGGGCAGAAGGCCATGATTGAAGAGCGCTGGGCTATCATCCAGCGGATGAATGGCGAAATCGCTAGCCGGGACCAATGGATCACCGATCTGGATGCCTTAGTCAAAGAAAAGGATCAGTGCATTGCTGGGCAGGCGGCCATGATTGAAGAGCGCTGGGATATCATCCAGCGGATGGGTAGTGAAATTGCCAGCCGGGATAATCAGATTGAAATGATGCAGGCGGAAATAGTGAAACTTAATAGGAATTTCTTTGTTCGGGCGACGAAATATCTTAAACGTATGTTGCCGAAGTTCGGAGAGTTTAAATGAGTGAGCGATCTCTAAAATTCCAGCAACGTCAACACAATCGTTACTGGTGGCACCGGACGCCAAATAGCAATTATATTCCGATCACCTATAGCTTTCTTGATGAGGACGAGTGGTTATTGCTCCAGAGTTGGTTTGAAGATACGGAGCGTCGATATCCTAATACAGGGGAGGCCAATGTGCCGCCGCTGTCCTTACTGATTGGATTCATCTCCGGTAACGCTATCAACCGGATTGTGCAGTGTGGCCATTATGTAGGTTACTCCACTTTGTTATTAGGATTTCTGCTGCGTAAGATGGGACAGAAAAATGCGCTCTTTTCCATCGACATTGATGACAGAGTAACGCGCTATACGAAGGGTTGGGTTACCGAAGCGGGATTGGAAGAGCAAGTTCGTTTATGCGTTGCGGATTCTGCCGATAGGGGGGGGCCTGCCAGAGCGGCAGAGTATTTTGGTGGTTTGCCGCCACAACTGGTTTTCATCGATTCCAGTCATCAATATGAGCATACCCTTAAGGAGCTGGAGCTATGGTATTCTGTGCTGCCCATAGGCGGTCTGCTGATTTTGCACGATACTAGCCAATTTGCGGCAGCGTTCGATGCTACCGGTAAAGGCGGTGTATTTCGGGCGGTGAGTGAATGGTGTGCAGTCCAGGGAAAAACGGGGTTGATGCTTAATTCCTTCGTTACTGGAGGTTCACCGGGCGATTTTCCCTACCGCGATGGGTGTGGCTTGAGTATCATTCAAAAAAACTAAATTGCTAAAACATGGCCACTATTGCCTGGCTTATTCCGAGTCTCCTTGAAGGTTCAGGAGGCCACCGCACTTTTCTTCAGCATGCGGATTATCTGCAACAACAGGGGCACCGCTGCTCCCTATACGTGGAAAATCCTGAGCAATTTTCCAGTCCCAATCTGCGTAAGCGTATCAAGCGGATGTTTGGGTATGATTTCCGGGAAGTTCATTCGGGTTGGTCGAATATTGAGCCAGCGGAGTTGGTATTCGCCACCGTATGGTATTCTGCCAAGGTAGTCCGTGATCTGCCTTTTCCTTGTATTAAAGCCTATTTCGTCCAGGATTTCGAGGCCCAGTTCAACCCCATGGGAGGTGGCTATCTTATGGCCGAGAACTCCTATCGCTACGGCCTCTATCCGGTGACTATCGGACGCTGGTTACCGGCCTTATTAGACCGCCAGTTCGGGGTGGCGGCCAGTCATTTCGATTTTTGCGCCGATTTAGAGAAGTATCGCCCGCTATCGAGGGTAAGGCGGGAACGGGCGATTTGCTTCATTCATCAACCGGATAAACCCCGACGTTGCGTGGAGTTAGGGTTTGAGGCGTTGGGCCTCGTTAAACATTGGATGCCGGAGGTCAAGATTTATCTCTATGGTTCCAAGAGCAGCGCCCGGGCCTGGTTTGAGCACGAAAATCTGGGCCTATTGAGCTTAGAAGATTGCAACCGGCTTTACAACCGCTGTGCGGTGGGTCTATGTCTTAGCTCCACTAACCCCTCCCGGGTTCCCTTTGAGATGATGGCTGCTGGCCTGCCGGTAGTAGAGATGTATCGGGACAATACTTTATATGATTTTCCCGAGGAGGCGGTGCTACTATGCGAGCCGACCCCGGAATCTCTGGCTCAGGGAATGAAGATTATTTTAGCTTCCTCTGAGCGGGCTGAAGCCATGAGTCAAGCGGGGATAGATTATATGGCTAACCGGCCGTTGGAATATGGGTTGGCGCAATTTCACGCTACGATCAATAGTCTGCTAAAAGGCACGGAGCCTTTTCAGCAGGAGCCAGCTCCTATGTACCGCCAGCTCGCTCTCGTTGCTGAGCCCCGCCCAACAGGCACTGGGGCCGTTGCTGCTCCAGAGCCATTGATGGACCGGGGTCGTCTGTCTTTTTTGCCGCCTTTGCCACGCAAGGTTGTGCGGTTTTTTTATTATCGGTTGCGGCGAGCGCTGGCGGCGGTGAGAATATGAAAAATAGCACGGGAAAGATGGCTGCTCAATCCTATGCGTTATTGACGATTGATGTTTGGGATACTTTGCTGCGTCGGCGCTGTCACCCCGATAGCGTGAAGTTGCAAGTGTGCCGGTATGTGGCGCTGAATTACGCGCAATATCTACATCCTGAGAACCAGGATATTTGGGTTTTGTTACGCCTGCGCCAACAGGCGGAAAAAGAATTGGGGGATGAGAGCAGACAAGCGGGGCAAGATGATGAATACCGCCATCGGGAAGTTTACCGGCGTTGGTTGGCATTGGCGGGACTGACTCCCTTTCCCGTAAACCGCGAAACCCAGGAGCAATTGCTCTTGACCCTGGAGCGGGTGGAAATGGCCCAAGAAAAATTAGTTTCCTATCCGGACCCCACCATTGCGGCTATCCTAGAGCATTATCCTGTCTCTAGGCGGTGCTTTCTCTCGGATTTCTATCTGCCGGCTGCGGCCATCCAGAAACTGCTAACCCATCATGGTCTGTCCCATTGGGCTGCGGAGGGGGTGGTCTCTTGCGAGGTAGGTTTAAACAAACGCTCTGGGCGGCTTTATCAACATTTGCACCAACACTTTGGGGTGACCCCAGGCCAGCCATCTGCATGTGGGTGACAATGCTGAGGCGGATGTGCGGGCGGCAAAAAGAATGGGTGTGGCGGCGCTCCATTTTCAACCCCGGGATGAGCACGAAAAACGGCGGCAGCGAGAGGCTTCCTTTCATGCTCGAGCGGAGGCCCTCCAAACAGCATCCCGAGATTTACTCGCTATTCCGCCTCCCTTCCCGTGTGAACGGCAGGAGATTTATGACTATGGCCGGAAATGCTCCCTGCTGTTAGTAGGCTTTACTGCTTGGATCATGGAACGGGCAGTAGTGGATCAGGTAAAAGAATTATATTTCTTTACTCGGGAAGGTGAATTTTTTATTGAAATTTACCGCCGGCTGGTGAAATGGGATTGGTTAGGCTTTTCACCGCCCTCTGCCAGTGTGCTCCCCGTCAGTCGACTTGCCACTTTTGCCGCCTCCCTAAAAAATTTATCCACGGCGGAGCTGATGCGTTTGTGGAATCAATACAGCACTCAGTCTTTAGGCGCGTTGTTGAAATCCCTTGGGTTGGAGCCGGTAGAGTTTACTGAGCGGGCCGCTCGCCATGGGCTGGAGCTAACCCGGCCTATTCCCTATCCCTGGCAGGATACCCGCATTCAGGCTTTTCTCGACGACCCTAAGGTCAGCGCAGAAATTGAGGCCCATCTGAAGGCTAAGCAGGGCCAATTGTCTACTTACCTGGAATCCATGGGCCTGGAAAATGTCGCCGGTTCGGTGGGAATTGTTGATATCGGCTGGCGAGGGACCATCCAGGACAATTTGGCTCATCTGCTGCCGTCGGTGGCGCTGCACGGTTATTATTTAGGTTTGAATCGGTTTCTTAATATCCAGCCAGAAAATATTCGGAAGGAAGCTTTCGGTCCCAATCTTAATAAGGATGAAGGGAGGGGCTTTCTCCTGGATTTTGTGGCTCCTCTAGAAATGTTATGCAATTCCCCTTCCGGTAGCGTGATAGGTTATGAGGAGGGTGAGCACAGCATTCGGGTTTGCCGTCATACCGATGAGGAGGAAAATCGGATATACGATGCGTATGTTCGCCATTTTCAGGCCGGGGTATTAGACGCGGTCCCCTTTTGGGTGGATTTTCTGCGCACTCATGCCTATCCATCCAGCGAGCTTCAGCCGCTTGCCATGGATATTTGGTCGGATATCATTCAGCATCCCCCGCCTTTTTTGGCGCAAGCCTATTTTCAGCTTAATCATAATGAGACTTTCGGGATGGGGGGGTTCTCCAACAAGCGGCGTATGCTCACTACGGGAGAGGTACTGGGCGCCTTCATTTCCAGAAAACAGCGGACAAAACTTCATGAATTTCTACGGGATAATGGTTGGGTGCCGGGGTTGTTGGCTTGCCCTGACGTTGATTCAACCTTTCGTTGGGTGCTGGGTAAGTTTCTATGGGCTTTGGGTATTCGGCGCTGGGTCCGGCGCCGATTCTTTTCAAGCCTATAAGTTCAGAAAATATGATGGTTGCTTAGCGTTGTGATTAAATCATAGTCCGTGAGGGTGCTAATCACAGGCACGCGGAATTGCTTGATTTCAGCGAGGCTGGGTTGGCTTTCATCGCTCGCCATGGGCAGATAGATTAGATCCGCAGCTATAAAATATTCTGGGAGCGAGGAGGCGGTGGCCTGTATGAAGAATAGCCGGCGGGGCGCCATCGCTAGCCCTTTGGCTTTCAGCCCAGCGGGGAGAGGAGAGATGTTTTCTCCTTCGCACCATAAAAAATATAAGTTCCGTTGGTTGTCCATCTGCCTGCTAGCAGCGCTAATAAAGTCTTGCACTGCCTCCGGTTGGCTTGCCTGAGCAAGGCCCAGCATGATACGGGCGGCGTCGGGTATTCCAAGACGATCCCTTAGGTCGATACGGCTTGTGAGCCGTTGCGGTAAATCCGCTCTGCTTCTTTCTTCAAGGGTATAGGGACGCTCCTGGAGTTTGTTTCTGTTTTCAGAGACAGAGGAAGTATTTTGAGTGGGCTGGTGGGGGATTGATGCTTCTCTCCCGTTGGCAATAGGAGGAGAATTCTGGTTTGCCGCCAGGGGCGGATTGGGGCGAAGACGGGTATGCAGAGCCCGGAGAGGTGCGGTAACCCGCCAGGAATTCGAATGACGCAGGGCGGCCAATTCTCGCTCCAACGTTTTGGCGTGAGCCTGGTGATAGCTGAGCCTTTGGCTCATCTCATTAAGCCGCTGGCGGCTTTTTGCTAGTTCCGCGGCTTGGCGGCGGGCTTCCTGCTTTAGCTGGGTATGATTCGAGTGGTTGCGAATTTGGGCATTTTCAATTCCCTGGGTTAGCCAAGTTCCTTGCTTTAGGGGCTTACTGTGGTGGCTTGGCAACAGGGCTTGATAATCCTGCACCATATCCCGTGCCTGGCGGATAGGGTGAGTATCCAAGTGGTAGGCAACACGGCTAAGGGGGACTCGATCCTTCGCCAGGGCGGTAACGAGGGTGATCAGATCTTGAACGGTGGGTAGGTATAGGAAGCCGTTTATGCCATGCTGGATGCGTTCCCCGAATGCGCCTAAGCGGGTGGCGAGGGGGGGGATACCCAAGGCCCACATTTCGCTGAGGGTGTAACTAAAAGTTTCCGGCAGGGTGGAGAGGAGCAGGGCACAATCTGGCGAGAAATTTTGTATTAAGGGTCTGAGCTCATCAAGGTTGTAGTCCGGAACCAGGGTGATACCCTTGATATCCGCAAAGGATTGACCGAATAGTCCGCAGCCGAGAAGGAGAAATTCGGCCTGATGAGTAAGTCGGGGGAGGGCATCCCGCAGTAGGGGTAGTCCTTTGTGGAGTTCTAGGCGGCCAGGGACGACAATGCGTAGCTTGTGAGCCTTGCCGCCCCTCTCTTCTGCTTGTGGGAGAGAGGTTTTGCCGTAGCATGTCGGGCTATCACCGGCTGCTCTTGAGGTAGGGGGGCGTAGCTTTTTTAGATCGATGCCATGGGTAATGAGGTGGTATCTTTTACCAGCGATTTCGGGATAAAGCTGGTACAACCTATCCTGAGCTGTATGGCTAGGAGCTACCAGATGGACTTGGGGTTGTAGAATAGCAGCCGCATAAGCTTGGCGCATGGCTAGCCAGTCCTCGGCGGTGGAATTATGCCAGCATTCGTTATGGGGGTTGAGCTCTAGGCAGTTAGCTAAACTTTCTTGATTGCAGCGTTCGCAGGAGGTGCCAAAATAACCGAACATGGCCGGGCAGTATGGATAGAGATCGTGCAGCACCCGCAGGGTAGGCTGCCCGGTAGTGAGGGCATCCAGGGAATGCCCGATCAGAGAAGAGACCACTACGGCCTCCACGGCCAAGCTAGCGAGAAGGTCTGAGAGGAGGGTTCTATACTGAGGATGGGTAAGGGCAGTAGCAGGAATGGGAGGGATAAGTTCCCAGGTGGCTAGGGGCATTTCCGGGTAGGCCGAGTCTACCAGTTCCAATCCCTGCCCAAACGCATTACGGTTGCTGATGGAGTAAAGGATGAGGTGACGCCGTTCCGGATAGTGCTGGACAAAGTCTTCGGTCCAGCGGGCGATGCCGCCACCCCAGCTATGGAGGACATGGAGTAGACTGGGCTTTGGATAACTATCTGTCATTGGAAGCGATGAAGAATGAGCCTATTTTTTAGCAACAAGCCAATTTTTAATACCGTTTTTAAGCAAATTTTACTCCAAAATTTTAAGAGTCTGGATAATGACGACTGAGAAAAGAGGCAAAATAAATTACTCCTGGAATTTTAGCCAGAGTTACAGCATGGTGGACGCCGCCACTACCCAGCAGGAGCGGGGATTATGGGCATTTGATCATTGTGCCGTTTTTTCTCTACCACGGCGGCAGTTACTTTTGAAGAGCAGGCATACCGATGGCAAGTTGGTCGTCTCTTCAGAGGTATTTCAAATTCTCCAGCTTTGCCGGCAGTTTAGAACATTGGAAGAACATATTGCCGTGGTGAAGAAAATGAATCCGGCACTTGCGAAACGCCAGTCTGAAATTAGCCAAATTTTTAATAAATTCATTGAACAGGGCTTCATGATTCCGGCCAAACTATTACTTACAAAGTTGCAGCATAGAGGGAGAAGTCCTAGCCAGTATCCTTTATTTGGAATTTTGGTGCGTACCTGCGATCGGCCAAAGTCATTAGCCCGTTTAATAAAGAGTTTTGCTGAGAATGAACGCCATCATGGGCAACGCTACCGGTATTTTGCGATAGATGATTCGAGAAGCCTGGAAAATATTACCGAAAACCAAGTATTAATAGAACAGGCCAGGAAGAAAGACGGGCTAGAGATCTATTATCATGGTTGGGGTGAGCAGCAAAAACTTATTGCTGCTTTGCTCAAGGCATTTCCGGAACATGAGGAGTCAATCCAGTGGTTGTTAGGCAAAAGTGCCGAGAATGGGAGATTTTCAGGGGGCAGGATCTGGAATTACATGATGCTTTTAACCGCTGGAAAACGCTTCTTGGCCATTGACGATGATATGGTCTGTCAACCGCGCCTGGCACCGGGCCACCAAAATCGTTTGGAAGTTTCGGAGAGACCCAGGGAAGTCCGTTTTTTCCTGGATCGGGATGATTTATTAACAAAAACTACGGTTTCTCCTATCGATCCTATCGAGCAACATGCCGATGTGCTTGGAAGTCCGATTGGGGCAGCGGCCCATCATTTCTCCGCGGTTAAGTTGGAGGAGCAAAGCTTTAAAGATTTCAGGAGCGAGCAGATCGATGCGCTGCGGGCCGATTCTAAGGTTCTTTTAACCCAATCCGGTATTTTGGGTGATCCTGGCACTGTTTCTACGGATTGGATATATGAACTTGAAGGAGAAGCAAGATCGCAATTGGTGGAGAGTTCAGAAAGTTATCAAGTATTGCGTGCTAGCCGGCACTTGTGGCTGGGATCGTCCTCTTTTCATTTTTTACCTAACACCTCGTTGCTTAGCACCCTGACCGGGTTTGATAATCAGGAGATGCTGCCTTGTACGAGCCCTTATTTCCGCAATGAGGATCACTTATTTGGGACTTTGGTTAAAGCTTTGTATCCTACTTCCTTGGCACTGGAATTCCCCTGGGGATTGCTGCATTTTCCTGAATCTGAACGGGTTTGGAAGCAAGCGGTTTTGGATAAGCCTGAAAATGTAGGCGTGCTTGGGTTTCTCGCTGATATTACTAGTAATGCCATGAAAAATTGCTATGCTAATCATTCATGGCAAAGATTAACTTTTTTGGCGGAAATTTACCTGGGATTAGCTGAGGGAGACACCGCTGTGCTTGAAGCGGGAATTGAGGAAAATTTGCTTCATGCCCGGGTGGGCAAGATAAACCGCTTGCAAGCTCAGTTAGATACTTATCAAGGCCAGCCTTCCTATTGGGCCGAGGATGTCAGGCGTTTATTGCAAGCGGGGAGCAATGCCTTGGTCAGTCGTGAAAACCGGCTCATTCCCGATGCTGCTACGGATAGCGGGCGGGCGGATCAGGTAGCCCTAGTAAAAACGCTATTGTGCCAGTTAGGGAGTGCGTTGAAGGTATGGCCGCTGCTATGGCGGTTTTGCCAAGAAAACACTTGGGATTAGATTTCTTCTAACTGGTTTAGAGCTCAAATCGGTGAACAAAGGAATTATCTGTCGAGTGATCCATTGGCATTTAATGAGAGTCTGTGTAGTTTTTATGGGCTTAACACTCATGCCGGCATACGGAGATGGCGGTAATGGTCGCCGATTAGAAAGCAACGAAGTTTTTTCTCCCACTCCAGACGCGCCGTCCTCCTCCCACCCCCATATTGAGTATCGTTTGCAAAAGATGCTAGAAGGGGCGGCCAGCCCTAAGGGAACGGCCCAGATCCAGCCTGTGCAAATTCATATTCTTTTGGCTGAGCCGTTGACCGAGGAGACCCGCTTAGCCATCGAGGCGTTGGGGGGTAAGGTGGAGATCGAGCGCGGTGAGCATTTGCAAGTATCGTTGCCCCTGATGCGGGTTTCCGAGTTAGCGGCCTTATCCCAGGTCCAGTATGTGCGGTTACCCCGCCGGGCCGAGCCTCGGGAGGAAAATCGCCTTGTGCCGCAAAGTATCCGTAGTGAAGGTGTCCAGGTCACTTTTGCCGATCAGCTCCACTTGCTAGGGGTGACGGGAAAGGGAGTGCGGGTTGCTGTTTTGGATAGGGGATTCCAGGGATATCAGGATCTCTTGGGGATTGAATTACCCCTTGAGGTCACGACAAAAAATTTTAATCTAGGGGAAGGGTTCGAGGGGACTCGTCATGGTACCGCGGTAACTGAAATTCTATACGATATGGCCCCCGAGGCTGAGTTTACGCTGGTCGCGGTGAGTACCGAATTAGAATACATGGCGGCGCTGGATTGGTTGCGTGCGCAAGGGGTCTCCATTGTTTCATTTTCCCTGGGCTTCGATAATCTCGGTCCCTTGGATGGCAGGAGTCCGATTTCCGCGGCTGCAAGCCGGTTGTTTGATGAAGCAGGTATCTTGTTTGTCGCTGCTGCCGGGAATGAGCAGCAAAATTACTGGAGTGGTCTTTTTAACGACCTGGATGGCAACGGCGCTCACGACTTTAGCAATGAAGACGAGGCCCTAAGTGTCCAGTTGCGTGAGGGAGATGAAGTTCGCATCATTCTTAACTGGGACGATTGGGGCGAGGATCCCGCCCATCCCCGCGCCGAGCAAGATTATGATCTCTATATCTTTTGCCCAGGCACAGTCCAGTTCTCCTCCGATAATGCCTGTGTTTCATCCGTGGGCTTGCAAACGGGACTATTAGGCCAGGAACCGATAGAACAGGTTTTTTTCGCTGCGCCTGCAACGGGCAGGTACGATATATTTATCGTGCGCGGGAGTCCTGGGGCCGGTGCGCGGTTGCTGCGACTATTCGTCGGCGGTAGCCAGGGAGAAATCTTTCCCATGGAGTATCAAAATACTGCCAGTACCTTGGTTTCTCCTAGTGATGGTCGGAGTGTATTTGCGGTCGGCGCCGTGGATATAGATAGCCAGCAATTAACTTTTACTTCCTCCCTAGGTCCTACCTGGGATGGTCGTGTCAAGCCGGATATCGTTGCCCCTGATGGCGTGACTACCGCCGCTCTGGGCGCTTTTTTCGGGACTTCGGCGGCAACTCCTTATGTGGCGGGAGCAGGGGCGTTGCTCAAGTCTCAAGAGCCCAACCGCAGCGCCCAGGATCTCAAGCTATTGCTACAACAGGCCAGCACGGATCGTGCCGCTGGGGGAAAAGATAATGAATATGGTTCCGGAGCCTTGCTGCTTGAGAATTTTGTAGCCGATGAGCGACTCTCGCCCCTGTCGGGTGTATGGTGGAACCCTTCGCAAGATGGGCATGGCTTCTTTTTCGGTGTTCGCAATGATAGGTTAGTAGCGACTTGGTATACCTATGACGGAGCGGGTAACCCGTTTTGGTTACTATCCGCTGGCTCCATGTCTGCGACGAGGCGCTATTCTGGTACGCTATATGCCTTTCACGGTCCGCCATTAAAATCGCCCTTGAATACGCTGTTTGATAGTAGCGGTAGCACCGTGGCTACAAATGAAGTAGGCAGCCTCGATATTGATTTTATCCATCCTGGAGAAGCTTCCATCAATATTCAACTGAGTGGCGATTCTCTAATTTTTCCAAATACATTTAGCCTTAAGGCGCAGCCTTTTTTGGCCTATCCGGCAGCTGCCCAAAATCCCCAGGTTCCTTATACTTCAAAGTACAATGGCCTATGGTGGAATGCGGAGCAGAGCGGACACGGTTTTTTTATTAATATTCAAGAGAGCGTACTAACCGCAGCGTGGTATACCTACGATGATAGCCAGGGAGAGCCGGTCTGGATTTTGACGGCGGGTTCTATGGACTCCGCAGCTGCCTACTCAGGAACGGCCTATCGTTTTTCGGGTCCAGCTCTTATGCCTGGCGCAAATCTTGCTGATTACTTTGATGAAACGGGATCTACGGTGAATGGAGTGGCCAGTGGTACTTTTTCCATTACTTTTACCTCGAATACCACAGCGGTCGCAACTATCGGTAATGTGCTTTCGGTGAATGAAACCCTACAGTTAGAGCGCTTTAATTTTTAAAGTTATTTAGAAAGTTAATACGATAATAGCATGTTTAGCATAGCGGTTTTTTCGCTGTATTCTGCTAAACTAATCACGGACAATATAAAAGAAAACTATGCCGGGCAAGGCTATTCATGAAAAGTATAAATGGAGAGCGTAGGAACAAGGTCAAGGGAGCGGAGCGCCATCCACTTGTTTCCGTCGTTATAGTCAATTTCAATGGCGGTTGGCTGCTAACCGAAGCGGTGCGTTCTGTGTTGGAGGCGGATATCTCATTAGAGATAATCGTTGTGGATAATGGTTCCCGCGATAGCAGTTTGACGTGCTTGCGGAGCATCGTGGATGGGGATTCACGAGTGCGGATGATTGAAAATAACCGCAACCTAGGATTTGCTCGGGCAAATAATATTGCGCTCAGGCAGGTGTTGGGAGAGTATGTTCTGTTGCTAAATCCCGACTGTGTTATCCGTCCAAATACGCTCCCAAGTATGCTTGAGGCCATGGTTAGGGAGCCGGAGGCAGGAATGGCGGGTTGCCTGCTTCGTAACCCGGACGGAACCGAACAAGCCGGCTGCCGCCGTAGTGTGCCTACACCGTGGCGGACCTTTGTCCGGGTGCTCCATTTGAATAAGCTATTTCCCTATCACCCTAGATTTCAGGGGTTTGTCCTTAGCCGTCAGGTTTTGCCTAGAGAGTCCTTCTCTCTCGAAGCTATCTCTGGCGCTTTTATGCTCGTTCGACGGGAGGGACTCAAACATGTCGGTTTGCTGGATGAAAATTATTTTCTCCATTGCGAGGATTTGGACTGGTGCATGCGATTTCGGCAGGCAGGTTGGAAAATTTTATTCGTCCCGAGCGTAGAGGTGGTCCACTATAAGGGGACTTGCAGTAAGGATTGGCCTATCCGCGTGCTTTGGTACAAGCATAAGGGCATGGTGTATTTTTATCGGAAATTCTTTCGCCACCAATATCCCCTATCGCTTATGGGGTTAGTAACCGGTGCCGTGTGGGGGCGTTTTTGCGTGTTGGCTGGGCTGACCTTACTACGGCGGCTTGTCGCTGAAGGCAGAGCTAAAGCCGGATTTAGAATGAGGAATACTTTTTACTTGGCTGGGAGTTCCCCGAAAGTGGCGAGCACTTCGGCTACGGCCTATCGGGCTAAGCCGGAAAGCACCAGCGTTTCAGGGGGAGTAGCAAAACGTGCCCATAGCCGCTAATCCTGTATTCATAGTCTCCACTGCTTTTCCTTGGTGTCTGATTTTAGAATGAAGGTGCTTGTTACCGGCGCAACGGGTTTTATCGGCCGGCACCTAGTGGCAGCGCTGTTATCGAGAAAAGAAACAATCCGGATATTAGCAAGAAATGTGGAACAGGCCGAGGCAATATGGAGTCCGGGTTTACTAGAGGTGGTGCGGGGAGATTTTGCCAATGCCTTAACGCTTGGGGATTTGTGTGAAGGAGTGGATATTGTTTTTCACTTGGCTAGCGGCAGTTTTGCCGAAAACGATAAGACCGGCGAGGCAGAGTGGCTCCACCAAAAAGTAGCGGTGGAGGGGACTAAAGAGCTTCTGAGACGGGCTGCAAGAGCTGGAGTTAAACGATTTATTTTTGTGAGTAGCGTCAAGGCCATGGGTGAGGGAGGAAGTAGCCACCTTGATGAAGCCAGTCCAGAGCTTCCCCAAAGCGCCTATGGCCGAGGGAAGCTAGCTGCCGAACGGGCGGTGCTGGAGGCTGGCCGTACTTACGGTATGCATGTTTGCAACTTGCGTCTTCCCATGGTGTATGGCAGCGATGGCAAGGGGAATCTCCCCCGAATGATGGCCGCAATTGATCGGGGGTGGTTTCCACCACTGCCGGAAGTAAAAAACCGCCGTTCCATGGTGCATGTAAATGATGTCGTGCAGGCGCTATTGCTCACAGCCGAAAATCCCAAGGCAAGCCATCAAACTTATATCGTGACGGATGGTTGTACTTATTCTTCTCGCCAGATTTATATATTGCTTTGCCAGGCCTTAGGCCGTTCTATTCCGGGGTGGCGTTTTCCGGCCGGGTTGCTGCAAATGGCTGCCAAAGCGGGGGATCTTGCCGGGTGGGTTCTCAAGAGAGAAGTGCCTTTGAATTCCCAAGTGTTATACAAATTAATGGGTTCAGCATGGTATAGCTGCGCCAAAATACAAAGAGAACTCGGTTACCGTCCTCGATATTCCCTAGAAACCGCATTGCCCGAGATTCTTAAAGCTCTTTGTTTAGTGACTTCTTCTCAAAGATCCTTGGCATTGTCTCCTGATAGGAGGGAAGAGGGGAAGCGGAGCTAAGGTAGTAGGTTAGCAATTCCCCTATCCTTCCAGGCCCGATATTAGGGCGGGAGGATGGCTACCATTGAGTGTCAATTTTTTGCCAAAGTACTTTTGTAATTAGCCGCCATTTATTTGGCAGTTACTAGGCACTTTACGGCAAGTTGTTTAAATTAATACGTTTTTCTACCACCGGAAGAGATGGTATGGGGCTTGCTTACGTTAAGAATAAATAATTCTTAGTTGTGAGCAGAGGAATAAACCCCATGGCTGAAAGTAGCACTTTGGATGCGGAAACCAGGAATGGTGGAGGCTCCAAAAAATCCCTGATTATTCTCATTTGCGCCTTGATTATCCTCCTGATAATAGCGGTGGCAGGGGCCTTGTATTTAACTGGCGTAATAGGTCCGCAAGCGGTTACTGGCGAGGTTTCTGCCGATGCTGCTAGAACCAACCAGCCCGCTATTTATCACTCTCTAGACCCTGCTTTCGTCGTCAATTTCCAACACCAAAGCCAGCACCGGATACGTTTTCTCCAGACTAAAATGGAGGCCATGGCTCGGGATCAAGAAGTCATTGAGGCATTGCAAACCCACATGCCTGCCATTCGCAATACTCTATTGCTTCTACTTAGCCAACAGGACTACGAAACAATGCGTACCGTGGAGGGTAAAGAGCGGTTGCGGGAAGCAGCACGGGAGGAGATTAATCTAATTTTAGAGGCGCAAGCAGCCGTTTCCGGCGTGGAGGCCGTCTTTTTCACCGGCTTTGTAATGCAGTAAAGCCATGGCCGCTACTGATATTCTTTCCCAAGATGAGGTAGATGCCTTGCTTTCCGGTATTGCCGGTAGTAGGAGTGAAGCCGACCCACGGGTTCTGGGAGATGAAAAGACGATTCGCCCTTACGATTTTAGCAGTGAAGACCGCATTGCTAGGGCTTATGTTCCCCTGCTAGAGATGATTAACGAGCGTTTTGCGCGCCAATTTCGCCTCAGCTTATTTAACCTGTTACGGCGGGCGACCGAGGTTACGGTTGGAGGAGTGCAGGTGCTCAAGTTTTCTGAGTATCTGCATACTCTCTTTATGCCTACTAGCTTAAATCTAGTGCAGATAGATCCTCTCCGGGGGACGGGATTGTTCGTGTTTGATCCTAAGTTGGTATTTATGCTGGTAGAGCAGTATTTCGGCGGCTCCGGGCAATTTTATAATCGCCTTGAAAACCGGGAATTTACGCCTACTGAGGTGCATATTATCCAATTGGTTTTAGAAAGAACATTTGCTGATCTAAAGCAGGCTTGGGAGCCGGTGTTGGCAGTCAATTTTGAGTATTTGCAGACGGAGCTTAATCCCCGGCTTGCCACCATTGCTAGCTCCAGTGAGATGGTGGTGGTTTCCACCTTTCATGTGGAGTTTGAGGGAGGGGGGGGAGAATTTCACATTGCTTTGCCCTATACCCTGCTAGAGCCTGTGCGTGAATTGCTAGCTACTGGAAAAAAAGATGATTTCGCTCAGGCAGATGGTGGCTGGAATCAGGCTTTGCGGAAAAATGTTTCGGATGCTGAAGTGGAATTGTCTTGTACCTTAACGGAAATTCAGCTTTCCTTAGGGGAGATATTAGCGCTCAAGTCAGGAGATATTTTACCCATTGAACTGCCGTCCACCGTCACCGCCCTTGCTGATGGTATTCCCGTATTCCGGGTCCGTTATGGGATTCACCATGGTAGCCGTGCTCTAAAAGTAGTAGAGCGCCTACTTTCCCCCGAGTCGTTTACCGAAAAGTCATCCGCTGAATTATAGATTCCTTATAAGGTTTATCCATGAGCACCCATCACAACAATCAAGACCCCGTAGCCGCTGATGAATGGGCAGATGCACCGTCCCAGCCACAAGCCGGCGTGGACTCCGGGCAGGAGGAAGAGTCTACCTCGATGTTCCATCCCCAGGCGGTATTAGAAGAGCTGGAAGCCGATCCAGGAAATGTTACCAAGGATATCAATTTAGAGCTTATTTTGGATATCCCGGTAACCATGGCCATGGAGATTGGGCGCACCAGAATTAGTATTCGGAATTTACTGCAATTAAACCAGGGTTCAGTGGTAGAGCTTGATCGGCTTGCTGGGGAACCTTTAGACGTTTTAGTGAATGGTTGCCTGATTGCCCATGGTGAATTAGTAGTGGTGAATGAAAAATTTGGCATTCGCCTGACCGATGTAATCAGCGCTTCAGAACGGGTCAAGAGGCTCAAATGAATAAGTCCCCTTATACTTTTACCACCGTTATTTTCTTGCTACTGATGTTTTCCGGTCAGGTCGCTCTAGCAGCGGGAAGTCCTGCTCAAACCCGGCCGATCCAGGAAGAGGAGGTTCCCGGAGGGTTTGTTCAAGCCCCAAATATTCCTGCTTCAACGATTGCTACAGGAGAAGTGCTCCAAATGATGATAGCCCTTGTTTTGGTACTTGGCGCTATTGCTTTGGTCATGTGGCTGCTGCGCCGAGTTCAGGGTTTACAACGTAACAATGGAACTGGCTTGCAGATCCTGGGAGGCGTGTCTCTTGGAACGCGGGAGCGGGCGGTGCTTGTCCAGGTAGGAGAGCAACAACTGCTTGTGGGGGTTTGTCCAGGGCAGATCCGGACCTTGCATGTGCTAGAGACGCCGGTTGCCATCCCCCAGAAGCCGTTAAAAAACCCTTTTGCTCAACATTTGAATGCTGTACTCAAACAGGGGGAGTCGCCATGAGCAAGTTGATGCGTCGGGCAAAATTATCTCGATACCAGGGAGTATGGTGTTTAATGTTGCCTGGGTTGCTCCTCCTGCCCATGGCCGCAGGCTGGGCCGCACCGGGTGTTCCTGCGCTGGCAGTAACGGCTGATGGTAATGGCGAGCAAACCTATACCGTAACTTTGCAAATCCTGGGGCTTATGACGGTTTTAACCTTGCTGCCGGCAGCGGTGATGGTTATGACCTCCTTCACGCGAATTATTGTCGTGTTTTCTATCCTACGCCAAGCGCTGGGATTGGCCCAGACTCCCTCTAGCCAAATTTTGATTGGTCTAGCCCTCTTTTTGACCTTTTTTATTATGAGCCCGGTGTTGGATAAAGCCTATCAGGAAGGGGTAAAACCTTATTTTCAAGAAGAAATCTCCGTGACGGATGCCCTGGCTCGGGTGCGAGAGCCTTTTCACCACTTTATGATAGCCCAGACCCGGGAAACTGACCTTAAACTTTTTGCTGAGATCTCTGGACGGGAAGCGTTCGAGTCTCCTGAGCAGGTACCCTTTTCTTTATTGGTGCCCGCCTTTATTACCAGCGAGCTTAAAACAGCTTTTCAAATTGGTTTCTTATTATTTATTCCCTTTCTCATTATTGATCTTGTGGTGGCAAGTGTATTAATGGCGATGGGTATGATGATGCTTTCCCCCATGCTGGTATCGCTCCCCTTTAAGCTCCTTCTTTTTGTTCTCATCGACGGTTGGTCCCTGCTTATGGGTACCTTAGCCTCAAGCTTTTATGTAGCCTCATGACCGCAGATATCGTCCTTTCCCTTCTTCGCCATAGTCTAGAGTTGCTTGCCTTATTGCTAGCTGTTCTCTTATTGCCTTCCCTCGCCGTAGGCGTATTGGTGAGCATGTTTCAAGCAGCTACCCAAATCAACGAAATGACTTTGAGTTTTATTCCTAAACTTTTAGCGGTGTTACTTACGCTTGGCCTCGCGGGCCCTTGGATGTTGCAGTTAGTGTTGGATCACAGCCGGCAGATCTTTGAGAATATTCCCACACTTATTGGGTGAACATGGACTTTACCAGTAATGAGTTAAATCAACTGATCAGTGCTTACCTGTGGCCTTTTTGCCGTATCGGGGCACTATTGATGGCGATGCCACTCTTTGGCAGCAAGGTCGTCCCAGTGCGGATACGCTTAGTGCTTGCCCTTGCGCTCACCGTTGTTATTGCACCTGTAATCCCGGCCACCTCAGTAGCCGCCTTGAGCGTGGAGGGAGGGTTGCTGGTTATGCAACAGTTCCTAATTGGGTTTGCCATGGCCTTGGTATTACAGATGGTGTTTCAGGCTTTTGCCATAGGAGGACAAATCGTGGCTACCCAGATGGGATTGGGCTTCGCTTCCTTGATGGATCCTCAGAATGGAGTGGCTGTTTCTATGGTCTCGCAGCTCTATACTGTTCTTATTACTTTGGTTTTTCTGGGATTAAATGGCCATTTAGTGGTCATTCAAGTGTTGGCGGAGAGTTTTTACGTCCTTCCTTTGGGAGTGGAAAGAGCGAGTCTAGGGGGCTTTTGGCAGCTGGCGGGGGCGGGGAGCTGGATGCTTGCCGGGAGCGTGTTAATCGCTTTGCCTGCCATTGGGGCGTTGTCGTTAGTTAATTTGACCTTTGGTGTGATGTCCCGCGCCGCTCCTCAACTTAATCCCTTTTCCATTGGTTTCCCCCTCACTCTCATCTTGGGATTTTGGGTGCTTTTATTTACCTTGCCCAATGCTCCAAGTCATTTGGTCAATCTCACCGATACTGCTCTAACGCTTATCCGCGCTTGGCTAGAGGAAGGGAATAATGGCGGACTCTAGTGCTCAGGAGCGCACGGAACAACCGACTCCAAAGCGCCAGGAAGAGGCTCGAAAAAAAGGCCAGGTTCCCCGTTCACGGGAACTTAGCACGACAGTTTTGCTGCTGAGCTCCGCCCTGGGGCTGGTGTTGATAGGGGAGCCTTTGCTGCAGGGGCTAGCCGATCTAATGCGCCAGGGTTTGCAGTTGGAACGCGCCCAGATTTTTGAGCCGAAGGCCGCTATTCTACAGTTTCAGCAAGGAGTAGGTGAAGCGGTCAAAATAATAACGCCTTTTTTGGCTTTAACACTTATCGCGGCGTTGGCCGCCCCTCTTTTAATGGGGGGTTGGAGTTTTAGCGCTCAGTCCTTGGGTTTTAAGTGGGAGAAACTAAATCCGGCCAAGGGCATGAAGCGAATTTTTGGCCCTCAAGGCGGAATGGAACTACTCAAGGCATTGATTAAATTCTTGCTTCTAAGTGGTGTAGGTTGTCTACTGTTTTGGCTTTTTAGTCCCGATTTGATCGCTCTGGGAAGGCAACCGTTTGTTCCAGCCGTATTTCAATTAGCCCACTTGATGGGATGGAGTTTAGTGGGCCTTTCCGCCAGTCTTGCGCTTATCGCGGTGATCGATGCTCCCTTTCAAGGATGGAATCATACCCGCCAGCTCAAGATGACGCGGCAGGAGGTCAAAGAGGAACATAAAGAAACTGATGGCAACCCGGAGCTCAAGGGGCGGATTCGTCGTGTTCAACGGGAAATAGCAAGCCGCCGCATGATGGCGGCGGTTCCCCAGGCCGATGTGGTGGTGGTCAACCCTACCCATTACGCGGTAGCCCTGAATTACGAGCAGGATAAACAGGGTGCCCCGCGAGTAGTTGCTAAGGGGGTTGATCAGGTGGCCATCAAAATTCGAACGGTAGCGGCAGGTAATAACGTACCCGTACTTTCCGCACCGGCTTTGAGCCGTGCCATTTACCACAGTACCAAGCTAGACCAAGAAATTCCCGCCGGACTTTACCGTGCTGTGGCGCAGGTGCTGGCTTATGTCTTGCAACTGCGCCAGTACCAACGCCGGGGTGGCCCCCGGCCCCAACCTATTCCAAATGAATTTCCAATTCCTGAAGACTTAAGACGGGATTAATACCATGAATACTGCTGCTGTTCGCGGACACCTGCGTGAGGTGGGCCGTAATGGGCTAGGTGCGCCCCTATTATTGCTATTAATGTTGGCTATGATGGTGTTGCCATTACCGGCGGCACTTCTCGATTTGCTTTTTACTTTCAACATCTCCCTGGCTTTGGTGGTTCTGTTAGCCGGAGTTTATGCTCGCCGGCCCCTCGACTTTTCTTCTTTTCCCACGATACTTTTGCTCGCCACCTTAATGCGCCTAGCCTTGAACGTGGCTTCCACCCGAGTGGTATTGTTAGAGGGACATACGGGGTCGGATGCGGCCGGTAAAGTTATCCAAGCCTTTGGGGAATTTGTGATTGGGGGTAATTACGCCGTCGGCTTAGTGGTCTTTTTTATCTTGGTCCTTATCAATTTTGTGGTGGTGACCAAAGGGGCAACCCGTATTTCCGAGGTGAGCGCCCGGTTTACTTTGGATGCCATGCCCGGCAAGCAAATGGCCATCGACGCGGATTTGAATGCCGGTCTGATCGATCAAGAAGAAGCCCGCCTTCGGCGCGAGGAAGTCATGCAGGAAGCGGACTTTTATGGCTCCATGGATGGCGCTGGCAAATTTGTTCGTGGCGATGCTATTGCTGGCATTTTAATTCTGCTGATTAATGTTGCTGGCGGGCTTGCGGTGGGGCTTTTGCAGCACGATCTTTCTTTTAGCGAAGCTGCCCGGAACTATACCCTACTGACCATTGGTGACGGGTTGGTTGCTCAGATTCCCTCCCTGGTGTTATCTACCGCAGCGGGCATTCTTGTGACTCGGGTTTCCCATGCGCAAGATATGGGCAGCCAAATTTTGGCTCAATTGTTTAAGAACCCTAAATCATTGGCGGTAGTCGCCGTCGTGCTGGGAAGCATGGGACTTATTCCTGGAATGCCTAATTTGGCTTTCTTAGGGCTGGCTTTGCTCTGCGGCTTTGGAGTCTGGTGGTTGGGCAAGCGGCAAAAAGCGGAAGTGGCTCCCACCCCCCCTATGGCTGCTCCCTCGGAAACGCCGGAACTATCTTGGGAGGATATTCCCCCTGTGGATCCCATTGGCCTTGAAGTTGGCTATCGCTTGATTCCCCTGGTAGATAAGACCCAAGGGGGGCAATTGATGGGGCGTATCAAAGGCGTGCGAAAAAAGCTCTCTCAGGACTGGGGTTTTCTCATTCCGCCCGTTCATATTCGCGACAATCTAAATTTAGCTCCCATCGCCTATCGAATAACCTTATTTGGGGTCACAGTGGGGGAGGCGGAAGTTTTTCCCGAACGGGAGATGGCCATTAACCCGGGCCAGGTTTTTGGCAAGGTGGAAGGAACCCCGGCCCAGGATCCAGCATTTGGCCTAGAGGCCCTGTGGATTGAGCCAGCCCAACGGGAGCAAGCTCAGATGCACGGCTATACGGTCGTGGATGCCGGTACGGTGATCGCTACCCACTTAAGTCAAATTCTGCAAAATCATGCCCATGGGTTATTGGGCCGGGAGGAAGTGCAGAAGCTGCTAGAAAATTTGGCTAAAACGGCGCCCAAGCTGGTTGAGGGACTAGTTCCCGAGATCTTGCCATTGAGCATTGTACAAAAAGTTCTGCAACAGCTGCTGGAGGAGGGCGTACCTATCCGTGATATGCGCACCATCGTCGAATCTTTGACGGAACATGGATTAAGAAGTCAAGACCCCGCCATTTTGACAGCCATAATCCGCATTGCCTTAGGTCGATTTATTATCCAGTGTTTCAATGGCTTAGAAAAAGAGCTCCAGGTTATTTCTATAGCTCCCGCCCTGGAACAATTATTGCTAGCATCTCTACAGACAGCTAGTGAAGGGGGAGGACTGAATATGGAACCGGGTTTAGCAGAAAAATTACACCTTACGCTAAGAGACAGCGTCCAGCGGCAAGAGGCGGCTGGAAAGCCAGCTATTTTATTAGTCCAGGGCGTCTTAAGACCCTGGCTCGCACGTTTTGTCCGACACGCTATCCCTGAGCTTAAGGTATTGTCCTATAACGAGATACCAGAGGATAAACAGGTGCGTATCGTCGCCAGTGTGGGCAGCTAATGAAGATTAGGCGGTTTACAGCTCCGGATGTGCGTCAAGCTATCCGGCAGGTACGGGAGGCAATGGGGGCGGATGCCGTTATCTTGTCCAACCGTTCGGTTGGAGAGGGTGTGGAGATCGTCGCTGCCACGGATTATGAAGATACTACGCCTAAGCAAGTTCTGAATTCTCAGCGCCGTGATGGGGCGGAGCCTCTGCCAGAGAAAAGAACCTCTTTTGCGGATCAGAGAGGTGGGTCTCAGGAGCCAATCCTCCTTGAGATGCACCAAGAGATGAAAAATTTACGCAATCTAGTAGAAACACAATTATCAGATCTCGCATGGGGTGAAATAGGACGCCGTAACCCCTCTAAGGCGCAACTGCTCCGCCGATTAATGGGTTTGGATCTAGCCTCCGATCTTTGCCAGCAGTTGGCTGCTCAGGTGAATAATGAAGGTGCTCCTCATCAAATTTGGCAGCAGGCATTGAAGGGATTGACTGACCTCATTCCTATTGCTAACGATGATATTTTGTCCGATGGCGGCATCATCGCCCTTGTAGGTCCGACGGGTGTGGGAAAAACTACCAGCGTGGCCAAGCTCGCGGCGCGCTTTGCCCTTTGCCATGGCCTCCATAGTGTTGCTCTGGTGACCACTGATTGTTTCCGCATCGGCGCCCAGGAGCAGTTGCATACCTATGGCCGCATTCTGGGTATTCCAGTCAAGGTGGCCCGTGATCAGCAGACATTACAGGAAACCCTGGAATATTTGGCGGATCGGCGATTAGTACTTATTGACACGGCAGGTATGAGCCAGCGGGATATGCATCTTACCGAGCAATTTACCATGCTTGCAGAGGGTACCCTAGAAATCAGGAACTACTTAGTGCTCTCCGCCGCTACCCAATTCTCGGTGTTAGATGAAGTAGTACGGAAATTCAACCGGATAGATCTTGCCGGCTGTATCCTTACCAAACTTGACGAGGCGGCCAGCCTCGGCGGAATGGTGTCCGCTGCTATTCGTCATCATTTACCTTTAGCCTATGTCTGCGATGGACAACGGGTACCGGAGGATTTTTCTCCAGCCCGCGCCCAGAACATCGTCCATTTGCTCAGCGAATATGCCCATGAGCAGGAGAAAGGATTAACGGATGAGGTCTTAGCTCAAACTTTCGGAAGGGGTGGCGCTTATGCTCATGTCTGAAGCACGGATTGATCAGGCCAGTGGCTTACGGCAGATGGCCCATCCTGTTCGGGTAGTGGCGATTACCGGTGGTAAAGGGGGAGTCGGTAAAACCAATGTTTCAGTCAATCTAGCGGTAGCCCTGGCCAATCAAGGTCAAAAAGTGATGTTGCTGGATGCCGATCTAGGGCTAGCAAATATTGATGTATTGTTAGGGTTACAACCTACTTATAACTTGGCCCATGTGGTTAATGGGGAGTGTTCATTAGAGGACATTATTATCCCTGGGCCGGCAGGGATCAAGGTCGTGCCGGCAGCTTCAGGCGCACGGGCCATGGCGCATCTTAGTCCGGCGGAACATGCGGGTCTTATCCATGCTTTCAGTAAGCTCGGTACGGCTCTGGATGTCTTGCTAATTGATACTGCCGCTGGAATCTCTGACAGTGTGATTAGTTTTACCCGGGCGGCCCAAGAGGTGTTGATGGTCGTTTGCGATGAGCCTGCTTCTATTACTGATGCTTATGCCTTAATCAAGATATTGAGCAGGGATCATCGGCTGCATCGGTTTCATATACTTGCCAATATGGCCCGCAGTATTCAGGAGGGTAGGGAATTGTATGACAAGCTTGTCAAAGTCACCAACCAGTTTTTGGATGTGACATTGGAGTTTTCGGGGGTAGTGCCTTATGACGATTGCCTTCGTAAGGCGGTGAAAAAACAAAGCGCGGTGGTTAGCAGTTATCCCAGAAGCAAATCGGCGGCAGCTTTCATGCATTTAGCCCAGAAGGCGATTCGTTGGCCAATGCGGAGAGAACCCGGAGGGCATCTAGAATTCTTTGTAGAGCGCTTAGTGCAATCTAGTCTGTATGTCGTCGATAGACCGGCTAAAAAAGCTTGTGCCGGAGATTCTTATAGTAAAGGGGAATTATCATGAATGGGGTTGTTGCTTACGCTACTCGTACGCAAGAGAAGAGAAAAGATGATGAATTGGTTGCTCAGTATGCACCGTTGGTTAAGCGTATTGCTTACCATCTGTTAACCCGACTGCCGCCCAGTGTGCAATTGGATGACCTTATTCAGGCAGGTATGATTGGCTTACTAGAGGCAGCTCGTAATTACAATGCTTCCCAAGGAGCAAGCTTTGAGACTTATGCGGGAATCCGTATACGGGGCGCCATCCTGGATGAAATTCGCCGTAATGATTGGGCGCCCCGCTCGGTCCATCGTAAGGCGAGGCAGGTTGCCGAGGTCATGCGGGAAGTTGAAAACCGTGAAGGCCGGGACGCACGGGATCATGAAGTCGCTGAAGAGCTGGGGTTGCCGCTTAATGAATATCATCGACTATTGCAGGATGCAGGCGGTTATCGGGTATTTAGCCTGGATGAATTCAACGAGGGTGAGGAATCGGAGCCTCTGAGCGCTTCTTTAAAAGGCCCCTACGAGGGATTACAGGATCAAAACTTCCGTGGGGCATTGGTTGAAGCTATTGAGGGTCTCCCGGAGCGGGAGCGATTGGTGATGTCGCTCTATTATGTCGAGGATCTCAATCTCCGGGAAATCGGCGAAGTACTAGGGGTGAGCGAGTCACGTGCTGTCTTGCGTCTGCGGGCTCGCCTGAGCGAGTGGCTGAATTGAGTCTCCCAACCTTATTTTTCTGGATATTTTAGCGTACAGGAATTTTGTACGCCCTTGAGGAAGCTGTAATAGGCAAGCGGACATTGAAATCATTACTCAGGAGATTAGTGCTGTCTTTCAGATTTTGATCGAAGAAGATTTGCTTCGTCTTAGTCAAGGCCAGGCATGGCTGGAAATGGAAATCAACGATAGCCTGCTTTTTGCAGGTGGAAGCGCCAAGTTTGGAGCAAAAGTGGTGCTGGTGTTTAAAGGTGCGGGATCGGCTCGTAGTGTTAGTCATACTGGAGCGATCCTTTAGCCGGCGCTCATTGGAGGTGGAGGCTTCCCCTCGGAATTGGGTTCATATCAACAGCGGAGAGCGCGCTGCTCTTCACTTTTGGTAAAAAGACAGGTATGAGAGGTAGTGATGGAATTAGATTGGTTGCTTTTATCGGTGACAGGAATACTGCTTATCTTAGTGCTCTATTTGAACTTTATTTTGCACCGAACTGGCCGGCAACTAGAGGAGCAGGCTATCCATCTTCAGCAATTACAGCGGGATTTTGGGGTTCTTTGTACTGATAGGGCCGAATTGGGAAACCAAATCGTGCGGCTGGATCAGCGGGTAAAAAAGCTTGCCGAGTGGCAAGATCAAATTAATTTGCATACACCGGAAGCACGTGCTTATAGTCAGGCGATAAAGATGGTGCGCAGCGGCGCCGATATCGATCAATTGGTTGCCCGCTGTGGGTTATCTCAAAATGAGGCAGAGTTAGTGTATTTATTACATAACGCAAGCTCGGGACCAAATACTGTATCGGGGTAGATTAAAGCAAGGACTTCTCTTTTATAATATAATGTAGGGAAATATAAGTTTGTAACGGTTACCATTGAGCAGACGGTAAGAGCGGTGTTGATTATTCTCTGGAAATAGTCGTCCTTAGCCAACCCATCACCGGCTTTGTCGTTCGCTATCACTCCATAGTAGTACGATCGGATCGGGTTAACCTCTTCGAGCACCAGATGATGGCTGCCTGACCGGTGGCGGTAGGCCAATTTTATTTTTTCGCATAGGGTTTATCCAGGATTAAACTGTCCACCACCAGAATACCCCCATCACGCGCCACCTGAGCAGCAACCTTTTCTCACTGCCTTTCTTCGACCCCAAGTAGGGTAACCGCGTAGCTTCTTATATTAAAAACTAATAGTTAGTTACTATGTCTAATCTTCGGTGAAAGTAAAACATGATAAAAGTAAGGCCGAGTTTTTTCCGGGCTTACTGAAACAAGATGAAGGGGGGTATCTTTGGGATGACCGCCGCTCGGGGTATGATCGCCGCAAATTTAAGAGGCGGCGTCCTCCCTTCGAGCAGCGTGGGAAGAAGGATCGGCGCTCTCCTGAACTTCCTGAAATCATTAGATACCGCATAGCGCGAACCCAGCTCAGAACTCAATTAGAAGCGTGTCAGACCAGTCATAGTTTTAAATACCGCTTCATCGGAGCAATTATCTTGGTGATCGTTGTTTTCCTGGGAGTAATAGTTTTCCTATCGCCTGTTAGAGTGGTAAAAAACTGTGATATGCTCCCCCGTCCAGGTGTGAATTGGAGTAACTGTCTTCTTTCAGGGAAAGATCTGGCAGCGGTTAACCTGAGCGGTGCCAATCTTCACAACTCATCATTTGCAGGTGCCGATTTGCGCCGAATTTCTCTAGCTTCAGCCACTTTAGCCTATGCTAATATGGCTTCTGCAAACTTGGCCTATGCCGATCTTTCTAATGCTGTGCTGCGAAGTGCTAATTTGCAAAGTGCTAATCTGAGCCATGCCAAATTAGATTATGCCGATCTCTCCTATGCTAATTTGCTAGGGGCTAACTTAGAGGGAGCTTCCTTGCGAGGGGTAAAATTAGATCATGCTGTATGGCCTGATCAACGTGAGTGTGCGCCTGGCTCTGTCGGATTCTGCCGGTAAAATCCTGTTAAAGCACGGAATCAAAGGTTCTCCCGCCTACCCACAATGATTCCCCGCAGTCCCTGCCCCCAAAGAAGATTTAAGAGCCTACTTCGCTGTATTGAGAGATTTCTGCATTAATGTTATTGCTGTTTTCTCTATTAAATATCTCCCCTTCATACAGCTTCTCTAGCAACCGTGTTTTTCCTAAGCATCCTTTCCTTCCGCCCTACCATGCCTTGTGTGTGGCGATACACTATACAATAAGTGTCTTTTTTTCTTGATCTTAAGGGAGTGTTTTTTTTGCGGATTTTAGCTATGGATGTTTTTCTGTATTCAGCCGACTATGGAGATAATCAGTAATGACGGTTTCCATTTGGATCGGCGTTATCGCCCTTATTATTGGGTTATTAGTGTTAGATCTTATCGTTCTGAATCGCGGGGCGCGTATAGTTTGCGTCAAAGAATCCCTGGTCTGGACAGTTACCTGGGTGGCCCTGGCGCTTTGTTTTAACGTATTTGTATATTTTCTTTATGAGAATAATTGGCTTGGATGGAGCGATCTGGCCTCCCACAATGCTAGTGGACAACAAGCCGCAATCCAATTCTTGACGGGCTTCCTGATGGAAAAATCCTTGTCGATAGACAATATTTTTGTCATCGCTATGATATTTTCATACCTGAAAATTCCCGTGGTGGAGCAACATCGTATGCTGTTGTGGGGGATTCTGGGGGCGGTTGGACTGCGCGTCATCATGATAACATTAGGTGTTGCATTGATGGAGCGTTTCCAGTGGATAGTCTATTTGTTTGGGGGATTGCTCCTAGCAACCGCAGTGAAGATGCTGATGATCCGTCATGGCAACGTCAATATAAACCGTAATCCCTTACTGATCATGGTTAAAAAATTCTATCCCGTTGTGGATGATTTTAAAGGGGGGTATTTTTTTAGCACCCTAAATGGAAGCCGCGCTGTAACGCCTTTGCTGCTTGCGCTGATTCTGGTGGTAAGTACTAATTTAATATTTGCCCTCGACTCTATTCCTGCTATTTTTGCCGTCACCCAAGATCCCTTTTTGGTATTCACTTGTAATGTTTTTTCAGTGCTTGGCCTTCATGCTCTCTATTTCACGATTGCGGGTCATGTGGAGCGATTTCGCTACATTAAATTGAGCCTAGTTTTTATCTTGGTTTATTTCGCCATAAAAATAACGTTAATTTATTATTATCCTATCCCGAATATTATCTCCCTAGTCATTATTGGAAGTATTCTCACGCTGGGTATTCTTGCTTCTTTGTTTATTTCACCCCGGGATTCTGATGAGGATGCCACACCGCTGTTTAACGACCTAGTTGTTTTAGCTGTTCTTAGTTATCGGCAAGCCCGGCGAATTGTGGTGCTTGTTCTCGGTACCTCGGTACTTTTAGTGGGAGTCGCAATGATTGTACTGCCGGGACCTGCGGTAGTCGTGATCCCAATTGGTTTAGGCATTTTGGCCATCGAATTTGCATGGGCGAGGCGATGGCTGAAAAAAATACGTCAAACGGCTGGAAAAATTAGGAAGCGTATACGACATTAGCTGGTTGGATTGTGCGGGTAGGAGGAAGTTGATAGCAATGCTAAATGATAAGGATGTTCTTTTTGTCTTAAGGTTATTTTTGGCGCTTATTTTTTTTATCCCTCCTGCTTTGTGGGCAGAGCTCTCTTCAGTAACGTCGCCGGATGGATTAAATTCCTTCATAGCCTTAGAGCAAGTCCGTAATAAAATGAGAGAGTTAGAAGAGGTTCAAGGATTAGATGAGGCACAAAAGAAAAAACTGCTGGATTTATATCAGCTAACTAAAGAGCGTTTGCAAACAGCTCAAGGCTATGGGGACAAGGCTAGGGTCTATCGACAGGCTATAGAAGCGGCGCCGGCCAAAATAGAAGAAATTAATAGGCATCTCGCTTCTCCAGGCATCGATAAGGCAATGGCAGCCTTGGAGCAGATCCCCGGGGAAACCCCTCTCTCCGAATTGGAACAGCAGCTAGCAGCCGAGCAGGCTGGCCTCGCTACCCTAGAAAGTTCCCTCGCTGGGTTAGAGAAGCAATGGCAAGAGCAGCAATCTCGACCCCGACAGGCCCGGGATCAGCTCACGGAAGCCAAGCAGCAGCAGGAACGTATAGAAAATGATCTTAAAGCATTACCGCCGGGGGAAACGTCCCTCATTTCCGAAGCCCGTCAGCTAGCCTTGCAGGCACGGCTAGAAGTATACCTCAATGAAATTAACATGCTTGATCAGGAACTATCAAGTCATAATGTCCGGTTACAGGCGCTGAAGGCACAACGGGATCTGACAGCACAGCAGGTTTGGCAAACCCAGGCGCGGGTTAAGTTTCTTGAAGCATTAATTAGGCAGCGGCGGCGAGAGGAAGTAGGACAGGCCCAAGAAGCAGCTGCCCGGGCAGAATGGGAAGCTGCTGGTAAACATCCTGCCATTCAGGAGCTGGCTGCACAGAATGCCCGCCTCAGCAAAGAGTTTGCTACGTTGGCCACGCGCTTGAGCCGCATTACTGCTGAACATGAAGCCGCAGAAGCTCACTTAAAGCAAATGGAACAGGACTTTAAAAATGCGCGGCAGAGTTTAGAAATCGCTGGGTTGAATAAAGCGTTACAGCAGTTTTTACAGGACCAACGCCGCAGTTTACCAGACCTTAGCCATTACCAAGAGGAAACCGAACAGCACCGGGTGGAGATGGCTGAAGTTGGCCTCAGCCAACTTCGAGTGGATGGACAGCGCCGCCAGCTCAACAAGCTTGAGGATGCGGTCACCCAGGTCATAGCGGAACAAGTGGGGCCGGGTTTAGCGCCTTCCCCGCGAGAAGAAATTAAGGTAGAGGTGCGTAATCTACTGAAAGGCAGGCAAATTTTATTAGATAAACTTAGCGCTATTCAAAGCCAATACTTGCGCTCGGTAGGAAATTTGGAGTTTATACAGCAGCAGCTCATGGAGAGGGCCAGGCAATATGCGGTATTCCTCGATGAACATCTACTATGGATTCCTAGCGCTGCTCCTTTAGATTTCCAAACCGGACAGGATTTGCTGGCGGGAATGGTCTGGCTGTTATCTCTGGAGAGTTGGCAGGATACCGCCCGAGCATTGGGTTCTATCGCGATGGAGGAGCCCCTGTTAATTATCGTGGTGATATTGATCTTTATTGGGTTACTTCAGGTGCGTTATAACCTAGGCGGGACTTTAAAGACGACCACAGAGCGGATAACCATGCCCTATGCAGATCGTTTCAGCTTTACTCTCCGAGCCTTCATAGTCACGCTGCTGGCTGCGGCGCCTTGGCCCCTGTTGGTAGGTTTTATAGGATGGCTTTTGCGAGTTTCTCCGGAAGTTCCAGGCTTTGCTAAAGCGGTAGGCGCCGGCTTGACTGCTATCTCCTTACCCCTGTTTTTAATGCATGGATTTCGCCTCTTGTGCCGCAGCCATGGGGTCGCCATTGATCATTTTGGTTGGCAGCAGCAAACTGTGACACTCTGGCGGAAAAATCTCACTTGGGTGATTCCGGTGATGTTGCCGGCCTTGTTCGTGGCAACAGTGGCGGGTGCCGAAGCGAATGAGATTTACGCCGAAAGCCTTGGTCGGGTAGGGCTATTAGTGAGCATGGTGGCGCTCGCGGTATTTTTTCAACGGATATTAAGACCTAAAGGGGGGATTGCCGAACGGTATTTAGACGAGCAACCGAGAAGCTGGCTGTCCCGTTTCCGTTATGTGTGGTATCCGGCTATTGTTTTCCTTCCTATCTCTTTAGCGGGCTTGGCGATGGTAGGGTATTTCTATACGGCGCTCCATCTTAAAAATGAGATTGTTGTTACCTTATATCTGATTATCGCCGCAGCGCTGGTTCATGATTTAGCTATCCGCTGGCTTGAGGTGACGCAGCGCAAGCTGGCCTTGCTTAAAATGCGGGAGAGGCGGGAGATTGAACGAGTGACCCAATCTACCAGAGAGGCGGCGGGCCGGTCTGGCGCGGGAATCCCCACTAAACTAGATATTTACCAGGTGGATATTCAAACGGTTGATTCGCAAACCCGCCAGCTACTCCGGACGGTGGTGGGTTTGTCCATTATTGTTGGCTTTTGGCTTATTTGGGCACCGACTTTTCCCGCGTTAGGTATCCTTAATGACATTACCTTATGGCATCATACCGCAGTCGTGGAAGGTCAAGAGGTGCAAAAACCTTTTACCCTTGCTAACTTAGCGCTAGCCCTGGTTTTGGCCCTGGTGGCCTTTGGCGCGGCCAGAAACCTTCCCGGTGTTTTAGAAATAGTGGTGCTGCGCCGGCTTTCCTTAGTGCCTGGTAGTCGTTATGCCATTACGACGTTATTGCGCTATGCCATTGGGAGTGCCGGTATTGTCTTGGTATTTGATGCTATTGGGGGCAGTTGGTCCCAGATACAGTGGTTGGTGGCTGCTCTCACCGTGGGATTAGGGTTTGGATTGCAGGAAATTTTTGCCAATTTTGTTTCGGGCCTGATCATTTTATTTGAACGGCCCATTCGGGTTGGTGATGTGGTGACGGTAGGTGATATCTCGGGCACGGTTTCTCGGATTCGAATCCGCGCTACTACGGTAACGGACTTTGATCGTAAGGAACTGATTGTTCCTAATAAGTCTTTTGTGACAGATAGATTAGTGAACTGGACTCTTTCTGATCCTATCACTCGGATCACGTTGAAGATGGGGGTGGCTTATGGATCGGATACTACCCTCACGCATCAGATCATTCTGGGGGTTGTCAACGCTAATCCCTTAGTATTGGAGGATCCTCCTCCTAGCGTTTATTTTGTGGGCTTTGGGGAAGGCACCTTGGACTTTATTGTTTGGGCCTTTGTGCGGGAGCTAGGAAATCGCTATCCCTTAATGCATGAGCTGAATACGGCCATCAATCGGGCCCTGGGTGAACAGGGGATTGAAATACCGTTTCCCCAACGAGACATTCATGTCCGTTCGGTCAATATGCCGGCACTGAACGGGTTAGGTTCCCAGAGAGCGCCGGAGGCGGATTGCCCGCCCTCACAACAGGAGGACTCCGTCACCTAGCGTGAGGGAGGAAGGTACCTTTTCTTACCGATTTTCAGAAGTAATGATATCAATATAGCTGGATATAAAACGATTAAATATAATTGAGGTGCCTAGAGAGATTGCGCAAAAATCAAGTTCTGATTCTAGCTAAAAAATCCCGGTGAGGAACATGCAAGGAAAGTTTCCGACGGCGAGCCTGATACCGTTTCCTCCTCAACCAGCGTTGAAACAAATACCACTGCTGACTGCAAGGACCTATCGATTCTGCCATCGCTTTTTCAAAAAAATCGAGTTTTGCCAAGAGCGCTTCTTTCTGCAAGGGTAATATGTCCCATGCCGAAGAGGCACTGTTCACGTTAAATCCGTTTTCCAGAAACAATTTTTCCATCTCCCTTCCACAGTGAGCCGCCATGGCCCGGCCAAAGTGCTGGGATCGGTGCATATGGAATTCGTAACGGCGGCACCAACGTTCTGTTTCCTTATCAGTAGGGTAAAATCGGATGCCTCGATCCAGATTGAGAGTAAATAAAAACAAGGGAGATTCCTCTTCCCATGCCTGCCGAAATAGTTGAAGTAGTCCCTGAAATTGATCAGCGCTTAAGAGATCGAAAACAGCATTGGCCACCACTAGATCGAAAGAGGTCTTATAAATTGGGCAATCCGGCGCTAAAAAATCATCCTTCAAGGGATGAACAGTGTTTATTTTTTCTCCCAAGAACTCAATGATAAACTGAGGAATTCGTTTTAAGAGCTCGCTGTCTCGTTCCACCATCCACCACTGGGTTGAAGAAGGCAAAAGGCGAGCATAATAGCAAATATTCGCTCCAGCACCTGCGCCCAGATCCAGAACCCGAAGCTGCTCCCGCTTTGAGAGTTGGGTTAAAGCCTGAAATTCAAGGGGCTGATCGCGAGCAGCTGCGTCCAATTGATAGCGCAGCCGAAGCCAGTCGAAATGGGCCTTTTGGTAAGATCCCTTCAGGCTATTGGAATTTATGCCTATGACATTATTGTTCGAAATACATTTCATTATCGAAACCTACACCGTTGTTTGGTGCCTAATAGCAGTAAGAAAACCTCTTAAAGACAGATGACAGAGAAAACCGGTAAATCACTCCGAAAACCATCCAGCAGCAGTGAGGTGGACGCCTTCCTGAAGAAAGTTGCGGCCATGCCCCAGATTAAACCTGGTAGCCGCCATGGCCGGCTGATCTTTGCCATGGATGCCACCGCCAGCCGGGAGCCAACCTGGGACCGGGCCTGCCATATTCAAGCCCAGATGTTCCAGGAAACAGCCAGCTTAGGTGGGCTGGAAATACAGCTATGTTATTATCGTGGCTTTAAAGAATTCTCCGCCAGTTCTTGGCTCCGTCACTCCGACGCGCTTTTGAAGCAAATGAACACCGTGGCTTGTCGCGGTGGTTACACTCAGATTGAAAAAGCGTTGCAGCATACCCAAAATGAAACGCGAAAACAAAAGGTCAATGCCTTGGTTTTTGTAGGTGACTGCATGGAGGAAAAGATGGAGCGTCTCTGCCATATGGCTGGTGAATTAGGCATTTTGGGCGTACCTGCCTTTGTCTTTCAGGAAGGCTATGATCTGGTGGCGGAGCGGGCTTTTCGGCAAATCGCTCAATTAACCCAAGGGGCCTATTGCCGTTTTGACGCCGCTAGCGCGGCCCAACTACGGGACTTATTAAATGCCGTGGCCGTTTATGCCACCGGAGGGCGAGCCGCCCTGGAAAATTTCAGCCAGCGCCAGGGGGGAGTAACGTTGCGGCTCATTCACCAAATCAAAAAAGACTAGCCCAAGTGCGTCCTATCGTTCTGCTTGCTTTACTTGGCCTCATCGGGGCTATTTTATTGCGCCGTTGGATCGCCAACACCCCTCGTCCAGTAGCGATACGGGCTATGCGCCGGATCGGTATCGCACTAATTGTCGGCATTTTCCTGCTTCTTACGGCCACGGGCCGGCTACCCTGGATTATGGCTCTATTAGGGGCTCTAGCAGCAGGGGTTGCACGGCTGCTGCCTTTACTTCGCTTTGTTCCTTTGCTGCAACGGCTATGGGCTTACCGCCACGCCAACGCGGGTTTTGGCAATCAGAGCGCCGGCACCGCCGACCCCCAGCAGTCCACCGCTGAGGCTCGGTTCGTGCGCATGACCCTGGATCACGAAACGGGAGAGATGAGCGGAGAGGTCCTGGCAGGCACTTTTGCAGGTAAACCAATGGACGCGCTGGATTTGTCCGACTTAACCCAGTTGCTGTTGGAATGCCAGGCTGCGGATGAAAAATCCGCGGCCCTGGTGCGAGCCTATCTAGAACGGGTTTATGGAGAGGATTGGCAAGCCCAGGCTAATGCTCAAAGACAGGGGAATTCTTCCCCGGGTCAAGCGGAAATGACACCAGAAGAGGCCCATCAAATTCTGGGTTTGGCAGTGGGCGCCAGCGAGCAAGAAATCATTGCCGCCCACCGTCGGCTCATGCAGAAAGTTCATCCGGATCGCGGCGGCTCCGATTATCTTGCTGCAAAAATTAACCAGGCCAAAGAGATATTGCTTGGAAAATAAGGAGATCGTTAATTTTTTTCTTGGTAAAGATCCGCGCCTAAAATTTCTAAGCCAGCGCGGGCGCAATTCTCATCCAAAGCAGCGCCAGGAGCTCCCCCCACACCAATACCCCCGATGACTTCACCTTCTATCTTAATAGGCAGCCCTCCGCCCAAAATCAGAATAGATTCGTTCATATCCCTTAGTGCTTGAATTTCGGGCTTTCGGGCAATAAGCAGCGCCAGTTTTTGAGTCGATTCCCGCAGGCTCGCGGCAGTGTAAGCCTTACGCTGGCTACTATCGACGGTATGGGCGCCAGCTCCATCCGCCCTCAGCAGCGCTTTGATGACCCCTGCTCCGTCCACCACCGTTGCGCTTACCCGGTAGCCCTCTTTTTTGCAGTGCTTAACTGCGGCAAGTGCTGCCTTATTGGCTAATTCAAGGGGCAGCACGGATTGTTGTGGCAACTCTTCTGCAAGAACTAAACGATCAGGGTTAATTATCAAACCCCATCCAAGAATTATTAAACAGGAGAGGACTCTAATGTTTGATATCACTTTGTTCATCATAGGATCTTTTTCTAAATTGCCTTCCGGATACCGTTTTTTAACCGTTGTTTGAAGGAGGGGGCTTATTCTTGAAATTAAGGCCCCCTTTGCTAGCCTTAAGAATAGAGGAGAAAAAGCAATGATTAAAGTCCAATCAAGCATTCTCATTGATTGCCCAGTGGATGATGCTTTTCGGTACGTCTCTGCTGATTTTTTCGAGAATTACCCCAAATGGTCCCCCGAAGTGATGGAGCTGGAGAAGATAACCAGCGGCCCAGTAAGGATGGGAACTATGGCCAGGCAGGTGCGCATAGATAAGGGGCGTCGGACAGAGTCGATTTTTCAGGTAACTGAGTATCAGCCCTTACAGCGAATAGGGTTTGAAAGCTCTTCAAATTTCCATTACCGGGCGCTTTACGATTTCGAGCCAGTGAATGAAGCAACCCGTATCCACTTTACTTTCGAATTGAAGCTGGAATTCTTTATGAGACCCTTTGAAAATGTGATTGCTTCTTCTGTGAAAGCAGGGAGTAAAAGCGTGGTTTACAGTCTGAAACAGCTGCTCGAAGCAGAAAAACCTATTCAACCAATGAGAACACTCGTATTCTAAGGATACTGCTTGGCGTCTATCTTTCTCCGCTTGGAAGTAGCAATTTTTTAGTCTCCAGCCTATTATTTTGTTGGACTATCCATTATCAGTGTTGTCCCGGCCAAATATATAGTGGAGACATTCTTGGAGCAGACCTATGGCAAAACCACGCAATAACGCCCTGGCTTGGGGCGTATGGATACTATTCTTTTGGTTCTCTTTCTCTTCTATCACTCTGGCGCAACAGGTTTGCGACTCAGAAAATGAAGGGCTTACTCTGCCTAAGGGTTTTTGTGTCCTTATGGTGGCGGATAAAGTAGGGAAGGCCCGCCATTTGACAGTGGCCCCCAATGGCGATGTCTTCGTCGCTATTGGCGCAACCAAGGCATCGCCAGGGGGTGTGTTGGCGCTACGAGATACCACAGGCGACGGTGTTGCCGATTTAAAAAAGCGTTTTGGCAGTGGTCCTGGCGATGATGTGGAATTTTATGATGGTTACCTTTATTTCGCGACTCACGAAAAAATCGTGCGCTATCCTTGGCGTAGTGGAGATTTAGAACCGGCGGGGCCCGCCGAGACTATCGTTGAAAAGCTCCCTGCCGCTGCTAGCCATCGAGCTAAAAGTATCGCTTTTAGTCCTGAAGGCAAGCTTTATGTCAATATCGGTTCGCCCTCCAACGCCTGCCAGAAACAGGACCGCACCGCCGGCTCACCGGGAAAGGAGCCTTGCGATGAACTTGTTACCCGTGCTGGAATCTGGCGTTTTGAGGCCGGCCAACCCAACCAAGCCCAGCAAGATGGTAGCCGTTTTGCCACAGGGCTTCGTAATACGGTCGCTTTAGCTTTACGCCCCCAGGATGGCCAGTTGTACGGCGTCATTCATGGCCGCGATCAGCTAAGTTTGTGGCCTCACTTCAATGATAGCCAGAATGCAGAAAAACCCTCGGAGGAGTTGGTGCGCATCCAGGAAAATAACGATTTTGGTTGGCCCTACTGCTATCATGATCCCGCCCTTAACCAGAAAGTTCTGGCCCCCGAGTATGGCGGAGATGGAAAAACCGTGGATCGCTGCCAGAAAAAACAAGATCCGCTGCTGGCCTTGCCCGCCCATTGGGCACCTAATGGGCTCCTCTTTTATTCTGGCGAACAGTTCCCAGAACGGTATCGGGGCGGGGCTTTTATTGCCTTCCATGGTTCCTGGAACCGGGCGCCATTGCCCCAGGGGGGTTATAAGGTTGTTTTTGTTCCTTTCAAGGGAAAGGAACCCACGGGCGAATGGGAGGTATTTGCCGAGGGTTTTGCCGGTCAACATAAGACTCCCCGCGCTGCCGAGCATCGACCAGTGGGTGTTGCCGAAGGTCCGGAGGGCTCCCTTTATATTAGTGATGATCAGGGAGGTCGTATCTATCGTGTTTTCTATAGGCCATAGCCGTCGCGCACCTAACTTTAGCTATGCTCGTTTTGGAGAATAGTTCTTTCATTTATTTAGGAGTTTTTTTTCAAGATGGTTGTTAGTCTCCAACCTTGCCCCCATCAGTCTTAGTCACTACGATAACGCTGGGCTGCGGCGGCCGGCCGTGGCCCCCCGGCCAGTCGCTAAGCGGCTGCCTCAGGGTGCCGCCCTCTCCCGGGTGCTGAATGCTGACAAAAAGTGCCTGGTTATCCGGCGTAAATTCTGGTCCGCATACTTCGCACCCCTTGGGGCCGCTCAGAAACTGGCGCACCCGCCCTCGCTCCTTACCTGCGGTTGGCGCAGCATAAAGGCCGTTATTAATAGGCTCTGTCAAGTTTAACCCATGGGTTTTGCCATCCGTGGCAATCCAAAGATTTCCTATCTGGTCAAAGGCCAAGTTATCAGGAGAGGCGAGGGGACTAATCCGGGCAGCAGAGGTATACCCCCCAAAATAGGTATCCTGGGGACCTACCACGGAATCAGTCAGGGAAGTCAAGAACTTAGCCGCCGGATCAGATGGATTGCCGCAAAGAATGAAAACCTCCCAACTAAAAGTAAGGGCAGCGGGATCATCGGAATCCTCGGTCATTTCAAGGATATGACCCATTTTATTGGGCCCGCGGGGATTTGCGCCATCCACTGACCCCACTATCTGGCGGCCATTGAGCGTTTCCAGCTCCAGACCGCGCAAAGTATTATTGGTCAGCGCCGCGTAAATTTTGCCATTTACCGGATTAGCTTCAATATCTTCAGGCCGGTCCATGGGAGTCGCCCCGAGGAGATCGGCTGCCCGCCGCGTGTTAATCAAAACTTCCGCTTGACTGGCAAAGCCATGGTCTTTGTCGAGGGGTTCATGTCCAAACACCAAGGGCAGCCATTCCCCTGAGCCATTCTCCTTAAAGCGGGCGACATAGAGCGTTCCCTTATCCAGGAGAGTTAAATTATGGGCGCGATCCTTGGGATCATAAGCCTCGGTGCTCACGAATTTATAGATATATTCAAATTTCGTATCATCGCCGGAGTAAACAGCAACCCGGCCCTCTGGTCCTACCACCACATTAGCCCCTTCGTGCTTAAATCGGCCCAGAGCGGTTCTTTTCTTGGGAGTAAATTCGGGGCGGTAAGGATCAATTTCAACTACCCAGCCAAAACGGAATGCCTCGGTGGGATTTTCAGCCACGTCAAAGCGCTTATCCACCAATTCCCAACCCCGGGGGCTCAGTTCTCTTGGCGGGGACAAACGCCCATGAAGCGTCGCGTATTTCTTTAATTTTGCCTGGTTTGGACTTTCTTCCGCCGCTAGACTTTCCAAGCCCTCCAGATTGCCGAAGTATTGATCAAAATTTTCTTCGCAGGTCAGCAAAGTTCCCCATGGGGTTTTGCCCCCAGCGCAATTATTCAAAGTGCCTAAAACTGTTTTACCGGAAGGGTCGGCGGCAGTTTGCAGTAAATCATGCCCGGCGGCGGGACCGGTCAGTTCCATGGGAGTCTCCCCCGTAATCCGGCGGTTAAAGGGAGAATCCTGCGTGAAATGCCATTGGCTATTACGCTTAATTACTTCGGCAATCGATACCCCGTGGGCGGCTTTCATGGCGGCGACCATCGCCGGAAATTTGCGCACAAAATCGGCTCGCTTGGGATCGTCATAGCCCGGCCAATCGGAGAAAATAAGGGCTTCGGAGGTGAATTCATGGTTGGTTGCCAATAATCCCCGCTGGGAAGAGTGCCGCTGAAATAGGGGAAAAAAACTATTGAAATCGCAATTATAGCCAAACTGCTTCCCCTGAAGCGCTGCCCCATGGGGAGTTAACAGCGTTTCCAAATGTTGGAGGTCTAGATCCGGCACTTCCGGGAATAGGGCTTTTCCCCAGGAAAGGAGCACCTGGGCCTGGTAGCCCTTGGGCACGATCACTCGATCAGCGCCGCTGCCGGTAACCGCTTTAAACTGTAACCCTGACTCAGAATCTGCTGGAACTTGTTCTAAGGCCAAGAGGGAAGAGGCCCAGGCTAGCACGGGGGAGGCTGCTACCAACCCTGCACCTTTTAGCAGGGTGCGCCGCTTGAGACGGCGCGCCAGAATATAAGCAAAAGGGTCGCCCCCGACGGTAGGCCCAATTTCAATGGGGGCGGGTGCGGAGATGTCTCTTTGTGATGAATGCTTATTCGCCTTCTCTCCAGATGCTTTCTTTTCACATCTATTGTTCCTTATTTTCATTTTGCTTCCTGGAATTTTTAGCCTTGATGCGCTGGGTTATCAATATTCCGCAATGTTAGATAGCTCTAGTAGTTTATTATGAGTTTTTTGCGTTTAGCTTTGCAGGCTTTAGCAAAATTAAAGGCATTACTTCAGTATCCTTGAAAACTGATACCGCCGAGTAATGGGTTGAAGATTTTAGCACTGGAATATCTTTTATCGGCTATCAGGAAAAAGGGGCATTGCTTAGAGGACCCGCGGGCATTAGCGAGAAGACATCAATTCGGATAAAAGAGCGGTTATTGGAAGTGATCCAAGATCTAAACGCCCAATTAACACACTAACTACGAATTGGCATCTACCTTGATTGGTGCTAGCAGGTTTTCAAAAATTAGACTGGGAAAACTAAAGAAAAAGTTCACAGGTACATTTGAAAGGAAACCGTATTATCTAGCCCTTATCAGAGTGGCCAGGATAAAGGGCGGGAGCGTCCCTGTTCCCAAGGATAGAATACCTCCTGTTGGCTTTTATTGGGATTGGGGTGGCACGCAGAACGCAATGCCTTCATCTACCCAGCCTTGGTCTAATAAGGGCGTGAGCAAGGTCCGGTCGGTCACAAAGCGGTGGTTACTCTCCTCTCCTCGGGCAAAGCCATTGTTATAGGCCCGGTAGACGGGAACGAATGCCTCCGGACAATGCTGCGCGTCCCCCTTGCCCTGGGCGGGGATGGCCATAAAGGCATCGCCCTCGAAGTTCCAGCGGGGCACGGTGGGGGGCGTTTGGGCTTGCAGGTCCAGCAAAAAACCACACTCCTGGGGAGAGGCGGTAAAGAAATGGCTGTTGGGGCCGGGGGAGACGGAGCCATAGAAACGGCAGAGATACACCCCCACGTCACTGCCTAAATTACTCCAGGCTTTAAAGGTATGACCGGTACGTTCCCAGCCGGGCCCTGCTCCGCCGGCCTCAATGATAGCAACGTCCTCTGGGGAGGCCGTCATGAAATAATGGCCTAAATCGACATTGAAAAATTCCGTCACGGTCACTTCGCCCCGCGCCTCTTCGGCTGGCACGGCTTGACTCTCCCCAAAGCAATCGGCCTGGGGGCAAACAAAATAGCCGGCAGCGCTGACGCCTATCAGCAGGCCGTCCGTATAGACCACCGTATGGGGAATAGCCAGCAGACCATTGCTCAAGGCTTCCCAAGTACCGAACGGCTCTGGACTGATTTTAACGCCTGTGTCGGTGCCCGCCACCAGCAGCGGTGGCAAAGGCGCCTTTTGGGGTACAAAAACCAGCCCATGGACCGGCTCCTGTAAGGCGGTCAAGTGCCAGGATACCCCCCGATCCTGGCTCCGGTATAAGCCTTGCGCCGAGAGGGCGTAGGCCACCTGGGGATCGCCCGGATCATGGACCACCCGCACTGTATGGGCTGGGAAACTGCCATTGTCTACTCGGTTCCAGGTGGCGCCTAAATCCAGGGATTCCCGCAGTTCCGCCGGGCGGTCAAAAAACTCGGAGATAATCGCCCACAAGCCGGTGCCTTCCGGATTGGCCAGCAGGTTATAGCGATCGTCCCCAAGACGATTACTCGCCACCTCCTCCTGCCAGGTCAGGCCATCATCCTCACTGTGATAAATAAACTGCTGGGCGGGACCCCGAATCCCTACAAAAAGGGAATCCTGCACTCTAATCGGCGGGCCGGTGAAGGCGGCATTGTTCAGACCCAGCACGCTGCGGCCGGACCAATTAAGGGCGTCGATGAGCCCACCCTCGGGGGATAACCGCAGCATCCCATACAGGCCAAAAACCAGGGTACTGCCATCCTCGGCCTCCATGGCGTTAAAATCGGACACATTCAGGTAAGTGGGCTGAATATTAGGTGGATCAAAGACCTCCTCCAGGTCCGAGGAGCCCAGATCGGGGTCGGGGGTTGCCGGGGGAGAATCCTTAAGGGGCAGCAGGATCTCCAGGGCCGTTTGGGGGGGATGAAGTCGAAAGACCCCTCGTGGACGCAGTTGCAGGGGATCAGGCTCGAATTGATCGGAATACTGCAACCACGCGCTATCCGTTCTCACCAGGGGGGCCAAGGCGGGGGCCAGCAACTCCGACCGGCCTAAGGAATTAGAATTAATAAAAATTTGAGGATTGACGCAGGAGACCTCTTCCGGGCACAGGGGACGCCATTGGGCCCCTTGGGCCGATGCCGTTCCCAGGAGAAGGGCGGCAGCGCCCAGTAAAAAAGACTTATATAACTTTATGCTTGATTTTGCCATGCTTACTCCCTCCTAGAACGAACCGCAACTGAAATTCCTGACCGTTTCTAAATGTATGGCGGATTCATCCCCATAAGTAAGAAGGTGTCCGAAAGGCCACAATGAATAATAAAATAATCCCTAGATAATGCATTATTTCTCCTTAAGTGGGCGGCTACTTTTTGATGAGCCATTTTCTAAAAATATATTTCGTGTACTTCTTTACTAGTCTACCTTGGCGATGACTCATTAATCAATCTACTTAGGCGCTTAAGAGTCAGGGTAGGGCGGGGAAGCGGAGCGCATCCCACCCTACGTGCTTCCAAGTCCAAGATAAGGCAGGGAAAATCATACTACCTACCTCTTTCCTGGGAAGCTAGAAGCAAGTCTGATTGATAAATCGAGCGCTTAACAATCTATCGTTTAAATTTGATCTGCCCTAGAAACTTTGACGCAGTGGAGAATGTCAAACCCGTCGGCTGGCAGAGCCAGGCCCTGGGATGGATGAGAAATAGCCGCCAATGGGGCGTATTCTGGCCGCGGGGGCCGAGTCCTTTCAGGCTATTCCGTTGAGAAAGCCAGACCATCAGTTTAATCTTCTAAGAATTAATGTCTTAAGTAATACAAAGAGGAGCGCTTTGATGATCCGAGTAGAATCGGTGACGAGAACTTATGGCGACTTGGTCGCGGTCGATCAAGTGTCCTTCCAAATTGGCCAAGGGGAAATCGTCGGCTTGCTGGGCCACAATGGGGCGGGTAAAACCACCATCATGAAAATGCTGACCGGCTATTTGGAGCCCACCAGCGGTTCCATTGAAATAGATGGTTTGGATATTGCTACCTGCCGGGAAGCCGTTCAAAGCCGCATTGGCTATCTGCCAGAGAACGATCCACTTTATCCCGAAATGACGGTCATCGACTATTTGGATTATTCGGCTTCCCTGCATGGGGTTCCAACGGGAGAGCGGGACAAGAAGATCAGGGAAGCCATCGCTAGTACCGAGCTATCCCTTAAGGCGGCGGATACTATCGGCACCCTTTCCAGAGGTTATCGCCAGCGGGTTGGGGTGGCGCAAGCGATTTTGCATACTCCCCGCCTGCTTATTCTTGACGAGCCTACGAACGGTTTGGACCCTACCCAGGTGCAGCATATGCGGGCGTTGATCCGTACCCTGGCGAAACGGGCCACGGTTATTCTTTCTACCCACATCCTTCAGGAAGTTCAGGCCATCTGTGATCGGGTCATTATTATCCGTAATGGCCGTAAGGCACTGGATGCTACCATGGATGAACTGCAGGCGGGTAGACGGTTATTGGTAGCCGTTGACGCCGGACCGGAGCGAGCTCTTGGTGTGCTCAAATCAGTGAAGGGCATTCAATCGGTGGAGCGGATGGAGGAAGGAGGGCCGGGCCATCGCTACGCGCTGGATCTGGTTGGCCAGGACGAGCTGGCTGTTACCGCGCCCCGGGTGGCTAGCCAGATCGCGACTGCAGGCTGGAAGCTCTACGCTTTGCAACCCGAGAGCCGGAATTTGGAAACCCTCTTTGGTGAAATTTCAGCTCAGGATGGGAGGTAACTAGGATGGGAAGTATATTGAGAATCGCCCGTAAGGAATTCGCCGGCTTTTTCTCCTCGCCTACCGCCTTTATTTTTCTCGGTGCTTTTCTGGCAGTAATCCTGTTTGTTTTTTTCTGGGTGGAAACTTTCTTTGCCCGCAATATTGCCGATGTGCGGCCCCTTTTTGAATGGATGCCATTATTGCTGATTTTCCTGGTAGCCGCCATCACAATGCGGATGTGGTCGGAGGAGCGGCGTACGGGTACGCTGGAATTTTTGCTGGCCACACCGGTGAAGAGTTATCAGTTCGTACTCGGTAAGTTTCTCGCCTGCTTAGGACTGGTGGCGGTGGCATTGCTGCTCACCTTGCCGTTGCCCTTGACCGTAAGCTTTCTTGGTCCCCTGGATTGGGGGCCGGTATTGGGGGGCTATGTGGCTACCCTGTTTCTGGCGGCGGCCTATGGGGCCATCGGATTATTCGTGAGCGCCCGCTCGCCGAATCAGATCGTGAGCTTGATCTTGACCACGGTGGTCTGCGGCGTTTTTTATTTGCTAGGTTCCGAGGCTTTAACGGGGTTGTTCGGCAATCGGGTCTCGGAGTTTCTGCAATTGTTGGGTTCCGGTTCACGCTTTGACTCTATTACCCGGGGCGTTATCGATCTGCGCGATCTTTACTATTATTTGAGCCTAGTCGGGGTATTTCTCACCCTCAATGTTTTTGCCTTGGAGTGGTTGCGGTGGGCAGGCAACCCTACTAACGCCACCCATCGGCGCTGGGGCCTGATAACCGGGCTGTTCGCGGCCAATTTTCTGGCCGCTAACCTGTGGCTTGCGCCTTTGGGCGGGGTCCGGGCGGATGTGACCGAAGGCAACGTCTATTCCATCTCCGAAGCAACTCGGGGTTACCTGACGCAGCTGCGAGAACCCATGCTGATTCGTGGCTATTTTAGCGCCCAAACCCATCCCTTGTTGGCACCCCTGGTGCCGCGCCTGCGCGATTTGCTGGAAGAGTATGCGGTGGCTGGCGAAGGCCGGTTGCGGGTGGAGTTTATAGATCCCCGGGAGCATCCGGAACTGGAACGGGAGGCCAACGAAAAGTACGGTATTAAGCCGGTACCCTTCCAGTTTGCAAGTAAATATCAATCCTCGGTGGTCAACTCTTACTTCGATATCCTGATTCAGTACGGCGATCAGCATCAGGTATTAGATTTTCAGGATCTTATCGAGGTCAAGGCACAAAGCCAGAATGATCTCAGCGTGGATTTAGGTAATCCCGAGTACGACCTGACTCAAGCTATCAAAAAGGTGCTCTATGCTTACCAAAGCGCTGGCAATTTATTCGGAAATATTCCCTATCCAGTGCGCTTCAAGGGGTATATCTCAGGGAATGAAAAACTGCCGGAAGTGCTCCAGACGCTCCGTCAGGACTTGGATACAGTACTGGATGAATTGCAACGGGAGTCAGGAGGCAAGTTAACCGTTGATATCCGCGATCCGGATGCTGAGGGGGGCGCTCTTGCCCAGCAAATTGAGAGTGAATTTGGCTTTCGTCCCATGGCTGCCAGTTTGCTTGATAGCAATACCTTTTGGTTTTATATGACCCTTGAAGGAGGGGAGCGCATCATCCAGGTACCCCTGCCAGAAGAATTTAAAAAGGCAGGGCTTGAACGCAGTCTCAATGCTGCGCTCAAACGTTTCTCCCAAGGTTTTCTGAAGACGGTGGCCTTGCATACACCGCCCGCAACGCCCTCTCTGCCTCAGTTTGGCATGATGGGCGGAGGCGGTAAGCGCTTCAGTTTGTTGCGAGACACTTTAGCGGAAGAACACAATGTCATCACGGCCGATCTTAAGGATGGACAGGCGCCCTTGGATGCTGATTTGTTACTGCTAGCGGCTCCGGAGACGCTGGATGAGAAACAATTGTTTGCCGTGGACCAATTTTTGATGCGCGGCGGTACCGTGATAATGGCTATGGCGCCCTTTAAAGTCGATACCCAGCAGGCATTGGCCGCCAAGCCTCACAGCTCAGGGCTGAAAGACTGGTTAGCCTATCAGGGCTTGGTGTTTGAAGAACAAATGGTGCTCGACCCACAAAATGCGGCCTTCCCCATTCCAGTAGAGCGCAACATTGGAGGCTTTGTGGTGCAGGAGACACAGTTGGTGGATTATCCCTACTTTGTGGATATCCGCAGCGACGGTATGCCTCAGGATAATGGCATCACTGCTGGTCTCAACCAGGTCACGCTAACCTGGGCTTCTCCCATTACCATAGATGCGCAGAAAAATGAGAAACGTGAGGTTACTCCCCTGCTGGAGAGTTCAGAGCAATCCTGGATCTCCGATAGCCTTAATATCCAGCCTGATTTCCGTGCCCACGGCCAGCTGGGCTTTCCCGTTGGTGAGAACCCGGGCAGGCAGTTGTTGGGGGTAGCGGTGGAAGGCCGTTTTGATTCCTTTTTCAAGAATAAGCCTTCGCCTTTGATGGCTGCGGAAGAAGAGCCGGATGCAGCGAAGGAGGAGTCGGCGGCGGATACTCAAAAGGATGAGGCCCAGAGCGAAGAGAAGCCGGAGCCGGTGATTACGCGGGTGATTGAACGTTCGCCTGAGTCGGCCCGCATTATTCTATTTGGTTCCAACAGTTTCCTAAGCGACGAAATGCTGGACTTGGCTGCCGCTGGGTTGGGTACTCGTTATCTCAAACCCGTCGAACTGACGGAGAACGCCATTGATTGGTCCTTGGAAGATCGGGGTTTGCTCGCTATTCGTGGCCGAGCCCAATTCTCGCGTACGCTTTATCCCCTGGAGCGGGAGGCTCAAGTATTCTGGGAGTACCTTAACTATGGTCTCGCCCTGTTGGGGCTGCTACTGGTTTGGCTGTTTCGCAGACGGGCTAATCGGCAGGCTCAGCAGCGCTATGCGGAAATACTGAGTGAAACCAGATAAGGGGAGAGAAGACACATGAAAAAGTGGATTACCATTTTAAGCGGTCTGCTATTAGCCCAACTGGTTTTGGCGGTAGCGGTCAACCTCATGGGGGAGAATTACGATGCCTTTGAGCCACAAGAGCCGCTACTCGCTTTCGATGTCAAGGCAGTGGAAGGTTTGCGGATTGAAGATGGGCAGAATAGCCTGCTGCTCAAGCAACAAGATGGCCAATGGTGGTTGCCGGAAAGCGGGAACTTTCCGGCTGACCAGGATGCCGTGGAGCGGCTGTTAGATGAACTTGCCGTGTTGGAGAAGGGCTGGCCAGTGGCGACTACCGCAGGGGCGGCTAAGCGCTTTAAGGTGGACCAGAATGTTTTTGAACGCAAGCTGACGCTGCTGGGAAAGGATGAGGCCGAGACGGTGCTCTATGTGGGCACTTCGCCTGGATTTCGCAAGGTCCATGTTCGGCCCGCAGAGGAAGAAGCGGTTTACGCGGTAGCTTTCAATACCTGGGAGGCTAATGCTAAGGCCGACGACTGGATTAACAAGGATATTCTCAAGTTGGATGGGGATCAGGTAACTCGAGTGGAAATGCCGGGTTTTGTCCTGGAACGGGATGGCGAAGCGTTAAAGGTAGCGGATCTGGATGCTCAGGAGGAAACCAAGAGGGAAGAAGCCCGTGCTTTGGTGGACAAGCTGGCCGATCTCCGTATCCAGTCTCTGTTGGATTCCGAGGCGGAGTCGGAGTATCAGCAAGCTGAGCCTGAGCTGGAGATTAAACTGGCCCGCAAGTCTGGCGATCCTCTGATCTATCGCTTCTTCAAGCCCGAGGAAGAGGACTATTATCTACTCAAGCGTTCTGATTGGGAACCCTATTTTAAAGTTGCCGCGTTCACGTTAGAGCCGATTAAAAAGATAGGACGGGAAAATCTGGTGCAGGCTAAGACGAAGGAGACGCCCAAGGAAACCGCCGAGGGTAATGTTTCTGCCGAAGCAGAGTTGGATACAGCGGAGGTAAAGGAATGATAAAAATGTTAAATGCTCCTACAATAAACCACAAGTATATGTTTTTAGGGAATTGAACAATGCATAGATATCGGATGATTTTGTTATTGCTAGCGGCGCTTTTTGCATTGCCAGCACAGGCCCTTGAGGAAGGTGGCGTTGAGAGTCTGCGCCAGACGGGTAAGGCCTTTGCCGCCGTGGCCCGTGAAGTATCACCATCAGTGGTTTTCATCCAGGTGGAGAGTATCCGTGAGGAACGTGGTTCGCGGGCGTTTCCTCCACCCTTTGGCGATGAGTTTTTCAGGCGCTTTTTTGGCGAGCCCTTTTCGCCCCGGGGCGAGGCGCCAAAAGGCCAGCGCCGTGCCATCGGCCAGGGATCAGGCTTCATTTTTTCATCGAAAAAGGGCTTGCTGTCGGACAAGACTTATATTCTTACTAACAGCCATGTAGTGGAAGACGCTGACAAGATTCGGGTCCAATTTCAAGATGATCGCGAGTTCGAGGGTGAAATTGTTGGGACCGATCCCAAATCGGATATCGCGGTTATTGAGATTACCGTTGGCGGTCTTCCAGCCCTGGAATGGGGAGATTCTTCCAAGCTTCAAGTAGGGGAATGGGTAATAGCCATGGGTAACCCCTTTGGCTTGAGCCATACCCTGACCGTGGGCGTGGTGAGCGCCACGGGCCGCACCAGCTTAGGCATCAGCGATTATGAGGATTTTATTCAAACGGATGCCGCTATCAATCCTGGCAATTCCGGTGGTCCCCTGGTAAATCTGAACGGCGAAGTGGTGGGCGTCAATACCGCTATCTTCAGCCGGAGCGGGGGCTATATGGGCATAGGATTCGCCATTCCCAGCAAATTAGCCAAGGCTATTGCCAATCAACTCATTGAAACGGGCGAGGTGACCCGGGGTTATCTGGGAATTGTCATTCAGCCCCTGACGGCGGAGCTGGCGGAATCCTTCAATATGGAACAGTCCCAGGGTATTCTCGTTGCCCAGGTATCGGAGGACTCGCCTGCAAAAAAGGCGGGGCTCAAGCAAGGGGATGTGATTGTCGGTTACCAGGATAAGCCGGTTAAAGATATTGGCGGTTTCCGTAATCGAGTTGCGCTCACCGCGCCCGGTAGCCGTGAGACCCTTACTATTATCCGCGATGGTAAGCGGCAGAAGGTAAAAATTACTATTGGTGAACTCAGCCAAGAGCAGACCCTTGCCGAAGGGCCTACCCAGAGCGCGGAAGAATTGGGGTTGGCGGTTCAGACTTTGACTCCGGAGCTGGCAAGACAATTTGATGCCAAGGCGGGTGAAGGTGTGGTTGTTACTGGGGTTGAGCGTGGCTCCATCGCCGCCATGGCGGGGATCAGGGTGGGTAACGTGATTCTCCAGATCAACCGCAAGCCGATCCATAGTGCGAAGGAATTCAATCGTGCCATGCAGGAAAGCCAGGATGATAAGCGTGCTTTGTTGCTGATTCGTTCAGGTAATATGCAACATTACGTGGTACTGCGCTGGTAGCGCCTGCTGGTCTAACCGCGTTTATTGAAGGCTCGTTTATCCTGGCAAAGCTAGGGTAAACGACCTTGGCAACCATAATAGGATGGGATATTAGCTGATGAGAGCAACGGCTGAATTACAAATGATTCCGATAGGGAGCGAGATCTCCGTTAGGCCAGAGATTTCCCGTGTGATTGAGATACTCCAAGAGCATGATTTTATTTTGGAGACGCATGCCTCGGGAACAAATATCGAAGGGGAGCTAGAGGACATCCTCAGCGTTATCAGGAAAATACATGAGACGCTGCACCAAGAAGGCGCCGTCCGGCTAATCAGTTATCTGAAAGTGGAAACCCGCACTGATAAGATCCCAACCATCGCCGGTAAACGGCTTTAGCGGTCATTCAATCGGTAGCTTATAGGGTAAGCCCCCGGCTTTGCCGGGGGTAATCTAACTGATTGGAGGTTCTTAAAATTGCAGGTAGCGCCTGCTTGGAATTTTTCCCCCGGCGCTACCTATTATTCTTGGGAAAGGAATTTCTCTATGAGTAGCTCATCCTTAACCTTGCTTTAACAGATTGCGGAGATCGATAAGCGCGGCGTTAGCTGCGGCTAAATAGGAGGCCATCACTAGAGAGTGGTTAGCCAACGTGCCGAAACCATCGCCGTTGAGTATCATTGGACTCCAGAGAGTTTTCTGGGAATTTTCTAGGCTACGAATAACCTGTGCCAAGCTAACCTCGGCGTTTTTATCCTGGAGGACATGCTCGAACTCGATCCGCAAGGCATGAAGAAAGTGAACAAGAGCCCAGGCAGAGCCACGGGCTTCATAAAATACATCGTCGATTTCCCACCACGAGGTCTTGACCCGGACCTCGCGGGGCTCGGGCTTGGCTGAGCGGCCTTGCCGTTCCCCCGCCAGGTTAACATTGAATTGCACTTCGCCCACGGCGGCTATTAAGCGTTGGGTTAATCCCCCCAGCCGTTTTTCCACCACTTCCAGGTAGGAGCGCAGGTTATCGGAGCGGACAAAGAAGTGGCCATCATTTTTTTTGTCGTCCGAGAGACGCTTTAAATAACTGAGCAATGCCTTGTTGCCTTTCCGGTATTGGCTTTCCGTGGTGGGGAGTATCCAGGATTCCGAGTTGAAATTAAACTGGGGATCGGCAATCTGCAAATCCTTGTCCTCAAGGGACTGGGTCTGGGCGCGGGAAAAATCGTTGCGCAGATTGCGCACAAAATCCCGTAACTGGACTAATACGCCGAATTCCCAATTGGGAATATTATCCAGATAGACGCCGGGAGGGAAAACATCGTTGCTAAGATAACCGCCTGGTTTTTCCAACAAAGTTCTAGCGACGTGAATTGCCGTGCTCGTGGCAATAAAGCCGGCGGGCAACTCCTTCCGTTTGCTTTGGGGCAAGTCCATTTCGTCAGCAATGTCTTTAGCAAATACGGCGGCAACTTCTTGGGTATGAGTGCGGCCGTCGAAAACTTCTGGTTCAAACGACCAGAGGATGCCTAGAATCACCACGATGACCATATAGGTAGCTAAGGCAAGGCCAATTGTCCAGAGAAGCCCTTTCTCTTTCCAAGTTCGGGGACGGTATAGCCAGGCCAGGCGGCGAGCGCCTTCCTTTGATTTGTGCGCAATAGAACTTGTCACGCTCATAGTATTATCCTTGAATTGTTCGTTTGTATTTTAATGCTCGTTAGCCTCTTTATCCGATTCATCCATACCCCTGGGGGTTTCTTCAAAGATAGGATTTTGCATGGATAAAGCCAGGGAGTAAATGAAAGCTCTTCGTCATTAATGGATACGAGAAGCATGTATTGCTTATTATGCAATATAATATTTAAGTTATAGAAGGCAATTAAGGAAATGTATATAGGAATGTGTGGAGCTTTCTTTAACAGGGCCGGATGGCAAGGAGACCAAAGAAAAGCTTAATTTTCTTTAGAATCAGTTGTATTCAGGTTTTTTTTTCTCCAAAGAATGGCCTGAATCTCTTTTACCGTTAGTCAATTAAACTTTATGACATGGTTTTTTCGTTACTTACCATAAAACTAGGGCGGATGATAATTTTCTAAACTTGAATTAAACAAAAAATTATTTTTTAGAGCGCTATCGGGGTTAATAAAATTAATGTATCAAAAAGTATTCAGTCTCGTCAAAATTGGACTTGAAAAACAGGTGCCGGCGTTAGGGCTTGGCGTTTTTCGTATTTTCTTGGGTTTAGTTATTCTTCAAGAAATTGTTTTTCTCTATTATTTCCGCCATCTTATTTTTGATACTATTCCTTTTATTGATGTCGCTTCGCCTTCCATTTATTTTTTCTTGATTTTATGGGGCATTAATACCCTTTTTTTAACTACGGGTTACCATACGCGTCTCGCCGCTATTGTCAATTATTTTTTTTGGGTCATCTTTACCGCCTTTACCCCTATGTGGCGAGATTTTGATGGGGGTTTTGATCAGTTTATGATCGGATCGAGTTTTCTTCTTATTTTCTTGCCCACGGAAAGAGCATTCTCCTTAGACAATCTTAGAGTAAGACTTAAATTTCTGAAATCGGAATTGCACCACGATCCTGTTAGTACCGTTTCTGTTCTTAGCTATTATCTTCCTCTCGCTATCTCTTTAGGACTCATTTACTTTGATTCGGCTGTTCATAAATTATTTGCGGAGCATTGGCGTAATGGATTAGGCGCATGGTTACCTTTGACGATGCCTTATTATATTTCCGCGATCGATATGACGTGGTTCCTGAATCAAGAATTCCTGCAAAAATTTATTGGTTATTTGATTATAGTTTTTGAATTTATTTTTATTTTTACTTTTTATCTCCGGTCTTTTCGCGTGCCTTTGATGATTACGGGGATCTCTCTCCATAGCGGTATTATTTTATCCCTTAATATTTATCCTTTTGGCTTCGGAATGCTGGTTTATTACTTTTTGATGGTCCCTTTTTCATGGTGGCAGGGCTTAAAGAAAACATTACAGTTTAAGTCGCCACAATTGGTTGTTTTCTATGATCAACAATGCCCGCTTTGCAATCGCACCAGAATTATTATAGAGCATTTTGATATTTTTAAAGCTATCAATTTTGAAGGACTGCAAAAGCGTGCAAAAAAATATCCTGAACTGAATAACATTTCTGAAGAACAATTGCTAAAAGACATTTATGCTCTCGATCAAAAAGGACATCTGTACGTAGGTATAGACGCCTACCTGCAAATTTTATTGAAAATGAAATATCCTGCTCTTGCAGGAATTTTTATAAGAATTCCAGGGGTTTATCATTTTGGGAAAAAAATATATCGGCGAATTGCTGATCAGCGTGCTCGTCTTACCTGCGATGAGAGCTGCTTTGTTTCTTCAGAAAATTCCCTACAGGAGGCATATAGCTTCAAAAGAAGCTACGAATATTATGCTGGAACAAAAAAACAACGCTCTAATCGGATTACCAAGTTTTTAGTATTGATCATGCTTTTGCAGTTAAATAGTACGATTCACTATGGGATATTTTATCGCCTCAACGAGGATGGAGCAGAAAGCGAGATCGGCCAGATTTTATCGCCGATAAGCAATGCAGTATTGTTTCTATCTCATGCCTTTCTAGGAATAACACCCCATGCGCTTTATATGCATGATCATTTTCATGGTTATAACCACATTTTGGCGCTCACCTACAAAAACAGCCAGGGACAGGAGCAATGGCTTCCATTTGTGAACGAGGAAGGAAGGTTAGTTGCGCCAAACTGGGGAAGAGTTCAGTCTATGTGGGCAAATGTGGCAGTGACTCCCCATATAGAGCAAAGGCGTCTTTATAAATTTATTAAAAAAATGACTGCTTTTTGGGGTAAGAAGATAGATCTGGATTTACAAGATACTGAATTTATCATAAAAATGAAGAGAATAGATGTTCCTGTGCATTGGGAAAGGAATCTGCGTAATAAGAATATAAATCGGCCATGGGTAAATATTGGGAGAGTAATTTGGCACAAAGGCTTGGCAAGAATAGAGATACAGGATATTAATCTTGAGTCATTATAGAAAATAGATGGCAATTTATTACTTATGGAATTTTAATATGAAAAAAGCGATTTTTTTTACATTGCTATTGGCGTTATGCTTAGTGACTACGCTTGGCGCTTGTGCTGAAAAGTTATCTTCCTATGAAGTAGCTGAAAAGTTTTGGACAGCGGTAAAAGAGAATGATGTTGAAACCATGCGAAAATATGTTTTAACAGAATCCTTAAACAAAGAAGATTTAATATCTTCTTTGTTGCCTATTACTAATTTCAAATTAGGTAAAATTGTTATTGATGGAGAGAAATCTTGGGTTGAAACTACTGTGACTGTAAGCAATGAACGTCCGGTGACCGTACCCCTTGACACTGTGCTCGCCAAGGAAAACGGTCGTTGGAAGGTGCGCTATGATGAGACCGTAAAAATGCTCTCTGAGGCGAGTGAACTAGCACAGGCATTAGAAAATTTTGGAGCTATGACTGAACAGTTTTCAAACAAAATTGGTCAATCTCTCGACGAATTACAACGATCCTTGCCCAAGGTCCAGCGTGAGTTAAAGTCTATCGAAGAGAAACTAAAAGCGGAACTTCCTGAAATTCAAAAACAGCTGGAAGGCTTTGCGAAAGAATTACAGGATTTATTCCGATCCCTAGAGCAGACACCGCCACCTGAAGAAGAACACGCGATATAGGTAACAGTTTGTTTTATTTATCTTCTTTTTTTAGAGGATGTTGTGGGCTGGATAACTTTACTCCCCGCATTGGCAGCGATTTTAATAGGAATATGGAAAAGGGAAGTTATTCTCTCTCTGCTAGTAGCTCTATATTTTTCCGAAATCTTGCTCGCTGGAAATAATCCTGTTCTGGGGTTTATCGGATTATTAGAGCGTATTACCGCTGTATTTCAAAGCGAGAGTAATACCCAAATTCTGCTGTTCAGTATACTAGTGGGAGCGTTATTGGTTTATATGAATCAGTCAGGTGGAGTCAGCGCTTGTGTTCAAGTGCTAACTAGCGCGGGTTTTACGCAGACACCACGCCGTGTGGGACTCCTCACTGCTTTCATAGGAATCGTTATTTTTATCGAGAGTAATATGAGTATGCTGGTTGCGGGGATACTGTCACGGCCATTATTCGATAAGTTTCAGATGAGCCGCGCCCGACTAGCTTACTTTGTGGATTCGACTTGTGCGCCAGTGTCTATCTTGATATTACTCAATGGGTGGGGTGCCTATTTACTGGGGTTGTTGACGGAGCAGGGATTTGCTGAGCCTATTGCTATTTTAGTAATGAGTATACCACTTAATTTTTATGCCATTATTACCTTAGCTTTGGTTTTTTATACCGCCATCACACATCGCGTTTATGGGCCGCTACAGTATTCAGAAACGCGCCGGGAAGAAGATCTTGAAGAAGAACATATTGCCCCTACGAGGGCAAGGTACATGTGGTTGCCGCTGCTGATTATGGTGAGTGCCGTTTTGTTCTTCCTCGGCTATACCGGGAATGGCGATTTGTTGGCAGGTTCAGGATCAAGCGCCATCTTTTGGGGCACGGCTTTGGCTACTCTAGTGGCCTATATTTTATTACTTAAAGATAGAGTTTATTCCCATCAGAAGCTTATTACGTTAGGCTTTGAGGGAATGGGGAAACTCTTGCCGGTAGTCACCACAGTATTGTTGGCTCTTGCTTTGAGCGCTAGCATGGGCGTTCTGGGAACGGGGGAATTCGTGGCTCAAATAGTAGAACCGTCACTACCTCCTCCCTTTATTCCAGTATTAGTTTTTATCGTAGCAGGGCTGATCTCTTTTACCACGGGCACCTCATGGGGTACGTTTGGGATAATGATTCCAATTACTTTACCTCTTGCCCAGGCTGCCGAGTTACCCCCGGCCTTTATTCTGTCTGCTCTTTTGGGGGGTGGAGTTTTCGGCGATCACTGTTCTCCCATTTCTGATACTACCCTTATTTCTTCATTAGCAGCAGGCTGTGATCATCTCGAGCACGTTCAAACCCAGCTTCCCTATGCCTTGAGCGTAGCAGGGGTAACCCTATTGCTTTACTTTGTCACCGCCTGGCTACTGTGGTGAACAGGTGTGGAAGCCAGGTTAAATATTCCTGTTTGTTATGGTGAAACTTTGAATAAATTTTCTGCTGCCATTTGAACCTACTCGTCGCAACTTAGTCTCATCGTGACTAAGGGAGTGAGATTAACTCACGTTAAGATAGCTATATCGGGAGGATGTTATATTTGGTTTCAAAAATTCTTATTGGCTCCAAACATCAGATCCCAACCAATAATTCCAATCGCTCAATAAGACAGCGTAAATTAGCTTTCCTGGGAATATTCATAATATTACTGCTTGGCCTAGGGTTGGCTTGGTGCTGGACTCCGCTGTCAGAGTGGTTAGAGCCTGAACAATTAGCAGTTTGGGCGCAAGGCTTGGCCGCCAGCCCGCTAGGAGGCGTGGGGGTGATGATGGGGTTTGTCCTCGGAAGCCTGATTGTTTTTCCCTTGTCCGCAATGATTGTGGCAACCGCTTTGATATTCGGTCCGGTGACAGGATTTATATATGCGCTGATGGGGGCTCTGAGCGCAGCTTTGGCAACTTATGCTGTTGGTTATGCAGTGGGAAAAAATATCGTGCGTCAATGGGTTGGCTGGCGTATTCATTGGCTTAGCGAGAAGTTATCCCAGCAGGGAATTCTGGCTGTAATCTTTTTTCGGGTGGTACCGTTGGCGCCGTTTACTATAATCAATTTTGTAGCTGGTGCCTCCCACATTAAAATTCGGGATTATTTCATTGGCTCGCTGCTTGGGATGGCGCCTGGAATATTTATTATGGTTTTCTTTGTCGAGGGTTTAATAGCTGCCTTGCATAAGCCTGGGATACTCAGTTTTGTTTTTGTGATTTTATTGGGTTTCTTGCTGCTTGCTATTACCACTTTTGGGAGGTATTGGCTGCGGCGGGAGAAAGACGAAAGAAAAGAAAAAACCTAAAGACTAATATTTAATGCGGTTTGTGACTTATAACATCAGTAGTTGTATTGGCACGGACCGCCGTTTCGATCCTGCCCGGACAGCTTCTGTAATCCGTTCCCTCAAGGCCGATGTGCTTGCTTTGCAAGAAGTTGAACATCGCTCGGTAAAGGGTCAAGATTTGCTGGATTATCTTGCTCATCAAACTGGGTTAATGGCTATTCCTGGGCCAATATTTCTACGGCGTTCACTGCGTTATGGTAATGCCTTATTAACGCACGCGGAATTGCTTAAGATTCAGCGCCATGAACTAAGCATCCCTCGGCGCGAGCCGCGGGGGGCTATTGATGTAGATCTCAAATGGCAAGGGCAAAAAATACGGGTAGTAGCCACCCATTTAGGACTGAGTGCGCGAGAACGCAGCTTTCAAGTTCAGCAGCTACTCGGCTTGGGGCTTACCCCAGATGGAGAGCGTACGGTGCTCATGGGAGATTTCAACGAGTGGTGGCCTTGGAGCCGGAGCTTGCATCGGCTACGGGGTGAATTTGGCCGTTTTTCGAATCTTCCTTCTTTTCCTGCTTACTATCCCATCCTTACGCTTGATCGGATTTGGCTCCACGGCTACCAACGTTTATTAGCCATGGAAGTAGAGACTTCCTCGCTGGCGCGGGTGGCCTCCGATCATCTTCCTCTCAAAGCAGTGGTGGAATGGTAAGGGGTTAGGGGGGAAGAGGATACTTTTTTAGCCTTTGTCTCCTGGCATCTTGCTAACCACGGATTCGTAAACGCCGAATATCTGACCAGGTTTTTCCTCCTCTACCGCATCGTAGTAAAGGGAATGGAGCTTGAAGTCCGCGGGTGGGTCAAGCTGTTCGCCTTCCACCAAAATGTCAAAAGGTTCCCCGCCTAGTATTCTCAGAGCATGGGTTAGATAGAGGCGATCAAGCCTTTGAGCCGCTAATAATGTTTTTAAAACGCCAGGGCCAGCAACTGAATAAATGGTGGTAAATCCTTCTTGTCCCAGCGCCGCGATCAGCTTTTGACCTTCCACGAGCAATCCCGTACCTGCCATAATTACCTGAATTCCTTTCGCTTTGAGTTCCTGGGCCCGGAGCCAGTTTGCTTCTGAGCCAGTGGCAACATAAAGGGGGCGATTAGCATTTAACAATGTCTCGGGAATAGGAATATTCAAGCTATCACTCACTATTACAATGGCGGGCTGGGGAGCAAGGCCTTGCGACTGGCGCCATTGGATAAGATCTGCATAAGCAGGTTGCTCGCTGATTGGCAGGATATCCTGGGCTATATTCTGGGCGAGCTGACGAATGTAACGGCCGCTGGTAAGCAGCACATCTGCTTGGGCGGCTAATTCTTGAAATAAGCGCCAATCACGGGGGTTAGCAATTGCTTTTGGAACAACAAACGTTTTCTTCTGTGGGTGTTCTAATGAAATCCGGCCCTCCAGACTAGTGATAAAATTACTATAGACAAAGGGTTGTGAAGATGTTCCTAATTTATGTAATTGCTGATTGAGATAAAGCCCCTTTAGCGTTACGGATTCTACCGGGGCCGGAAACAATCTTAGAAGTTTATTTCTGTGGTTATTTATGCTATCCATTTAATATCGCTCTATTTGCAATCGAATATAAAAATATAGTTTTTTTTAGATTTCTAGCTAGCGTGGTGCTGGAAAATAGAGAACAAGGAGGAAGAAATGACTAAAAACGAGGATCTTATAGATGAGCTTTGTGCTGAATTAAGGCAATTATATACCGAGCTGGAGAAGGTAAAGGCAGTATCGGAACAAAAAGAAAATTGCGGTAGAAGCATCCCAGGAAATATAAGAATGAAAAGCGTTAACCCCACTATAAACAAAAACAAGGATCTTAGAAAGATAAAACCAGCAAGATAGAATGCTACCGAGAAGGTTTTAATCGTAAATTAAGGAGAGCGGGGTAGAAAAAATTTTTTTAATGCGGATAAGCGGTTTCATCCCTACCTGCATGGGGGAGGTTAGTGTGCAGAAGAAAGTGACGATCTGCCCGTTAGCAGAGAAAGGTTGTTAACCTCGTTGAGGAGCTCTGCTTGATGTAGTTTGAGGTCCCCCTTTTTTATTTTATATTCTACGATCACTCTCCTATCGTCCACCACCCAATCACCCTTGCTCATTACTTTATTCGGAATAGTTTGGAATGGGGATTGGCGGCGGCATCCATTTGGTAACGCTATATCTAGCTTTTACTTATTATGAATAATGATGCTTTAGAAGGGCAATGCTGGCATACCCGAGACTCAGAGGAAGTTTTGCAGCGATTAGGCACTCATCCAGAGCGGGGATTGGCCTTGGAAACGGTCAGGGAAAGGCTGGTAGCTCACGGCAAAAACGCTATCCAAGAAGCTGCTCGGCGTTCTGTATGGCGCATGATTTTAGGTCAGTTCAGAGACTTTATGGTTATCGTCCTGATCGTGGCAGCGGTCGTTTCGGGTATTGTCGGTGAACCTCGGGATGCCATTGCAATTGTAGTGATTGTGGTACTGAATGCTATCGTTGGCGCTATTCAGGAATATCGCGCGGAACGAGCAGTTGCTGCTCTGAGAAGGATGGCGGCGCCTGATGCCCAAGTGTGCCGAAATGGGGAAATTCAAACCATACCGGCTACTGAGTTAGCGCCGGGCGATATTGTGTTGCTAGAAGCGGGTAATGTGGTCCCGGCGGATCTTCGCCTTTTGAAAACATCGAATCTCAGAATCGATGAGGCGGCGCTTACGGGCGAGTCTCAAGCCATTCAGAAAATCCCCGAAGCTCTGAGCGAAAATGAAGCCCCCTTGGGGGACCGTTTTAATATGGCTTATAAGGGAACGTTCGTCAGCCATGGACGCGCTACAGGTGTAGTGGTGGCGACCGGTATGGAGACTGAGTTGGGTCAGATCGCCACCCTGTTACAGCAAGAGGAAGCCGTTAAAACGCCTCTCCAGCAACGTTTGGCTCACTTTGGGCAGAGGCTAGCTGTTGGCGTGCTTATGGTTTGCGGGATCATTTTTGTCACTGGCCTGCTGCGGGGCGAAGAAGGGGTCTTGATGTTTCTAACTGCAGTGAGCCTAGCGGTGGCGGCCATCCCGGAAGCTTTACCTGCGGTTGTCACTGTGTCTCTGGCTATGGGGGCCCGTAAGATGAGTCGGCGTAATGCTTTAATTCGTCGTTTGCCCGCCGTGGAAACGCTTGGTTCGGTGACCTATATTTGCACTGATAAGACCGGCACGCTTACTGAAAACAGGATGACTGCAGAGGGTTTTTGGGTAGCTGGCGAGTATCAAAGTGAAATTCCACCGATGGCTTCCGAATCTCCTCCTTGGAATCGGCTAGGCCAAGCCTTGGCTCTCTGTAATGAGGTAGTGTCTGATAAAGAGCAGGGCGTACGAGGAGATCCCACGGAGGTCGCCCTTTATCAGGCAGCCCATAGGGCGGGTTATAAGCGGCAGTCCCTGGAAAAGAAATTACCCCGTATAGGCGATATCCCTTTTGATTCCGAACGTAAGCGGATGATGACTGTGCACCGAGTCTCAGAGCGCGAAGCGATTGCCTTTATCAAGGGAGCGCCAGAGAAAATCTTGTCCCGTTGCTCCCGGATGCAAATGGCTGATGAGATTACCGTAGTAGATAGAGGAACTCTGCTTAGGGAAGCAGAACGCCTTGCGGAGCAAGGATATCGAGTGCTTGCCATGGCATACCGGTTCCTTGAAAACATCCCGACGGAATGGGCACCTGAAATCCTGGAAAAGGATCTCGTCTTTCTGGGGTTGGTGGCCTTAATTGATCCTCCTCGTAAAGAAGCCCCTAGGGCGGTGGCTGATTGCATCTTGGCTGGCATTACTCCGGTAATGATTACGGGAGATCATCCAGGAACTGCACGGGCTATTGCTATTCGATTGGGGATTGATAAGGAAGATGGCTTGGTGATCAAGGGCCAAGATTTGGCGCAAATCCCAGCCCAAGATTTTGCCCATCAGGTGAGGCAAATAAGAACGTATGCGCGGGTCACCCCGGAGCAAAAGATCCGGATTGTGAAGGCGTTGCAAGATCAAGGAGAGTTTGTAGCCATGACCGGTGATGGCGTCAATGATGCGCCTGCTTTAAAAAGGGCCGGAATCGGAGTGGCCATGGGTCGGAAGGGAACCGATGTGGCCCGAGAGGCGGCCGATATGGTGTTGCTCGATGACAATTTTGCCACCATCGTGAGTGCGGTGCGGGAGGGACGCCGTATCTTTGATAATATCCGCAAATTTGTCAGATATACGATGACCAGTAATTCAGGAGAAATCTGGACTTTGTTCCTTGCTCCCTTTCTGGGCTTGCCCTTGCCTTTGGTGCCCATCCAAATTCTTTGGATCAACTTGGTGACGGATGGTCTGCCCGGCCTGGCCCTTTCCGCAGAACCTCAGGAACGGGGAATTATGCGGCGTCCTCCCCGTCCCCCCAATGAAAGTATTTTCGCCCATGGCATGTGGCAGCATATGCTTTGGGTGGGTCTGCTGATTGGCGGATTATCTCTCTTGGCCCAAGCTTGGGCTTATCATAGTGGCACCGCCCACTGGCAAACCATGGTTTTTACTGTCTTGACTTTCTGTCAATTGGCTCATGTGCTGGCTATTCGTTCGGAGAAAGAATCCCTCTTTACCCAGGGCCTTTTGAGTAACCCATGGCTGCTTGGGGCCGTGGCAATTACGGTAGCTTTACAGTTAGCCGTGATTTACCTGCCATTTCTGAATCCTATTTTTAGAACGGCTCCCTTATCCATGGGGGAATTGGCGCTTTGTTTTGTCTTGCCTGTGGTAGTGTTTGTTGCCGTGGAAGTTGAGAAATGGCTGGTTAGGAAAGGCTGGATTTATGTTAATTATGCCTAGTTGGCGTTCGTCATAATTGATTGCGGATAGGTGCAACCTCGCCCCTTGTCAGCCCAGCAAATTTGCGTAGCGATTAGTTAGATTGCAACCCTGAGGGTTTTTACCGCTCCGTGCGCTTTATAGGTTTCGGTGCTCTCCAATAAATACCGAACATACCCAATAGTCCGCTTGCTAGTAACCCGAAAGTCGCGGGCGAGGGGACGGTAGCGATCGGGATTGGCTGCGGGCCGGCTGCGGTGCCGGTCATGGTTGAGCCTAAGGTGTATTGGCCTCCCGGGCCACTTGGCGGCTGGGTGGTCTGCCAGAAGAAGCGGATAGTCTCGCCAGTATCCCAACCAGCACCCGGGCTCAACCGCCACTCTAAGCGATTGTCGGGCAGATATTCAATTATAATACTTGTCCCTGCTACCAGCACCGAATCGGCATCGGAGAAGCTGTAGCCGGCGATACCGACAAATCCAGCTGCGGGAAATCCCAGGCTGAATCGATCAGCGCCGTCGAAGGCGAGGACTGTACTGGGGGAGGGAAACGGTGGATCGTTAGGCAAGTCGATCCCGGGAGTGATCGCGTGTTGATAGGTATAGAGGGCGCCCGGCGGATTGGTCGACGGGACACAGGATGCAAAACCCGACGGACAGGATACGCTGCTACTCAGATCGCCAATGCCGTTGCCTGTGGTATCGACAAAGGTCGTCTCAACTTCGGGTCCAACCGGCCCGGCGATCATTGCACCGAGCGCTAGCCCGTCCAGATCGGTGGGTGTTATCAGTGCCGCCCCTAGGCTGCCCGGCGCACCAGTCAAAAGAGCCAGAAGCCAGGCTCCATTTGCATGGCAGCGCACCGCCTCGGTGACCTTGGAAAGTTTGTTCATCGAATATCCTCTATCTGCTGAATTCAAGAATCGCCTCTCCCTAGGCTACACATGGCTACCTTTGCGTACACGCCAAGCATTACATGCATTGGCCAGGCATTCAACGATTGCGGGATAGAAATAATTAGCCGTTTTTCTGGCCCAGGAGACACCTCGCAAAAAGTTTTGCAGATTTCTGCCGGCGCTTCTTCCAGGTAAAATCAGAGAAGGAAGCGCAATTGTTGGGTATTTGGCAAAATAAAATTGTCCTGAGACGCCCTATCGCGGCAAACAGTTTGCGCAAAAAATACTGTCACTTTTAGGCTGTCTGCGAGCGACCAGCCACATCGAAAAGCAACTTGGTTACCAGGCTAACGCTAATACAATGGGGCTGTCGTGCAATAACAACCTCCTACACAGATGGGTCAATTAGCCCAACGGGTTAGCGGTTATATCAGCGGAGCCACTTATGATGACCAATAATGGCATGGGTTGATCTTAACTTAAGGACTGGGGGTATAGAGTTATAAGCTTCCGATTTCAGTCGGGCGTAGTTGGTAGGGGGATTTGTAAGTCAAGGCGGAAAAAGCAGGCGGCTTTTTCCGCCTTGTTCTGAACTCTGGGATTGAGGCCACGCTATTATATTTGGAGTTCCGCCATGACTGATTTCGATTTTATTCCTACCTGTCTGCGTGTGGACACGCACAGGCAGGCACTCTCACTGGGGGGCATTTGAGTGAGGAGCTGGGGCTAACTTGGTATTTCTCACCATCCTCGGTAGACTATTGAGCCTTGTTACCAGGTAGAGAGCAGGATAATTTTTGAGGCAGGGGAATTAAACTGTTTTTTCACCGAAGCGACTCTCCGGTATTTTAAGAGGGGACGAGTAAGTGGCCACTCATTATCCGTTCTGCTGGGATACTGCTAGCCTGACCCAAATTCGTAATAACCATTATTTTCTAGAGGAGAACCCATGTCTATTACTTCCTTTCATCCTCCCGCCCGTATTCTTATGGGACCGGGCCCGTCCGATGTGAATCCCCGTATTCTTGAGGCCATGTCCCGGCCAACGATAGGCCACTTAGATCCAGTCTTTATTGCCATGATGGATGAAATGAAGACTCTCCTGCAATATGCTTTTCAAACCAAAAACGAACTGACTTTCCCTGTTTCCGCGCCAGGCAGTGCGGGGATGGAAATCTGTTTTGTGAATCTGCTGGAGCCGGGCGATAAGGTTATCATTTGCCAAAATGGCGTATTTGGTGGGCGGATGAAGGAAAATGCCGAGCGTTGTGGCGCGATCCCTGTCCTCGTGGAGGATACTTGGGGTGCAGCTGTAGATCCCAATAAGCTTGAAGAAACTCTTAAATCTCATCCAGATACTAAGGTAGTGGCTTTTGTCCATGCGGAAACTTCTACCGGCGCTTGTTCCGATGCGAAGACGCTCGTGGAAATAGCGCGTCGCCACGGTTGCTTAACGATAGTGGATACGGTGACATCGCTTGGGGGTAGTCCCGTGAAGGTAGATGAGTGGGGCATCGATGCCATTTATTCCGGGAGCCAGAAATGTCTTTCCTGTACCCCCGGATTATCGCCAGTAAGTTTTAACGAGCGGGCTATTGAGCGAATTCGGGCTCGACAAACCAAAGTACAGAGTTGGTTTCTCGATTTGAGTCTGGTAATGGGTTATTGGGGAGGGGATGGCAAGCGTGCTTATCACCACACCGCGCCTATTAATGCTCTTTATGGACTCCATGAGGCGTTGGTTGTTTTGCAGGAAGAAGGTTTGGAAAATGCTTGGGAGCGCCATCAGCGTAATCATCAAGCCCTGCGGGCGGGTATTGAAGCAATGGGATTACAGCTTGCAGTCAAGGAAAAGGAGCGACTTCCCCAGCTCAATGCAATCACTATCCCGGCGGGTGTTGACGATGCTGCAGTGCGCGCCCGGCTGCTGCAAGAATATGGCTTGGAAATTGGGGCGGGTTTAGGTGAAATGGCGGGAAAACTTTGGCGTGTTGGTCTGATGGGTTATGGCTCTAATCCGCGCAATGTACTGATCTTTTTGGGGGCTTTGGAGACGGTGCTTCATGATTTGGGGGCCAGTATCGAGTCAGGGGTTGCCGTGAGAGCCGCCCGGGCGGCTTGGTAGCTGGTCTGGGATTGGGGTCCAGGGCGTTCATGGAAAATAACCGCCGGCAACGGGTATCTGGCTGGCTTGATACCCCGTTTCAGGTAAGGTACGAGAATGCGGCTCATCTTCAAACCCTCTTGAACGAAGAGGATCTCTTGGCGCTTATTTCTTTCGATCGAGAGAATGAGCTCAAGGAGCCATGTTTGGTAACCGTAGGATTGCCAGAGCTAGGTGGCGACTCTACCCTGGAAGTTTGGCGTGTTCCCTATCCTCCGGAAACAGGCTATGCGGGAGAAGTCTGGTATAGCCGGACCGATGCGGTGTTATTTGGCTGCTTACAATTTGAAGGAGGTCGGGTTCCAGGGATGGAACAAGCCACTTATGATGCCTATCGGGCTATTTTAGCCTGTCAGAAGCGCCTAGGTTATCCTTATTTATTGCGGACATGGAACTATCTATCGGATATTCACCGGGAGGAAGATGGGCTAGAGCGCTACCGGGCCTTTTGCTTAGGGCGGCATCGAATCCTAGAGACGACTCCGGATTTTGAGCGTCATCTAGTGGCAGCCACCGCTATGGGAACCCGTACTTCCCGAACGCTAATTTATTTTCTAGCAGCACTCGAGCCTGGCTTTCGGCTAGAAAATCCGCGCCAAGTGAGCGCCTTCCGCTACCCATCCTATTATGCTCCCCGCAGTCCATCTTTCTCCCGCGCTACATTAAAACCTTGGGGTGCTGAGGCCCACCTCTATATTTCTGGGACGGCTAGCATCGTTGGACATGAAACTCGACATGTGGGCAACCCGCTAGCCCAGCTTGATGAAACGCTCAGTAACTTGCAATCGCTGGCGGATAATGCGCGGCGTCTGCATGGATTAGAGATCCAATCGCTCGATGAATTGAGTTTGCTGAAAGTTTACTTACGTCAGGGTGTGGAGATGGAACCTATTGTCCAATGTCTACAGCGACGTTTCGGTGGCAGGGTGCCGGCTTTGTTTCTCCAGGGGGATGTTTGTCGAAACGACTTATTGTTGGAAATCGAGGCCTTCCACGCGGGGATATTAGGAATTCCTGAGAAGGGGCACAGGGAATAATCTCTACTCTGAGAAGTGGCCTGTTTAATTTCCGCGAGATTCTATTCTGTAAGTAATATTTCTAATATGCGGCTGTAGATTCGGGATAGTATCTCCAGATCTGCTACAGCAACGCATTCGTTGACTTTGTGAATGGTGGCGTTGACAGGGCCAAGTTCCACGACCTGGGCCCCGGTGGGAGCGATAAACCTTCCATCCGAGGTACCGCCAGTTGTAGAAAATTCTGCATCAATCCCGGTGATGCCCCGTACTGCTTGAGAAACCGCCGTCATCAAACTTCCTGGCGCGGTGAGGAAAGGTTTGCCAGAGAGGGTCCACTCTAATTCATAGTTCAAGCGTTGTTGGGATAATATTTCCTCCATCTGCTGTTGTAGCTGCTGGTGGGTAACTTCCGTGGAATAGCGGAAATTAAACAGGATTTCCACCTCCCCTGGAATGACATTCGTTGCTCCCGTTCCCCCTTGAATATTTGAGATTTGAAAGGTAGTGGGGGGAAAATCTTTATTGCCCTGATCCCATGTTTGAGCGCATAGAACGGCTAGCGCCGGTGCTAGACTATGTATGGGGTTATCGGCCAAGTGAGGGTAAGCCACATGCCCTTGAATTCCACGTACAATTAGACGGCCACCCAGCGAACCCCGGCGGCCATTTTTGATCATATCTCCAACTTGTTTCTGGCTAGTGGGTTCTCCTACCAGGCAGTAATCGATTTTTTCGCCTCGGGCTTGTAGCGTTTCTACTACTTTAATAGTGCCATTGATTGCCGGACCTTCTTCATCACTGGTGAGTAGAAAAGCGATGGACCCGGCGTGGTCTGAATGGACGTTAATAAAGTGCTCACAGGCGGTCACCATGGCAGCAAGGCTACCTTTCATATCAGCGGCGCCGCGGCCATAAAGCAGGCCATTACGAACCTCAGGCGTAAAGGGATCAGTCAGCCATTTGTCGGGTGGTCCTGGGGGGACGACATCGGTATGACCGGCGAAAACAAAAAGCGGTGGTTTTTGGCCTCGCCGCAGCCAGATATTATCCACTTCCCCGAAATTCATCTGCTCACCCTGGAAACCAAGGGCTAGGAGACGTTGGGCTAGTAGTCCCTGGCAGCCGGCATCACGGGGGGTGATCGAGGCGCAAGCGATCAGCCTTTTTGCTAATTCTAGGGTAGCCGACATAAAGTTTCCGTAGCTGCTAAAGGGAAAGGTCTTAGAAATTTATATATTCCGCAGGAGTTCATTGATCCCGACCTTGCTACGGGTTCTTTCGTCGACCTGTTTGACAATAATGGCGCAATAAAGACTATATTTACCGTCTTGAGAAGGTAGATTGCCTGGTACAACCACTGAGCCGGCGGGGACACGACCGTAGCTGATGGTACCCGTTTCCCGATGATAAATTCGGGTGCTTTGGCCAATGAATACGCCCATGGAAATCACTGAACCTTCCTCTACAATGACCCCTTCCACGATTTCAGAGCGGGCGCCAATAAAGCAGTTATCTTCGATAATGGTGGGTTTGGCTTGTAGGGGCTCTAATACCCCGCCAATACCCACGCCTCCAGAAAGATGGACATTTTTTCCAATTTGGGCGCAGGAGCCCACAGTGGCCCAAGTGTCTACCATGGTTCCCCGGTCCACATAGGCGCCGATATTGACGTAAGAGGGCATTAGCACGACGCTGGGCGCAATAAAAGCGCCTTTACGCACGGAAGCTGGGGGCACGATGCGAACTTCATCCTGGCGGAAGTCCCGTGAGCTGTAATCAGCATACTTGGAAGGAACTTTATCAAAATAGTTGGTATAACCCCCCTTTATAAAAACGTTGTCCGATAATCGGAACGAGAGAAGAACGGCTTTTTTAAGCCACTCATTGACTATCCACTCGCCATTTTGTTTTTCTGCTACCCTGGCTTCGCCCGTATCAAGCAGGTGTAATGCTTCTTCCACCGCATCCTTGACCAGGGTTTCTGCTTTGCGAGGGCTAATTTCAGCGCGGCGCTCAAAAGCTTCTTCAATAATTGCTTGAGAATCATTCATTACCTTACTCCATTAGTATAATTTTACAGGGCATTTACAAAATTTTTGATCCGCCACGCGGCTTCAACACATTCCTCTAGGGGTGCGACGAGAGCCAAGCGGATTCGCTGCTCTCCGGGGTTGGTGCCGTGGGCCTCCCGGGCGAGAAAACGTCCGGGAAGAGTCAAAATATTTTCTCGCTGATATAGCTGCTGGGCAAAATCAGTGTCGGGAATCGGAGTTTCCGGCCATAAATAAAAACTTGCCTTGGGTAGCGAGCAGGAAATTTCAGAGCCTAGGATTTCGAGAACTGCAGCGAATTTTTCTCGGTAGCGGTGGCGATTTTCTATCACATGGCGCTCATCATTCCAGGCAGCCATGCTGGCGGCTTGCGTTGCGGGGGGCATAGCGCAGCCATGATAGGTGCGGTAGCGCAAGAATTGTTCGATGAGGTGAGCATCGCCAGCGACAAAACCGGAGCGTAGTCCAGGTCCATTAGAGCGCTTGGAGAGGCTGTGAAATACTAAGCAGCGGCGAAAATCATCTAAGCCAATGTGGATGGCGGCTTGCAATAGACCCGGTGGAGGATTGCTTTCATCTAAGTATATTTCGGAATAGCACTCATCCGCAGCGATAATAAAGTCAAAACGCTGGGCCAGCTCAATAAGGGCGGCGAGTGTTTCCAGATCTAAGACCGCGCCGGTGGGGTTGCCAGGAGAGCAAAGATAAAGCAGCTGGCAGCGTTGCCACACCTGCTGAGGTACAGCCCGATAATCAGGGATAAAACGGTTTTCGGCAGTACAGTTAATATAATAGGGTTGAGCACCGGCCAGCAAAGCGGCCCCTTCATAGATTTGATAAAAGGGGTTGGGCATGACTACTAAAGGGGCTCGGCTAGAATCGATTACGCAGTGAGCAATGGCGAATAGGGCTTCGCGGGTTCCATTGACAGGGAGGATATGCCGTTCAGGATCAGCTGCCCCAGTAGGCAAATGAAATCGTTGTGTTAACCAGGCAGCAATGGCTTCTCGAAAGCCTGCTATTCCCCGGGTGGTGGGATAGGTGGCTAAGCCGTGTAAGTGACTGACGAGTGTTTCGACGATAAAGTTAGGCGTAGCGTGCTTGGGCTCGCCGATAGAAAGCGCAAGGGGAGGCTTTGAAGGTGGCGGAATGATTTCCCTTATCAGCTGGGCCAGGCGCTGGAAGGGATAAGGCTGAAGCCGATCGAGATTAGGATTTGTCATATTGAAGCTTTTACTTTGAGCACCTTAGTATAGGCGATTGCGGCCAATCTCCAAAACCTTGGAGGAGAGGGCTTAAGGAGCATTGCTGAATTTGTGACGGCCGGCGAAATCACGAGCAAATTGCCATGCGGTACGGCCACTACGGGAGCCTCTCAGCAAAGCCCATTGGAGGGCAGCCTCGGTGGCCTGTTCCCTTAGTTCAGGAGTGACGCCATAATAATCGAGCCAGGCTCTGACGATCTCGATATAGCTTTGCTGATCAAAAGGGTAGAAGGATAACCAGAGACCAAATCGATCAGAAAGCGCGATTTTTTCCTCCGTCGCTTCGCTGGGATGAATTTCCCCTTTTACTAACTGGCTTTGTTGGTTTTCTTCCATGTACTCGGGCAATAAGTGGCGGCGGTTAGAGGTAGCATAGACTAGGACATTTTCTGGTGTGGCGCTAACGGAACCATCGAGTACGACCTTAAGTGCTCTATAACTAGGATCGTTAGCATCAAAAGAGAGGTCATCGCAGAATAGAATAAAGCGTTCCGGGCGATGGGAAGTAAGCGCGACAATATCAGGCAGGTTTAGCAATTCGTGCCGATCGACCTCGATAAGACGCAGGCCTTGGCTGGAGAAGGCATTGAGCAATGCTTTAATCAGCGAGGATTTGCCGGTGCCGCGGGCGCCCCAGAGAAGGATGTTGTTAGCTGGTAAGCCAGAGAGGAATTGAGTGGTGTTCTGAACGATTTGCCGCTTTTGCGTTTCAATACCACGGAGTTCGTTCAATTGAATGTTATGGGTATGGGGAACCGCTTCTAAGTGGCCAGGATCCCGTGGGTGGATGCGGCGCCAGCGGAAGGCAACCGAGCGCTCCCACTCGGGCTCTGGTGCCTGAGCCGGCAGCAAATTTTCAAGGCGTTCCAGGAGTTCTGATGTTTGTTTAATGAGCTGTTCAACAGATGTTTTCATTGGAATTAAGCATGGATGTTTAATGACCCCCTAGCGAGGTTGCCTGCCTGTGCGTGTCCGCCTGTCTGCTGCAGACAGGCGAAAAGTGCAACGGCGCGTCGAGCGCGAGGGCCAGGTTACTTGCGTTTTGCCATGAATTCGCGCTATGATTTTCCCGTTGCCACAAGCGCGACCTACCCTCAGTAGGAAGGAAAGTAATGCGCGTGGAGGGTGATACCAAACTGAGGGCCTTGCGCGCTAAGTCATGGCCAGCCCAAGGCACCCATTGAAGCGCGAATTCTCCAGGCTGATAAGATTTTGTAGGAACAAAATTGAAATTAGTCATGGTGAAACCCCAAAGTTAAAGGATGTAACTATCAATTCAGCTTTTTTGCTTAACACGGTTTTTAGCATCCACTTAATATAGCTTGAAAGCGCTTTCTCTATTAGATATCATATAGAAATATCGAGGTTACAGATGCGGGGTGGAGCAGTCTGGCAGCTCGTCGGGCTCATAACCCGAAGGTCGCAGGTTCAAATCCTGCCCCCGCTACCAAGTTTTAAACGATAAACCCCGAAATCGGGGTTTTGTCGTATATGGCGCTCGCTAACCTTGAAGGGTGTTATTATTAAAATTGGGCCATTGGCCCTTTTTTTATTTCTGTCAGTATGTGGGGCGATAGACGAATTAGCGAATTAGTAGAACCAGTGGTGGCCGCTCTTGGCTATGAATTGGTAGGTGTAGAGCGCTTATCATCGGTAGGCAAAGGGGCTCTTTTGCGTATATATATTGATACTCCATCTGGAATAACGATAGACGACTGTGAGCGAGCAAGCCATCAAATTAGTGCCCTACTAGATGTAGAGGAGTTAATGGCGTCAGCGTATACTCTTGAAATTTCTTCCCCTGGGCTGAATAGGCCATTATTTACGGAAGAGCACTTCAAGCGTTTTACGGGAGTGGAGGCATCTATCACTCTGAGCAAACCGCTAAACGGGCGCCGCGAATTTAAAGGCTTACTGCGGGGAATTCGTGGTGATCGCGTGGTTATTTTAGTGGCTGGAGAGGAGTTTGAATTGCCACTAGAAGGCATTAAAAAAGCGCGGTTAGTACCAGAATGTTGAGGACGGAGCTAGCTTGAGGGCGGCAATGAACAAAGAAATTCTGATGGTAGTAGACGCTGTTTCCAATGAAAAAGGCGTAAACAAGGAAGTCATTTTCCAGGCGATTGAGGCGGCTCTGGCGATGGCGACTCGCAAGCGTTATCAAGAGGATATTGCAGTGCAGGTCGTCATTGATCGAACAACGGGCGATTACCAATCCTTTCGGTCTTGGGAAGTTATCGAGGATGAGGCAGAATTGGATGCGCCAGAGCGCCAGATGCATTTGAGCGAAGCGTGCAAACGGGATCCTAACGCCGAAGTGAGTGGCTTTGTGAAAGAACCCATGGAGTCGATAGCATTTGGGCGTATTGCTGCTCAAACCGCTAAACAAGTGATTGTTCAAAAGGTGCGGGAGGCGGAACGGGCTAAGGTTGTTGCAGCCTACCGGGGCCGGATTAAAGAGATGGTCATGGGGGTGGTTAAACGCATGGATCGTGGCAACATTATTCTGGATCTTGGAGACAATGCCGAGGGTATTGTTCCTCAAGAAGAGATGATACCTCGTGAGGCAGTCCGGCCAGGAGATCGATTGCGAGGCTATCTTAAGGAAGTACGAGCTGAAGGGCGAGGGCCTCAACTAGTTATTAGCAGGACTGCCCCGGAGCTTCTCATTGAGTTGTTCAAGTTAGAGGTTCCTGAAATCAACGAGAATCGTATTGAAGTTAAGGGTGCTGCTCGGGATCCAGGCCTTCGGGCTAAAATTGCCGTAAAAACCAATGAAACTCGTATTGATCCGGTAGGAGCCTGCGTGGGCATGCGGGGTTCTAGAGTTCAAGCTGTGTCGAATGAGCTTGCTGGTGAGCGAGTGGACATCGTGCTTTGGGACGAAGATCCTGCGCGCTTTGTAATTAATGCTATGGCGCCAGCAGAGGTCGCCTCTATTGTGGTTGATGAGGAGCGCCATAGCATGGACGTTGCTGTGGCCGAGGGGAATCTCTCTCAAGCTATTGGCCGTGGAGGGCAGAACATACGTTTGGCTAGCCAGCTGACCGGCTGGGAGTTGAATGTAATGACGGAACAAGAAGCAGAAGAAAAAGGTGAAAGCGAAGCAAAGTCGCTCCAGCAGATGTTTATGGAACAGTTAGATGTGGATGAGGAAGTGGCGGCTATCCTAGTACATGAAGGTTTTTCTAGTATCGAAGAAATGGCCTATGTGCCGGAACAAGAGATTCTTGCTATAGAGGAGTTTGACTCCCAAATCGTTCAGGAACTACGTAATCGAGCCCGTGACGTTCTTCTTACTCGAGCAATTGCTAATGAAGAGACTATTGAGACCGTACAGCTAGACCAGGAATTATTGGACATGGAAGAGATTGACCATGGATTAGCCTCTGCACTGGCCAGCAAAGGTATTGTAACTAAAGAAAATTTGGCGGAGCAGGCGGTGGATGAACTCATGGAGATCGAGGGGATGAACAGAGAGAAAGCTGCTCGTCTCATTATGGCAGCACGAGAGTCCTGGTTTGTTAGCGAGAAACAGGATGAAGAAACGGAGGAGCGGCAATGAGTGAGGTAACCGTACGGCAGCTAGCCGATGTGGTCGGCACTCCTGTCGGTCGCTTGCTTGAGCAGCTACGCGAAGCGGGCATTGGGGTCGACCGGGAGGATGCGGCGATTACAGAAGCGCAAAAGTTGCAGCTGTTGAGGTACTTGAGGCATAGCCATGGCGCTAGCGTAGAGATTGCAACGCCTAAAAGAATTACTCTAAATCGTCGGAGTCATAGCGAGATTCAAGTGAATGCGGGGGGAGGGCGTTCTAAGACAGTCAATGTTGAAGTGCGTAAAAAGCGTACCTACATTAAGCGCAGCGCGATACTAGAGCAAGAGCGTTTAGCGGAACGCCAGCGAGAGGAAGAAGAGGCGCAGGCAGGAGTTCAGGCGCAACAAGAACGGGAAGCGCGGCTTATAGCGGAGGAGGAAGCCAAGCGCCAGGCCGCTGAGGAGGAAGCCAAGCGCCAGGCCGCTGAGGAGGAAGCCAAGCGCCAGGCCGCTGAGGAGGAAGCCAAGCGCCAGGCCGAAGCTCAGGTTAAGCGCCGTCTTGATGTGGAAAAAAAACCAAAGAACGGGTTGGAACCAGCTAGAACGGAAAAGCCTGCTAGCCGGAAGGCGAAACCTCGGTTTCGCTCCGAGGATAGGGAATCTGAGCAAAAACAACGGGGAACTAAGTTTGGCCGCAAAGAGTTACACATAGCTCCTGGCAAGGCCGGTACCAGTAAACGTAAAAAATTTCGGCCCCAAAAAGCGGCACCCGCAGCTAAGCATGGATTCGAAAGACCAACGGCGCCTATCGTGCATGATGTCTCTATTCCCGAGACGATGACTGTTGCCGAGTTAGCTCAAAAAATGTCGGTGAAGGCGGCTGAAGTGATTAAAGCGCTAATGAAATTGGGTATTATGGCAACTATCAATCAGGTTTTAGATCAAGATACGGCGACCATCGTCGTGGAGGAAATGGGTCATAAGCCTAAGCGCTTACAAGAAAATACGCTTGAGTTAGAGTTGGTCCAAGCTGAACAGGAAGTAAGTAGGCAGGTTTCACGGGCTGCAGTGGTTACTATTATGGGCCATGTGGATCATGGCAAAACCTCGCTGCTCGATTATATCCGGCGAGCTAAGGTTGCCACGTCTGAGGCAGGAGGCATTACCCAACATATTGGCGCCTATAAGGTGCGTTCGGATAAAGGTGAGATTACTTTTATTGATACTCCAGGCCATGCAGCTTTTACTGCGATGCGCGCACGGGGGGCTAAAGTCACCGATATTGTTATTTTGGTGGTTGCCGCAGATGATGGCGCTATGCCACAGACTGTGGAAGCTATTCAGCATGCTCGTGCAGCAGGCGCGCCACTTGTTGTGGCGGTTAATAAGATTGACCGTCCTGATGCCGATCCAGATAGGGTCAAGCAAGAGCTTGCTAATCACGATGTGATTACCGAGGAGTGGGGAGGGGATACTCAGTTTGTCAATGTCTCAGCTAAGACTGGGGAGGGAATTGATGATCTAATTGAAGCTATCTTGCTTCAGGCTGAAGTAATGGAGATTAAGGTATCTGCTGAAGGGCCTGCTCGCGGTGTTGTTATCGAATCCCGGTTGGATAAGGGGCGCGGTCCGGTAGCTACAATATTAGTGCAAAGTGGTACTTTACGTAAGGGCGACATTCTTCTCAGTGGGGTGGAAACCGGTCGGGTTCGGGCCATGCTTACCGAAAGAGGTCAAGAGATAATAGAAGCGGGACCATCAACACCGGTAGAAATTCTAGGTTTGTCGGGGACACCCAATGCGGGCGATGAGGCGGTGGTGGTGCCGGATGAGCGTAGAGCGCGGGAAATTGCTGGGCATCGTCAAGCTAAAGAACGGGAAGTTAAGCTGGCGCGGCAGCAGTCTGCCAAGCTTGAGAATATGTTCAATGAGATGGAAGAAGGAGAAATTAGAGCGCTTAATCTCGTAATTAAGGCCGATGTGCAAGGATCCGCTGAAGCTCTTTCCGATTCCTTGACTAAACTTTCTACTGATAAGGCGAGGGTTAAGGTTGTCGCTGCGGGTGTCGGGGGTATTAATGAGACAGATGTTAATTTAGCGGTTGCTTCTAACGCCGTGATTATCGGTTTTAACGTTCGAGCGGATGCGGCGGCACGCCGTCTGATTGCTGAAAAAGGGATTGATTTACACTATTATAGTGTAATCTATAATGCTATTGATGAAATAAAAGGGGCTTTAATCGGTATACTAGACCCTGAGTACCGGGAAGAAATCATTGGCTTGGCCCGGGTAGATGACGTATTTCGCTCACCTAAGCTGGGAGCTATTGCGGGCTGCTTGGTGATTGAGGGTAGCGTGCGTCGCAATAATCCTATCCGTGTACTGCGCGATAACATTGTCGTTTTTGAAGGCCAGCTAGAATCCTTGCGTCGCTTTAAAGATGATGTCCAGGAGGTTCGGGCAGGCACCGAATGTGGTATTGGCGTCAAGGATTATAAGGACGTTAAAGTGGGGGACCAGATTGAAGTTTATGAAAGAGTAAGAAAAGAGCCCGCTTTATAACGAAAGGATATGAGTCAAGAATTTTCTCGCGCTCGCCGGGTGGGTGAGCTATTGCAAAGAGAATTGGCTCGCCTGTTCCAGGAGGAGCTAAAGGATCCTCGAGTAAAGCTAGTTACCGTTTCTCATGTGAGGGTATCACCGGACCTTAGACAGGCTAAAGCCTACGTTACTTTTCTAGGGAAAGAGGAAGATACTCAGGAGCAGCTAGCGGTTTTAAATAAGGCGGCCGGATTTCTCCAGCATGGTTTAAGTCAGCGAGTGGAGTTACGAGTTATCCCACGATTGCAATTTGTTTATGATGACTCCATCGAGCGTGGTAGGCGCCTAAGTGCGCTTATTGATAAAGCGGTTCAGAAAGAAACAGACGGTGAATCAGACAATTCAACCGAATAATCCCCTCTCCCTTTAGTTAGTGCTCAAGAACGTAATACAAGGATGAAGAAACAACGCCGCTTTCAAGGCCAGGATATTCACGGAATGCTCCTATTGGATAAACCCGTAGGCATCAGCTCTAATGGTGCTCTGCAGCGAGTTAAGCAGATTTACCAAGCCCGAAAAGCAGGACATACAGGCAGTCTAGACCCTCTTGCAAATGGATTGTTGCCAATTTGTTTGGGGGAGGCAACTAAACTGTCGGGGTTTTTGCTAGAAGCCGATAAGCGTTATCAGGTGATGTGCCGTCTCGGCGTAGTGACTACCACTGGGGACGCTGATGGCGAGGTGCTAGAAACCCATCCTGTCAACGAGTTAGATAGGGACGAGGTGGCGAAATTTTTGTCCGGCTTCTCTGGCCCGCAAGAGCAAGTGCCTCCCATGTATTCGGCGATTAAACACCAGGGCCAGCGGCTCTATAAACTTGCCCGCCAAGGAATTGAAGTGGAGCGCAAATCTCGCCAGGTGACTATCCATACCATTAAATTGACGGAATTAGTTAATAATGAGCTAGGGTTTGAGGTCTTTTGCTCTAAGGGAACTTATATTCGTACCTTGGCTGAAGACATCGGTCGGGCGCTAGGATGCGGCGCCCATGTTATAGCGCTGCGCCGTACCCAAGTCGGTTCTTTTGGTGCTTCGGATATGATCTCTCTGGAGGAGCTGGAAATGCTAGCCGAGACGAATGTTGAGGCACTCGGAAATTTGCTGTTACCCGTAGGGCAAATTTTGGCGGATTGGCCTGCAGTAAATCTAATCGCCGATTTAGCCTACTATCTGCGGCAGGGGCAATCGGTACGGGTTCCGCAAGCTCCAAGCGAAGGCTGGGTTCGTTTAATAGAGTGTGGCAAGGGATTTTTTGGAGTAGGGCGGATTACGGAGGATGGACGTATTGCTCCGCGCCGTTTGATTTTCAGTCAGAGCGGTTAATTTATAGGGGTTAGAGGTTTTTTTGGTGACTCATTATTGTTAGGGGATCTTATTTATGAGTAAAATTGAAAATCTATCAGGTAGCCAGCCGGTATCAGCTAAAAGCCAGAATGGGGAATGAAAATATGTCCTTAAGCAGTGAAAGAAAAGTACAAGTTATCAAGGAACATCAATGCTCTGTTAATGACACGGGTTCACCGGAAGTGCAGGTCGCCCTGCTTTCGGAACGCATCACTCAGCTGTCCGGTCATTTTAAGCAACACACCCATGATCATCATTCGCGCCAGGGGTTGCTGCGGGCTGTGGGGCAACGTCGTAAGCTATTGGACTACTTGAAGAAAAAAGATTTAGATCGTTATCGTACTTTAATTAACAAGCTTGGATTGCGCCGCTAGCTACTCTCCAAACGATCAGAATCTATGCATCGCTATCGTAGCTGAGCCGCTTTTTATGGGTGAGGCTGCGGAGCGGTTGGTTATCCCTCTTTCCCAGCTATTTAGTGTAAGGAAATAAATGTGACCCCCATTAAAAAGGTAATCGAGTACGGTGATCGCTCCTTAGTTCTTGAGACCGGTTGTATTGCGCGCCAGGCTAGCGGAGCTGTTGTTGTCCGCTATGGTGAAACAGTTGTGTTGGTGACGGTAGTGGGAATGAAAGAAGCGGCTGAGGGGCGTGATTTTTTTCCATTGACAGTCAATTATCAGGAAAGAACCTATGCTGCTGGTAAAATTCCAGGAGGTTTTTTTAAGCGTGAAGGAAGGCCCACTGAAAAGGAAACGCTGACTTCCCGGCTAATTGATCGTCCACTGAGGCCCTTATTCCCTAAAAATTTCATTAATGAGGTGCAAGTAATTGCAACGGTTATCTCCTCAGATAGTGAAAATGATCCTGATATTCCTTCCCTCATTGGTGCTTCCGCCGCCTTGGCGCTTTCTGGAATCCCTTTTACTACGCCCATTGCGGCAGCCCGGGTCGGCTATATTGACGGCCAGTATGTGCTCAATCCAACGCTGGGCCAGATGGAAAAATCAGCGCTTGATTTGGTAGTTGCGGGAACGGAAAAGGCGGTGTTGATGGTTGAGTCCGAGGCTCAAGAACTGCCTGAGGAAATCATGCTGGGATCCGTCATGTTTGCTCACCAAGAAATGCAAGTGGTAATCCAGGCTATTCGAGAACTAGCGGAGGAAGCTGGAAAACCTGCTTGGGATTGGAAACCTCCCATTGAAGAAGAAGATTTGAAATCGGCTGTCCAGGAAGTTGGAGAGGCCCGCGCGCAAGAAGCCTATCAGATACGTTCGAAACAAGAGCGGCAGGCTAGCTTGGCGGAATTACGGAATTCCATTGTTGAAAGCCTGGTACCCGAGGAGAATTCTCGGTGGAGTCGAGAGCAGGTGCTAGAGGCCATTGGCGCTTTGGAAAAGCGCTTAGTGCGTGAGCAGATTCTATCTGGAGGGGAACGTATCGATGGCCGTGATGCTACGGCTATTCGGCCTATTAATATTTCCACTGGACTGTTACCTCGGACTCATGGTTCAGCTCTCTTCACCCGCGGCGAGACTCAATCCTTGGTGGCAACAACTTTGGGCACTGAACGTGATGCTCAAGTGATTGATGCTATTGAAGGGGAGCGCCGGGAGCGTTTTATGCTGCACTATAACTTCCCTCCCTATTGTGTCGGAGAAACGGGTTTCGTTGGTTCTCCTAAGCGCCGGGAAATCGGCCACGGCCGCCTAGCTAAGCGCAGTTTGAATGGAGTGGTTCCGGATGAGGAAAGTTTCCCCTATGTCATTCGGGTGGTTTCTGAGATTACCGAATCTAACGGTTCTAGCTCCATGGCAACAGTGTGTGGCACCAGCCTTTCCCTAATGGATGCGGGGGTTCCTATTAAGGCGCCGGTTGCGGGCATTGCCATGGGACTCATCAAGGAGAAGGATCGCTTCGCTGTTTTGAGTGATATCCTCGGCGATGAGGATCATCTTGGTGATATGGATTTTAAGGTAGCGGGTACAGAGAAAGGAATCACGGCCTTGCAGATGGACATTAAAATTGACGGTATTACCGAGGAAATCATGCGGACAGCTCTGTCCCAGGCGCGTGAAGGCCGTTTTTATATCCTCCAGAAAATGAATGAGATTATTTCTACCCCACGTCAAGAGATGTCCGAATATGCTCCACGCATGATTGTGTTCAAAATTAATCCAGAAAAAATTCGTGATGTAATTGGTAAAGGGGGCGCAACCATTCGGGCGCTTACCGAGGAAACGGGTACTACGATTGATATTGTGGATGATGGAACGGTGAAGATTTTTTCCGCAGATAAGGCGGATGGTCAAGAAGCTAAGCGCCGGGTGGAAGAGATCGTTTCTGATGTGGAAGTGGGTAAAATCTATGAAGGGCGGGTCTCCCGGCTGATGGATTTTGGAGCCTTTGTCACCATCCTGCCTGGCAAAGACGGCTTGCTCCATATCTCGCAGATTTCAGCCGAGCGGGTAAAGAACGTGAGCGATAAGTTATCCGAAGGTGATGTCATTCGTGTTAAGGTTTTAGAAGTAGATAAACAAGGCCGAGTCCGTTTGAGTGTAAAGGCAATTGGAAACGAATAACCTTTTTTAAGCCTACCTTTCCCTACTTATATTTAAAAGTAACGGGTGCTAGGTTGGTGGTGGGATATTGGTTATCAACCGGTGAATAGGGAAGGCCGGTGTAGTCGATGTCATGCTTAACTAACCCCCAAGGGCGATAATATTCCATGTCAAAACGGTACCTTTATAACACGATATCCCTATCCAAGCTCATAGGGTTGCCGCCGCTGGGGATGGACAGGAAGAGTTTAGCCGAAGATTACAAGGGCTATTTCGGCCGCTTTCTGGGGCGTGACGAAAGCTGCGTATCGAAGCATTATTTGTATTTTGCGCTGGTGCTCACCGTTCGTGATCGATTGATGGAACGTTGGAAAAATACTAAGCGCGCTTATGATGAGAGCCGCTGTCCTTGGGTATATTATTTCTCCATGGAATATCTGTTAGGACGCTCCCTGAGCAATGCCACGCTTAACTTAGAGCTTGAGGATGAGTTGAGCGCTGCTTTGCAGGAGTATGGCTTAAATTTGGAGGGATTGGCAGAGTTAGAGCATGATGCCGGTTTGGGCAATGGAGGCTTGGGACGTTTGGCTGCTTGCTTTCTGGACAGCTGCGCAACTTTGCAGCTTCCCGTTATGGGATACGGCTTGCGTTATGAGTACGGCATGTTCCGGCAAGAATTTGACAATGGGTATCAGGTAGAAGAGCCCGACCGCTGGCTTCGGGATGGGAACCCCTGGGAGTTAGAAAGACCGGAATATACGCAAAGAGTCAAATATGGTGGCCATACTGAATATATGGATGATGGCTGCGGAGGCTGGCGCATGTGTTGGGTCGACACCCATGATGTACTTGCGGTGCCCTACGATATTCCTATTCCGGGATATCGTAATGATACGGTCAATACCTTACGGTTATGGAAAGCTGAGGCGACTGATGTTTTCGATCTAGGAGAATTTAATGCTGGAAGATATCCAGAATCCGTCGCAGCAAAAAATGCCGCCGAAAATATTACCATGGTACTCTATCCTAACGATGCGATGGAGCTCGGTAAGGAAACCCGTCTGCGCCAGCAGTATTTTCTGGCTTCAGCAAGTTTACAGGATATTCTGCGCGATTGGGTGCGGCGTCGTGGCGAGGATTTTAGCCAATTTGCAGAGAAAAACTGCTTCCAGCTTAATGATACCCATCCTACTTGCATGGTGCCGGAATTGATGCGATTGCTAATGGATGGGCATGGACTAGGGTGGGACGACGCCTGGGAAATTACAAGTCGCACCGTAGCCTATACTAATCATACGCTGCTGCCGGAAGCTCTGGAGAAATGGCCAGTGAGTATGTTTGGCTCTCTGTTGCCACGCCTTTTAGAAATTATTTATGAAATCAATGCTCGTTTCTTAACTGAGGTTGCGCGTTGTTGGCCGGGAGATACTGCGTTGCAGGCGCGGATGTCTATTATAGAGGAAGGAGAGAACCCGCAGGTGCGTATGGCCCATCTTGCCATCGTTGCCAGCTTCTCGGTCAATGGGGTTGCTGCCTTGCATACCCATTTACTTAAGCACGGATTATTTTATGATTTTTATCAACTTTGGCCGCATAAATTTAATAATAAGACTAATGGGGTGACTCCTCGACGCTGGTTGGCGAAATGCAATCCTGATTTAGCAGGTTTAATTACTGAGACCATTGGAGAGGAATGGATTACTGATTTAAGTCAACTTCGCCGGCTCTCTCTCTATGCGGAAAATCCAGAGTTCTGTGCTCGATGGCATAGCATCAAACATGAAAACAAGAAACGGCTGCTCGCTCTTCAGGTCCAACAGGGTATTCAAGCCAGCGCTCATTTTTTATTTGATGTGCAAGTAAAACGTATTCATGAATATAAGCGACAGTTGTTGAATATCCTGCATATCATTCATCTCTATGATCGGATCAAGCGAGGGGACATGGAAAACTGGGTTCCTCGTTACATGCTGATCAGTGGAAAGGCAGCCCCTGGTTACTGGATGGCAAAATTAATTATTAAATTAATTAATAATGTTGCAAATGTAGTCAATAATGACCCGAAAACGGATGGTGCCCTCAAAATCTTCTTTATGCCTAACTATGGGGTTTCAATAATGGAAATTATTTGCCCTGGAGCCGATCTTTCAGAGCAAATCTCTACCGCTGGTAAGGAAGCGTCTGGTACCGGTAACATGAAATTCATGATGAATGGTGCCATTACTATTGGTACGCTAGATGGTGCTAATATCGAGATTCGTGAGGAGGTGGGTGATAAAAATTTCTTCTTATTTGGACTAACGGCTGAAGAGGTGGAAGCGGCACGCCAGCACTATAATCCTAATGGGGTTATTGCTGGTGATGAAGAGCTACAACGGGTGATGCATTTGCTTGAATGCGGTCATTTCAATCAGTTTGAGCCAGGGATCTTCAATCCTATTCTGAATTCACTGCGTAGCCCGCAGGATCCATGGATGACAGTTGCCGACTTTCGGAGCTATATCGATAGTCAGCGCCGGGTTGCGGAAGCTTATCGCGATCAAGAACGTTGGACTCGTATGAGTATTCTCAACACTGCTGCAAGCGGTAAGTTTTCTGCTGATCGCACCATCGAGGAATATAATGCTGATATTTGGAAACTGGAAAAAATCCCGGCTTATACTCTGTAGATGATACTCAATTTTTCCCGTAAATTTTAAACTAGAGTTATATCCTATAACAAACTATCGTGCATTTGACGGAGGCTCTTTAAAACGGAGTCTAGGGCGCGGTCTAAGATTAAGTCGTCAGCCAGTATTTTAATATGGCCTAGCCGCATTCCTTGTGCAAGATCCGAAGCGGATTGCTCCAGTATCTTGGCGCCCGCACGGTTGACAAAAACGTAATTGCCGCCTCCAGCGATCCGAATGGAAAGTTTTCCACGGCGTTTCTGCTTTTTGGGATGGGTGAATAAAAACCAACTTCCGAGAGGTACAGCCGCTAATTCCTGCAGATATTTATCCTTTTCAGGAGAGGGAGGGCCGCTTTTCTGTTTGATGGGCGAAGAAAGTGGAATATCATGAGTCTCTTCTCTCGATCTAGAATTAGGTTGATCCCTAGGAGAAAGAGCCGGTTTTGATTGGTCTGCATTTAGGGTTAGATGCTTGGAGTTGGTCGCAGTTGTTATCTGTTTTTCGGTAAAATGGGAATCCCTGTGAGATGAGGCGCGAATGCAACTGATATGGCATGCCTCCAGGGTTTTGAAAAACCGTACGGTATCCATTGGATTGCACTGCACCTGACTAAAACCGAGGCGTAGTTCCTGCAGTAAACCTGGTATAGTGATTAGAAGTTTTTTTCTTTCTTCTCCTGTCTGTTTAGGAACTAGCGTCCAGGCTAATTTATCGAGGGTGGCTATGTTTTGTTGCCAATCCTTGCTGTTAGGTCCTTCTCTGAGATAGGCGAGCAGTGGAATTTTAGACCAAACTTGATGCAGCAAAGCGGTCATCGTTTCGGGTAATCTACTGACCTGGGCGCGAGTCTCTATTTCTTTTTGTATCTGAATATGTGCTTCTGCAACTCGGGATTTTCCTTCTTCAGCTTGCTGAGTACGCTCTTCAATAATTTTTGTTTTACTCTGCTCTGCGCTAAGAAATTCTGAAAATTCTTTCTGGAGTTCCACAAAAATTGAAATATTGTCATCGAATTCATTGAGAATCCGGTTGATGGTATGCTTCATTTGAGCATAAATTCCCTGCTGGATTATGGAATCATCTTCATTCCATCCTGTTCCTGCTCTTGCTAGGTCATTCAATAACATCCGTGCTGGATGCTGCTTTTTGCTAAAGAAAGTTTTGTCCAGGATACCTACCTTGAGCATTGGAATCTGGAGTCGCCCAATCAGCGCTTTAATAGTATCCGGTATTCCCTGGTCGTCAAGGATAAAATCGAACAGCATACCGACAATATCGATTACATTATCTTCGTTGCGACCGAAGCTCTCTAATTTTTGTTCTGACGAGGATTGCTTGATTATCCTGATAATTCGTTGCTTGAGATTATCCTTGTTAAGGTAAGAGGGAGGGGAATTTAGCGATGCCTTTTCTTCCTTTTCGACCTTATTTTGGACCGTTGACAAAGCGTTAATCAGCTTTTCCGCGTTCCAAGCAGGTTGATGTTCCTCGCATACAAGTGGAGTATCGTGTTGAATATGTTTGAATGAGGCAGAAGCATTCAAGAACTGCTGCATTAATTGAAATAAATCTAAGGGACCAGTATTTGCGTTTACCGCTGATGGGCATGAAGTTACCGTTGGACCTTGCTCCTGGGTATTAAGCAGATGGGCGCTGCCTATGTGTTCTCTTTTTTGATTTTGCTGATGATGGAGCCAGGGGTTTTGCGCAAACTCTGCTAATATATCGGCATCGATGAGAAGCAGGTTCAATTTTTTATAGAGTTCTCCAACATGACTTATTAGATGCTGGTCGAAGAGTTTAAAAATAATAAGTTTATTCTCGAGAGAAAGCTCGAGATCTCGAATGGCTCCATCAAAGGCGTTAGCGATTATTTCAGGGTCAACGGAATTGGAATGTGAATCAATACTTTTGCGATTAATAAGAAAAGCTAGGCGAGTTTCTAATTGAGATAAGGGCAGCGAGAAACAGGTTCTTGCTCTGGCAACCATGCCGGTAAGAGCTAAGCTTTCTTCTAGTTGATTATCCTCTACTAGTGAAAGCCCATCAGGAACAATGAAGCCAGGCTTAACCGACTTTTCTACTGGGGCAGGGAGTGGTTGTTCGAGAAATTTATCAAAGCGGCTGCTGATGTCATTGAGAAAGGTGCGTTTGATAGCTGTTTGCTGCATTCGTACTAGGCGCATGCCATCTAGGTAGGCAGATTGCTCACTATTATTTATTGCTTTCTCGGCCCGCTTGAAAAAAATATCGTCAATTGCTCCAAAGGTATCCTCGATAAGAATTTTAAATTGCTCGAGTGTTTGAGAACAAAGGCGCTCGGTAATTTGGTGAGCCGGAAACTGTGTTTGTTTATCGGCCCCTGTGGGTGAGGCATCAAGGTAATGGACGTTTGTCGCCATCATGGGTACCTGCAGCAATGGAAATTACTAAATTGTATGGTTTCAGCCAGTACTGCTCTTATAATTCCATATTGCAGGAGACGGTGTGCAATACATCACAAAATACAAATGATGCGATAGAATTGCAATGAGCATTAAGTAATTGAAGGCCTTTTTAAAGGCTTAGATGGTAAAATGCTAGAACGAATCCGTTGAGACGAACAGGCCGACCCGAAGATCTTTAGCGAGATAGATTTCCCGGCCATCCACCGCCATAATGCCATCGGCAATGCCCATAACTAGCTTGCGCATAATCACGCGCTTGAGATTAATATGGTAGGTAACCAATTTATTTTTAGGGGTGACCTGGCCTGTGAATTTCACTTCTCCTGAACCTAAGGCGCGACCATGGCCAGGGCCACCGCGCCATGCAAGATAGAAGCCCAAGAGCTGCCACATGGCATCCAGGCCCAAGCAACCTGGCATCACGGGGTCGCTCGGGAAATGGCAATTAAAGAACCACGAGTCAGGCTTGATTTCCATTTCAGCATTAATTTCTCCCTTGCCGAAAGCGCCACCTTCATCGCTAATATAAGTAATGCGATCAAACATTAACATGGGAGGCATAGGCAGTTGAGCATTGCCGGGACCAAACATTTCGCCGCGGCCGCATTGTAAGAGATCTTCGTAGCTAAAAGCACTGGGTCGTATCATTATCTTTTATCGCTAGTGATTAGAAAAACATGGAATTTCCGCGAGTACTTTGTTAGAGGCACAGAATGCTAGCCTGGCAGCGAAGCGGGTAAACGGAATAAATGATACTCTCTCTTAGGTGAAGAAGCGAGTAAAATGGTGGGGTAGTTGAAGGATAAAAGTGGATATTATGCCTCTAGTATGGGGAAAAGCAACCCTTGGCGAAGCAGCTTTACATTGCTTGAAAGTTTGTGATCCGGAAGAAAAAACCAAGGTGACCTGCGATGTGGCGCAGCTTTGGAAAGCTGGATGCTTGCAGATTGGTTTTCCTCCCAAGAGTTGCTTGCCTGATATTCCCGGCCGTCCTGTGTGGCCATCGCTAGTGGCGCCGCGGGAGCTTCCCCGCCGTAAACTTACCACGGTTTTGGGACGGGCGGCATTAATTCATGCCATTGCTCATATTGAATTTAATGCAATTAATTTGGCTTGGGATGCCGTTTGCCGTTTTCATGATTTGCCTGGGGAATTTTATGATGATTGGGTGCAGGTTGCACTGGAAGAAGCTTATCATTTTTGCCTCCTTCAGGATCACTTGCATTCGATGAATCATGAATATGGGGATTTCCCAGCCCATGACGGCCTTTGGGAGATGGCGCAAAAGACGGCTCATGACCCCTTAGTGCGCATGGCCCTTGTCCCCCGTGTACTAGAAGCACGAGGATTGGATGTTACTCCCGGCATGATAGAGCGGCTGCAACAAGCGGGGGATTTGCGGGCAGTTTTAATCCTTGAAATTATTTTGCGCGACGAGGTGGGCCATGTTGGGATTGGTTCCCATTGGTTTCGTTACCTATGTGAGAGTCGTGAACTTAATGCCGAGACTACGTTTCGTGATTTAGTGAATGGCTATTTCAAGGGCAAAACCCGTGGTCCCCTGCATCGTGAAGCGCGGTTGCGGGCTGGATTTTCCGAAGCAGAGTTGAGAATGCTAGACAAAGAGTTAAATGACTCTCGGCTCTGTTAAGGGTAATTTAACTTGACCGCTTAATATAAAAAAAGAGATCATATTTGGCTTTGTTAGCGGATCGCCCGCTTAACTAGAATAAAAATTCTTCCAGGATACGAATTGATACCTAGAGGGGACATGAGAAAAATTGATCGTAAACGGCTACTGCGGGAGATGGTTTTCTTCCGCCGCTTTGAGGACCGCTCGTTTGAGGCATACATGGAGCGTAAAGTTGGTGGCTTTCTGCATCTCTATTCGGGGCAGGAAGCGGTGGCAACGGGGGTACTCGAGATGGTGCAAGCGGATCGAGGGGTCGGCTTCGATTATGCTATTACAGGTTACCGGGATCATATCCATGCTATCAAAGCGGGAGCACCAGCGCGGGAAGTTATGGCAGAGCTTTATGGTAAGGAGACCGGGAGTTCCAGAGGGCGTGGGGGGTCAATGCATATCTTTGACCCAAGCGTGCGTTTTATGGGGGGCTATGCCTTAGTAGGCCAGCCCTTCCCCCTGGCGGCAGGGCTAGCCTTGGCTTGCAAGCACCAGAAAGAAGGACGGATCGCGGTCTGCTTCCTTGGGGATGGGGCGAATAACCAGGGTACCTTCCATGAAACCATGAACATGGCTTCCCTATGGAAATTGCCGGTATTGTTTGTATGCGAGAATAACTGCTATGCCATCGGTACGGTTATTCAACGATCAACCGCCGTGATTGACCAATACAAGCGCCTTGAAGCTTATAATATTCCCGCTAGCCAGCATCCTGGTCAGGATATCGAGGTGGTTATGGAGGCAGCCCAATCTGCCATAGCCCATGTGCGTAGTGGTGCAGGACCTTATTTCCTGGAATTTCTGACTTATCGTTACCGGGGCCATTCCATGTCGGATGCGGGAGCCTACCGCAGCAAGGAAGAGGTGGCGGAGTGGATGCAGCGGGATCCCATTCAGATTCTAGCCAAGCGCCTAATCGAAGCGGGCGAATTAACAGAGGAGGAATTCAAAGCCATGGAACAGGCGGTTCAGAGTGAGATCGACAATGATATCATCCAATTTGCGGAAGAGAGTCCAGAGCCAAAAGTAGCCGATCTGGCGAAGTATGTCCTGGAGGATAATCCCGATCCTCGCTGGATTGGGCCGTTACAGGGGCAAGGAGGATAACATGGCTGAACTGGCTTACTGGGAGGCACTGCGCCGTGCCCACGATGAAGAACTGGCCCATGATCCCCTGGTTATTGCCATGGGCGAGGATATTGGGGTGGCGGGCGGTACCTATAAAGTTACCCTGGGCCTCTACGGCAAATATGGGGAGGAGCGAATTATTGATACCCCTATTTCCGAGAATTCCTATACCGGTATCGGAATTGGGGCCTCGATGGCCGGAATGCGGCCTATCATCGAAATCATGTCCATTAATTTTGCCTTGCTGGCTCTGGATACTCTCATCAATGCGGCTGCTAAGATCCGTTATATGTCGGGTGGCCGCGCTCAGTGTCCTATCGTAATGCGAACTCCAGGGGGAACGGCCCACCAGCTTGCCGCTCAACATTCGGCACGGTTATCAAGGCTCTTTATGGGAACGCCGGGTCTGCGGGTTGTCACGCCGAGTACCCCCTTGGATGCCTACGGCATGCTTAAATCTGCGGTGCGTTGTAACGATCCAGTGATCTTTCTTGAGCACGAAAGTATGTATAACCTCAAAGGGGAAGTGCCCGATGAGGAGACTTTTCGGCCTTTGGAAGGTGCCGGGGTCGTTCGTGAGGGAACGGATATTACCCTTATAGGCTATAACTATAGCGTGCATTGGTGTTTAACCGCGGCGGATAAATTGGCCCAGGAAGGCATTCATGCCGAGGTTATTGATTTACGCTCCCTTAAACCCATCGACCGGGAAACCATTCGCCGCTCCATAGAAAAAACCCACCGGGTTCTGGTGGCCGAAGAAGATGAGGCGCCGGTGGGTGTTGGCAGTGAGGTGATCGCTGGAATCATCGAGGATTGCTTCTTCGCTTTAGATGCCCAGCCAGTACGGGTTCATGCAGCGGATGTTCCGGTGCCTTACAACTATAGCCTGGAGAAGGCTGCGATTCCTGATGCTAAGGATGTCTACCAGAGTGCCCTTAAGGTATTGGGAAAAGTTTAGCGGCAGAATAATTAGAATTAGGTTTGGATTTTATGACTGAGTCCTACGTCATTAAGATGCCTCAGCTCTCGGATACCATGACCGAGGGCGTACTGGTTTCTTGGGAAAAAGAGATTGGCGAATTTATCGAGCGTGGTACGGTGGTAGCAACGGTGGAAACGGATAAAGCCATCATGGATGTGGAAGTATTCCGCGAGGGTTATCTTTCTGGGCCTCAGTTACCCGTGGATGGAGTCGTTGCTGTCGGTGAGCCTATCGCTTATTTAGTAGCGGAGGCGGAACAAGTTGTATCCACCGAGGCTGATTCCAGCCCTAAGCCAGCGCCCGAGGTTGATGAGCCGCCCAAGTTTGAGCCTGCCGGCGCTTCTAAACCCAAAACCAGGATTCCGGCTATGCCGGAAGGTGCAACTCCTGCGCCCCATCCAAGTCATACCCGTGCTACTCCCTATGCGAGGCAGCTTGCTGGTGCCCATGGCATTGACCTGGCAGGAGTTAAGGGCAGTGGTTCGGCGGATGTTATCGTGGCGGCTGATGTGGTGAGTGGGGAGGGCGCCAAGGGGATGACCCGGCGTATCTTTAAGCTTCCAGGTGCGGGCCGGCCCATGGACAGTATGGAAAAGGCGATTGCCCATAATATGGAGTACTCCCTTTCCATGCCCCTGTTTCGAGCGACGGTTCACGTGGATCCCTCCCGACTCGTAGCGGCAGCTAAAAAACAGGGGAGCTCGGTGACCGTTGCTTTGGCTAAGGCAACGGCTTTAGCCATTGAAGAACACCCTAAGATCAATAGCGTTTACCAGCATGAGGATCGAATTCTGGAGCGGGAGCAGATCGATGTGGGGTTGGCGGTGGCAACGGAAGGCATGGGCCTGGTGGTGCCGGTACTGCGGGATACATCTCATCGTGATATCGCCGATCTGAGCGCTGCTTGGATCGATCTGGTGGAACGGGCACGGATTAAACGGTTAAAACCGGAAGAGTATTCCAATCCGACCTTTGTGATTTCCAATATGGGAATGTTAGGGGTGGCTTATTTTGATGCCATCCCCTCGCCGGGAACCTCCGCCATTTTAGCGATTGCGACCACCGGCCCTCAGGGAATGCCCGTAACCATCACTGCGGATCATCGAATTGTCAACGGTGCCGATGCTGCCCGTTTTCTGAATACCTTCAAGGAGCGAGTAGAGCACCCGGAAACCTGGATCAGCGGTAGTGGCGGTGACGGTACCGTGCCAACCCCCAAGAAATCGCCAAAAGCTCCCCTGCCCTTGGAGGGAGACTGGGATTATGATGTGGTAGTGATTGGCGCAGGCCCTGGAGGAGAGGATTGCGCTCGGGAATTGGTGGAACACGGTCTTAAAGTTGCTCTTATTAATGATTCTCCTTTGCCGGGAGGTGAGTGTTTGTGGCGGGGCTGCATTCCTTCCAAAACTTGGCGCGCAGCAGCTGATCGCATCCGGGACCGAGTCCATGATGCCCGGCTAGGAGTGGAAGGTACGGCCCCCACAGCGCTTAGTTGGAAAACGCTGGAGGCTACTCGCCGCCAACTGCTCCAATCTCGGGGCGAGATGGCGCTAAAAGCTGATAAGGGGATGAAAATCAAATTCATCCAGGGCCATGCCCGTTTTGCCGATGAGCATCACGTTGAGGTTGTTACCGCAGGCAATAGTGATGATCCTTTTAGCCGTACTCAACCTGGATCGAATTCTCCAAGCCAAAAAATAAGTTTTGCCGGAGCCGTGATCGCCACCGGCGCGCCACCTTTTATTCCGCCTATTCCTGGCGCACAGGAAGGCTTGAGGGAAGGAGGAGTGCTTACCTCCGACACAGTTTGGGGCCTGGAACAGATCCCTAAACGCTTGGCGGTGATTGGCGGCGGGGCCATTGGCGTGGAGATGGCACAAATTTTCCAGGATTTTGGTTCTGAAGTCCTATTACTGGAAGCCCAGGATCGGTTGCTGGCCGAGGTGGAGCCAGAAGTGGGTAAATTGCTGGCAGGCGTGCTCAATGCCGATCCACGACTTACGGTGCAGACCTCTACCAAGGTCCAGGCTATCAGCGGCCAACCAGGAGCTATGGAAGTTAGCTTTGATGATGGGGAGGGCGCTAGCCATCGGCTGGAAGTGGACCATGTCATTATGGCGACTGGGAAACGACCCCATCTAGAGCCCTTGGCCTTGGACCAGGCGGGTGTGGCTACGGAAAATGGTGCCATTCGAGTGGACGCCCAATGTACGACTTCCAAACCTCATATTTTTGCAGTGGGCGATGTTATTGGCGGTTTGATGTTAGCTCATACCGCAGCGCAGCAAGGGCGGGTAGCAGCAGCTACCATTTTAGGCGAGGCCCATGCCTACGAGTTGGAAAAGGATTGCGGGGTAATTTTTACCCGTCCCCAAGCGGCTTTCGTGGGCCTATCGCTGGTCCAGGCCAAGGAAAGGGGAATAGATGCAGCGGAAGTGAAAATGCCTATCCGCATTGATGCCAAGGCGATGATCAGTAATGAAACCGAGGGCCTCATTAAAATAGTGGCAGATAAAGATAGTCACCGTATTATCGGGGTCCATTTCTTGGCAGATCACGCCGATACCTTGATTGGGGAAGCCGTCATGATGGTGGCGGGGAACATGACTTTGGAGCAGGTCGCCCGCGCTATTCATCCCCATCCGACCCAGACCGAGATGTTTGGAGAAATGGCACGGCGTTTACTCTCGCGCTTGCGCCGTACCCAACGGCGATAGCAAGGGAGCGTTCCTTTATTTTTTAGTTCAGATATTTTATTTGGAGTAAACGAGGCCATGTCAACAATAAAAAAAGTCGTGCTGGCTTATTCAGGAGGATTAGATACCTCCGTGATCTTGAAATGGTTGCAGGAGACTTATGACTGCGAGGTAGTGACTTTCACCGCGGATATCGGCCAAGGGGAAGAGGTGGCACCGGCGCGGGCCAAAGCGGAAACCTTAGGGGTTAAGGAGATTTATATCGAGGATCTGCGCGAAGAATTCTGCCGGGATTATGTTTTTCCTATGTTTCGGGCCAATACCCTCTATGAGGGAGAATATTTACTGGGTACTTCTATTGCTCGTCCTCTCATTGCCAAACGTTTGGCGGAGATTGCCAGTGCCACGGGTGCGGATGCCGTTGCCCATGGTGCTACCGGTAAGGGTAATGATCAGGTACGCTTTGAATTAGGTGTCTATGCTCTGCAGCCTGATATCCAAGTTATTGCACCCTGGCGAGAATGGGATCTGACTTCGCGGGAGAAATTACTGGCTTATGCGGAGACTCATGGCATTCCGGTAGAGGGCAAACGGGGGGGCCGCTCTCCCTATTCCATGGATGCCAATCTGTTGCATATTTCCTATGAAGGAGGTCCTCTGGAAGATCCCTGGTTTGAGCCCGAAGAATCCATGTGGCGCTGGACGACTTCCCCAGAGGCATCTGCCGATCAGGCTGCTTATTTGGAGCTGGATTACCGCTGTGGTGATATTGTTGCCATTAATGGTGAAGTCCTAAGTCCTGCTAAAGTGTTGGAGAGCTTAAATCAGTTAGGTAGCAAACATGGCATTGGCCGTTTGGATTTGGTGGAGAATCGTTATGTGGGGATGAAATCCCGCGGTTGTTATGAAACCCCAGCGGGAACGATCATGCTCAAAGCCCATCGGGCGCTGGAGTCCCTGACCTTGGACCGGGAAGTAACCCATTTAAAGGATGAGCTGATGCCCCGTTATGCCAATCTTATTTATAATGGTTACTGGTGGTCTCCAGAGAGATCTTTATTGCAGCAGCTTATTGATGGGTCTCAGGTTACGGTCAACGGTACGGTACGCCTCAAGCTATATAAGGGTAATGTGGTAGTGGTAGGACGCCGGTCAGAAACTGACAGTCTATTTGCCCCTGAGATCGCCACCTTTGAAGACGATGCGGGTGCTTATAACCAGCAGGATGCGGAAGGTTTTATTAAGCTTAATGCGCTCCGTCTGCGTATTGAGGCGCTCAAAAAACAGACCCATTAAAACTGACGGGTGTTTATTTCACTTTATCTGCGCGAATAAAGATATGGCGCAATTCCTCGTTGCGGGAATGAGTGCCGTAGAAGGTTCCAAGCCCTTGCTGTTGACGGTTTCCATCAGCACCACCTAATTCCAGCCACCGCCCTAATGGAACCGAGACTTGTGTTGCTAACTTTTGTATTGCGATACGACCCCCACCCTGTCTGCTTGGGTTAGCTTGATAAGGTCTAATATCCAGGGTGACTTCATCCCCATGGATGTGGGGAAGCACCTCAAATCCGCTCACCACATCGCGGTAATACACTGAGTTTTGAGTAAGCAGCCGTCCTCCTGGGAGCAGCCAAGCCCTATTGGCTAGGGGAATGGAGTGGCCCGTTCGTATTGAGGCAGCTTGTCCTTCCATGACTCGCACCTGCTGGGTGTTACTGCCTTGATCCCGGGTCCGGGTTCCCGCCAGATAAGCAATACTCCTATCAGGGCCATTAGCCAGGAAGCCCGAATTTCCTTGCTCCCGGTGCCAAGGGGAAAGTTCTGGCGCCGGGGTATTTCCTTCTTTAATTGTTGCTATTTCAGCGCGAAACTGTACCGCCTCGCGGCTACTTAACTGCTTGATCGTAATTAACAGTTGCTGCAATGGCTTGTCAAGCTGGGCCAGGATAGTTTTGATCTGCTCCAGATTTTCCTTGTTGGTGCGGACAATAATAAGGTTATTGTCGGCTTGGAGGGCGCTACCCTTGGCCATAAAAGGGCGTAAGGCGGGTATCACCTGCTCGGGTAGCCGGTGCTTTAGGGGGAGGATGGCGAGTTCTTCACTCTGACTCCAGGAAAGCGGGGAGTAAAGACTCAGCCCGAGCATTAATCCGAGAATAATGTTTGCCATAGCGCTAAGATAAAGGACTTTTTCCTTATGGTTACGGGGCCATTTCCCGATGAACCATTACACTTCTTTTGCTTGCTGTGCTGCCTGGCCAATATAAGTTTGTGGAGTCAACGCCAGCAACTGCTGCTTAGCTGTTATCGGCAAGTCCAAGCTTTCGATGAATGCTTGAAGGCTATTTCGGTCGATAGGGCGGCCTCGAGTAAAGGCTTTAAGCCTCTCATAGGGTTGAGGTATCCCATAGCGGCGCATGACGGTTTGGATTGCCTCCGAGAGAACTTCCCAGCTAGCTTCTAAATCAGAATCCATCCGGGCCTTATCTGCTTCCAGTTTGCCGATTCCCTTGAGGGCCGAGCGGTAAGCGATAAGGGAGTGAGCAAAGCCAACGCCTAGATTTCGCAGTGCGGTGGAATCGGACAGATCCCGCTGCCAACGGGAGATAGGCAGTTTTCCGGCCAAGTGTTCAAAAAGCGCATTCGCTATCCCCAGATTGCCTTCGGCATTTTCAAAGTCGATGGGATTGACTTTGTGAGGCATGGTTGAAGAACCCACCTCGCCTGCTACTGCTTTTTGCTTAAAATACCCTAAAGCAATATAGCTCCAGATATCCCGGCAAAAATCCAGCAATACTGAATTCAAGCGCACTATGGCTTGAAAGAGTTCAGCCATATAATCATGGGGTTCAATTTGGGTTGTATATTGATTCCAATGGAGGCCCAGCTGAGTGACGAAGGTATGAGCTAGAGAAGGCCAGTCAATGTCCGGATAGGCAGCGAGATGAGCGTTGTAATTGCCGACCGCACCATTCATTTTGCCATAGAGGGGTACTTTTTCTAAAGCGTGGCGTTGCAACGCCAAGCGGTGGGCAAAATTTGCCATTTCCTTCCCTAGCGTGGTCGGAGAAGCCGGTTGGCCATGGGTGCGGGAGAGCATCGGGAGGTGGTGATAGCGATGGGCAAGGGTTCGGAGCGTGGCGATCAAGGTTTCTATTTGGGGGAGAAGCACATTTCCCCGGGCTTCCTTGAGCATCAGGGCATAGGCCATATTATTGATATCTTCAGAGGTGCAGGCAAAATGAATAAACTCGCCGGCTGACTCTAGTTCCGGATGGCCCTTGATTCTCTCTTTTAAGAAATACTCCACTGCTTTGACATCGTGGTTAGTCGTGGCTTCAATATCCTTGATGCGCTTGGCATCTGCTTCTGAAAAACTGTCCATAATGGCGGCCAAGAAAGCTTCAGCTTCATCGCTTAGCCGGGAGACTTCAGGGATATCAGGGTGGGCGCTTAGTAGCTGCAACCATTGTACTTCTACCACCACTCGGTAGCGTAATAATCCATATTCGTTGAAAATGGGACGAAGATCATCCACTTTATCAGCATAGCGACCATCGATGGGAGAAAGAGCGGTTAGCGGTGAGTAATTCATGGGGCATTTATTAGAAAGAGGTAAAAGGTCATTATAACTCAGTCTATGAAGAGATTAAGTGAGCCTTTATTTACAGTGGCTTAAAAGAGAAAAACAACTCCAGTAGGCACCTAAACTTTCAGCCATACTGGTCGATGACTCTTACGCGTAGCATCTATAAGTAGCTTGATTTCCATGAGAAGTTTGTGAATAAAAGTAACTCTTATTGTTTGTCCGTCCAGGGATTTGAGCGCAGAGATCTCATGGTACTGCAGTCTTTGCTGAGTCTTGTTAATTCACGGGCTCACGATATCTGGACGCTTATGGAAGGGGGCCAGGCGAATGTCGTCTTGTTTGATGTGGATACTGAAGCAGGACGAGTCGCTTGGAATGCCAATCAGGGTCTGGCGCGAAAATCGATACGGGTATGGTGCTCGCGCCGGGGACCTACCGAGGCAGTCAAGTATTACTTAAAAAAACCTTATCGGTACCGGTACTTAGTCGATTTACTGGCTGTGGCGGGAAAATCACAAACGGAGACGGGAGAAGTAGCCTTTTCTTCTACTGCTATAGAAAGCAAACCATGGAAAAGGCTTGCTGGCCCGAGTTTTGAGCCTGCAGAACATTTTCTTGGTTTGCTGCTGTCGGCAATAGAAGAGAAACAGCCGGTACGGTTCCAGTACCAGGATAGTGCTCCCCTCTATGTGGAACCTGCGGGTTGGAAATATTTCTACCCGGATAGTGAGAGAACTTTACGAAGACTTTGCGGCAGTGTGTCGTCTTGCATTCAGGTTGAAGCAATAACTAAAAATTTACTGGCCCAACAAATCGCTCAAGACGAGCTAAAGAGCCGTTCCTTACAGGGTTTAATCTGGTTGGCCGCTTTTGAAGGGTCCGTTGGGCGGCCCCTCCCAGGCTGGAGAGAAGAGAGTTTATTTAAATTAAAACAGTGGCCTAATCTAGGCATACTTCAACATGATTTGGATGAAATACGGCTAGCTGCTTTTATGACTAAGCAGGCAGCAACCCTAGTCTCAATTCTCTCTCATACGGGTGTTGCCAAGCAGAAAGCAGTGAGTTTTATTAACGCTTGCTATGCGGTAGGGTTGCTAGAAAAAAATAAGAAATTGCAAGCGTTTCATAGCTAGCCAGGGCTGATCAAAAGTAAGGCTAAGTCCGTAGTGTACGCACCGCTTAAGGCAGTAACGGTGAGAAGCCTTTTTAAACGGCTTCTTAGCTTTCGTGATGAGCGCAGTTAAGCCGCTTTGCGGAATGTTAAATTGATTCAGTACCTGCCTGCTGTTAGGGAATGACGTCTGTCCTTGAACAGCATCACGTCCTCACGCTCTAATTAGTCATGCTTGGCATTTATGGATGAATTCAAGATCCTTTGCTTCCTTTTTCAATAGCGCACGCTTGCGCTCCAAGCCCCAGCGGTAGCCGGACAGGTTGCCGTTGCTGCGGACCACTCTATGACACGGAATAGCTACCGCCAAGGTGTTGACAGCGCAGGCTCGGGCTACGGCCCGCGCTGACTTTGGAGCGCCAATATGCCTAGCGATAGCGCTATAACTCGCAGTCGAGCCGGCTGGAATCCCGCGTAAAGCTCGCCAAACCCGTTGCTGAAATGCGGTACCGCGTATATCCAGCGGCAAGTTTAGGCCAATACTTGGCGCTTCGATAAAGCTAACCACCTCAGCGATAAGCTGTTCGAATTGGGCGCCGCCACCAACCAAGTTAGCGCGGGGAAACTGGTCTTCCAAGTCATGCACAAGTTTTTCGGGATCATCATCCAGAAAAATGGCGCAAATGCCCCGATTGCTCTGAGCTACAAGAGTTGCTCCGAGGGAGCATTTGCCAATAGCAAAGCGAATCTCCACATTACAATAAAATTTGCCGTCCACCTTGGGATCACGGGCTACAGCGGAGGCCCAGCGGGGGTCATTAGCTATCGCGGTGGAAAGTTGCATATTTTTCGTTGAGGCGTTCATCCGGTGTTCCTTTCAACAATATTGTAGAATCAAAGCTGAATTTATCCTTGAAAGCAAACTATGTACCCTCCGAATTTTGCTTTTGAGTTTTGATCCATGCCCGTTATTCTGAGTGAGGGCTATTAGCTGGTAGGGCAAGCACGCGGGATTTAGTTAGGCGGGCACTCCACATAGACGTAAAATTATAAATTAGATCTCCAACAGTAAAAGGTAAAAAAAGTGTTAGTAGCTTATCGTAAACATGTTGCCGAACGGGAAGCAGAAGGATTACCGCCGCTACCGTTAAATGCCATGCAGGTTGCTGGGTTAGTGGAGCTTTTGAAAAATCCCCCTGCCGGTGAGGAAGAGCTTTTGAAGGAACTTCTGATTCAACGCGTGCCTCCCGGCGTAGATCAGGCGGCTTATGTTAAGGCCGGATTCTTGGCGGCCATTGCTAAAGGTGAAACCGTCTGTCCGCTCATCGACCGGCTTCAGGCTACGGAACTGCTTGGCACCATGCTGGGGGGCTATAATATCGAGCCGCTTATGGGTCTCTTAGAGGATGAGGCCACGGCGGCAGTGGCTGCTAAGGTATTGGCCCATACACTTCTGGTCTATGACCATTATCATGACCTGTTGGAAAAAGCAAAGCGCAATGAATACGCCAAGCAGGTAGTGGATTCCTGGGCTGAGGCTGCCTGGTTCACGAGCCGCCCCAAATTGCCGGAGGAAATCATGGCGGTCGTCTTTAAAGTTCCTGGCGAGACTAATACCGATGATCTTTCACCGGCTCAGGAAGCCTGGAGCCGACCGGATATTCCTCTTCACGCTAAGGCGATGCTGGTCAATAAGATGCCTGAGGCTTTATCGGCTATTGCGGATTTGAAAGGCCGGGGACTTCCGCTAGCTTTTGTCGGTGATGTAGTGGGGACGGGCTCATCTCGCAAGTCTGCTATCAACTCCATTCTCTGGCACATGGGTCAAGATATCCCTTTTGTGCCTAATAAGCGCCAGGGGGGGATAATCCTGGGGGGCAAGATTGCCCCCATTTTTTTCAACACCGCTGAAGATTCCGGTGCTCTGCCCATTGAATGCCAGGTAGAGGGCCTTAATACAGGCGATACTGTTCGTATTCGCCCCTTTGAGGGGACTGTTCTCAGCGAAGCAGGCAAAGAACTTTCCCGCTTTAAGCTCCGTCCCAGCACTTTACCCGATGAAGTTCGTGCTGGTGGCCGGATTCCTCTGATTATTGGGCGCGGTTTAACCGACAAAACTCGGCAGACTTTGGGATTGAACCCTTCTCCTTTATTTATTCGGCCAGTGGCACCTACCGCTAGCGGGAAAGGCTATACGCTAGCTCAGAAAATGGTAGGCCGGGCCTGTGGTGTTGAAGGTGTACGCCCTGGCACCTACTGTGAGCCTAAAATGACCACCGTGGGTTCCCAGGATACTACCGGTGCTATGACCCGAGATGAGCTCAAGGAGTTGGCTTGCCTGGGATTTTCCGCCGATCTCGTCATGCAAAGCTTTTGCCATACGGCAGCCTATCCCAAACCTGTCGATGTCACCTTGCAGCACGAGCTGCCGGATTTTATGGCTACTCGTGGGGGAGTTGCTTTGCGCCCCGGTGATGGCATCATTCACTCTTGGCTCAATCGGATGATTCTTCCCGATACGGTGGGGACTGGTGGAGATTCCCATACCCGTTTTCCCATCGGGATAAGCTTTCCCGCAGGTTCCGGCCTGGTGGCCTTTGCTGCGGCCTTGGGGGTTATGCCTTTGGATATGCCCGAGTCGGTTTTAGTCCGTTTCAAAGGGGAGATTCAACCGGGGATTACGCTGCGGGATCTGGTCCATGCCATCCCCTATGTGGCCCTTCAGCGGGGCTTGCTCACAGTGGCCAAGGCAGGCAAAAAAAATGCCTTTAGCGGCCGGGTTCTAGAAATCGAAGGATTGCCTCAGCTTAAAGTGGAGCAGGCTTTTGAATTTGCCGATGCTTCTGCGGAACGATCCGCCAATGGCTGCACCGTGAAGCTGGACAAAGAACCCATCATAGAGTTTCTGAAATCCAATATCACTTTGCTGAACTGGATGATTACCCAGGGCTATGCAGATAAGCGTACACTGGCGAGGCGTATCTCTGCTATGGAAGAGTGGCTTAAGAATCCCACCCTCTTGGAAGCGGACGCGGATGCGGAATATGCGGAAGTTATTGAAATCAACATGAATGAGATTACCGAACCGCTGCTGGCCTGTCCCAACGATCCCGATGATGTCCGGCCCTTATCAGCCGTGGCAGGCGATGAGGTGGATGAGGTTTTTATTGGTTCCTGTATGACCAACATTGGTCACTACCGGGCAGCGGGCAAGATACTGGAGGAGGGTGGCAGGATTCCTTCCCGCCTTTGGATCGCCCCGCCCACTAAAATGGATGCCCAGCAACTCATGGAAGAGGGCTACTACAGCACTTTCGGCAAGGCTGGCGCCCGTACCGAAATGCCGGGCTGCTCTTTATGCATGGGCAATCAGGCTCGAGTGATGGACGGCGCTACCGTAGTGTCCACCTCGACTCGTAATTTCCCCAACCGGATGGGTAAGGACGCCAATGTGTACTTGTCCTCGGCGGAAGTGGCGGCGGTAACTTCCATCTTAGGGCGCTTGCCCACGCTGGAAGAATACAAGACCCAAGTGAAAAGTATCGCGCCCATGGCTGCTAATATTTACCGCTACCTCAACTTTAACGAGATGAAGGACTATCAACAGGCAACGGACCAGGCTGCCTTGGTAAATTGAAAAATATTAGTTTGGAGTTTCGCCATGGCTGATAGCAATTTTGTCTCTACTGAACTTCATCAGCCTGGAGAATTCGCGTTTCTCAGCCGTTCTTGGCGAAGGGATTACCTTTTTTTGGTCTGGGGGTCTTTCGTGACTGCTCCATGGGCCTTTGCTTCGCCTATCTACGCGTGTGTCCCTACGCACAGATAGTCATCATCGTCGCTAGGGGGTTGTGTATCCATGCGCTCCTTCAAAGGGTGGAACCCGGGCGCAAGTCCAAACTTCAACCACTTGCACTCCCCCCCGGCGCAGTGTTCTGGCGAGTTCCGCTACGGTATGACCCGTAGTTAACACATCATCCATAATGGCCACATGGCGTGCGGTCAGACTGCCCTGGAGCGCAAAGGCGCCGTGCAGATTACGCTTACGCTCCTGGCGGGGTAGTTCCGACTGGCGGGCGGTGTTCCGTTGCCGGTAGACCGCTTCACGGTGAATAGGAATTTTTAGCCGATCAGCAACCGGTTGCGCTAACTCCAGGGCCTGATTGAAGCCCCGTTCTCGGAGTCGGGTAGGATGCAGGGGGACAGGAATGATACACTCAGGTAAAGGGTGAATTCGCTGTTCCAGGTATTCAGCGGTTAATTGTCCCAGCAGCGGGGCGAGATGTAATTTGCCATGAAATTTTAGCTGCAAGAGCAAATAATCCAGGGGAGGAGCGTAGCGGAAAGGACTGAACGTGCAATTTTGGGGGGGTGCGTGCTGCTGACAAGCTCCGCAAATTCCGGCGGTGGGTAGCGGTCGGGCACAGCGGTAACAGGCAGCACCGAGCGCGGGCAAATCCCTTCGGCAGGGAGCGCAAAGATCGTGCTTCCGTGTGCCTGGGGCTCCACATAAGGCGCACAGAGGAGGATATAATTCCCGCCAGAGGGTTTCCAGCCAGATTGCAGTCCGGTTGACAGTCACCGCTTCTCCATCAAGAATCCAACGTCAGTCTGACGAATATAATGATTAATTATGACCTACTTTCCTCCTGCAGCTGAAATATGTGACAGTCCGCGCCACGATTGGTCTATCCCAGAGGTGCTGGCTTTGTTTGAATTACCGTTTGTAGAACTTATTTATCGGGCGCAGACGGTACATCGCCAGCATTTTAATCCTAATCAAGTTCAGATGAGCACTTTGCTCAGTATTAAAACGGGGGGATGTCCCGAAGATTGTGCCTATTGTCCCCAAAGTGTTCGCTATAGCACGCCCGTGAAAGCCGAACCTTTACTGCCCCTGGAGGAAGTATTGACGGCGGCACGGAATGCCAAGGCCCGGGGTGCAAGCCGTTTTTGTATGGGAGCGGCATGGCGCAGGCTCAAGGAGCGGGAGCTGGAACCGGTAGCGAAGATGATTACAGAGGTGAAAGCCCTGGGGTTAGAAACATGCGTGACATTAGGCATGTTAGGTCCAGGACAAGCGGAACGGCTTAAGGCTGCGGGACTAGATTATTACAACCATAATCTGGATACCTCACCGGAGTTTTACGGCGAGATCATTACCACCCGTACCTATCAGGATCGGCTGGAGACCTTGTCTCAAGTCCGGGAAGCGGGCATTCATGTGTGTTGTGGCGGTATTGTGGGGATGGGCGAGGAGCGTTCTGATCGGGCGGGTTTGTTGGCCAACTTGGCTAATCTGCCCCGTCACCCGGAGAGCGTTCCAATTAATAGGCTGGTCCAGGTAGAAGGTACCCCCTTGGCCGGGGCTCCCGAGCTAGACCCCTTTGAGTTTGTGCGTACCGTGGCCTGCGCTCGAATCCTGATGCCCGCCTCCTTCGTGCGCCTTTCAGCAGGCCGAGAGACAATGAGCGATGAATTGCAAGCTCTTTGTTTTCTTGCTGGAGCCAATTCCATTTTTTATGGTGAAAAGCTGCTCACGACCCCCAATCCAACCACAGATCACGACCAGCAATTGTTTGAGCGTTTGGGTCTTGAGCTTTTGTTTCCCCAGGCACAGGTTGCCGCTCCCGTGCCGGAGGCTGATGAAGTGGGATCGGCCTCTGGCTGAAACGAGCAGTGCCCGATTTAAAAACGGCCCTTACGATGGAGCTGAGGCAGCGCCAGACTCAGTCTCTTTACCGCTATCGGCGGGTATTGGAAGGTCCCCAGGGGGCGGAGCTCCAAATGGATGGCCGCCGAATTTTAGCCTTTTGCAGCAATGACTATTTAGGTCTGGCGAATCACCCCGCAACCCGGGCTGCCTTTATGCAAGGAGTCCGAGAGTACGGGGTTGGCAGTGGGGCGGCCCACCTAGTGACGGGCCATAGCCGTGCCCATCATACGCTAGAGGAGGCTCTGGCGGCGTTTGTGGGACGGCCCCGGGTGTTGCTGTTTTCTACCGGTTATTCGGCCAATCTTGGGGTTATCAGCGCCCTAATAGGGCGTCAAGACGCAGTTTTCGAGGATCGCCTCAATCATGCCTCCTTGCTAGATGGGGGGCTGCTTGCGGGTGCCCGCTTTAAACGCTATCGGCACCGGGATTATCAGTCCCTCGAAGCCGCTTTAACTGCCACCAAGGCCCGCCGCAGATTGGTGGTGACGGATGGGGTTTTTAGCATGGATGGGGCGCTGGCTCCCTTGCCGGACCTGGCTGCAGTTGCCGACCGTTTTGATGCTTGGCTGATGGTGGATGATGCCCATGGTCTGGGCGTCTTGGGCGAAGAAGGGCGTGGCAGCGTGGCCCATTTTGGGCTGGGAATGGCCCAGGCGCCTATTTTGGTGGGTACCTTGGGTAAAGCCTTGGGCACCTTCGGGGCCTTTGTGGCCGGTGAGGAGGCCCTTATTGAAACCTTGATTCAGCAAGCGCGGACCTACATCTATACTACAGCCCCGCCCTCTGCGGTGGCCGTAGCGACCCTGGCCAGTTTGCGGCTGGTTGAAACCGAATCCTGGCGTCGGGATAAATTAACCCGCTTGATTGCCCAATTTCGGCAAGGCGCCGCTCAGTTGGGGCTTCAGCTCGTGGATTCCCCGACCCCTATCCAGCCGTTGCTGGTGGGAGATGCTGGGGCTGCAGTTAAACTGAGCGAGCGCTTGCTTGCGCAAGGGATACTGGTGACTGCCATCCGCCCGCCCACGGTGCCAGAGGGAAGTGCCCGCCTACGAATTACTTTAACGGCGGCTCATTCCGAAGCCCAGGTAGCACGCTTGCTGGAGTCGCTAGTTCAAGTTTTATGACGCTCCAGATAGTACAGCGCGGTGCGGGTCCTGATCTAGTGCTGCTGCATGGGTGGGGATTTCATAGTGGGGTTTGGGCTCCCCTGGTGGATTGCTTGTCGACCCGCTTCCGCTTGACCTTGGTGGATCTGCCCGGTCATGGGGGTAGCGATCCCTTGGCTCAAGGGAGGCGGTTAGCTGCCGTAGCCGAAACGGTGGCGCGCGTAGCGCCTCCCCAGGCTTGTTGGCTGGGGTGGTCCCTGGGAGGGTTAGTGGCTTTGCAAGCGGCTATTGATTTCCCCAGGCGAGTCAATAAACTTGTGTTGGTAGCCAGTACGCCCCGCTTTGTCACGGCGGTTGATTGGCCTTATGGGGTTGCTCCGGAGGTGCTTGCGGATTTTTCAGTAGCGCTTCAGAACGATTCTGTGGAGACTTTGAAACGTTTCGTTTGGTTGCAGACTCGCGGAGCTGAAAGGGCAAAAGCGGTGGCCCAGGTTCTTTTAGCCCACTTTAATGCTCCGTACCGTCCAGGCATCGAGGGTTTGGAAGACGGTTTGGCGCTGCTTCAGGATAGTGATTTGCGGGTAGAATTAGAAACCATTCCTTGCCCTACTTTAGCGATTATGGGACAGCGTGATCCGTTGGTGCCCCCTAAAGTTGGCGCTTGGTTGTCAGCCCATTTGCCCCAGGGCCAAGTTTTTATGATTCCAAGGGCGGGACATGCGCCCTTTCTCTCCCATGGGCAAGTATTTAAAGATATCGTAAGCAATTTTTTGCAAGCATAAGGCATAAGGATCGTCGGAGAAATAAATTTTTGAATCTGGAATACGGTATTGATAAGCGGCAGGTAGCCAAGGCCTTTAATCGAGCGGCCGCCCATTACGATGAAGTGGCCATTTTGCAGCGAAGGGTAGGAGAGCAGCTCCTGGAACGGTTGGATCTGGTTAAGCTGTCCCCGGCTGTGATATTAGATGCAGGGACGGGAACGGGTCTTCAGGCAGAGGGCCTTCTGAACCGTTATGGGGAAGCGCGCCTTATCGCTTTGGATTTGGCGCCTGAAATGCTCCATAGAGCCCAACAGCGGCTCAAAGGAAGCTTGCCGCAAATGCTGGGGGGGATATTGAAAACGGTATGGCCTCCCTTCCATCGCCGCTATTATCACTTCGTTTGCGGCGATGCGGAAGGTCTGCCTTTGGCTAACCAAAGCGTGGATCTGATTTTCTCTAATTTGACCTTGCAATGGTGCTCGGCGTTGGATGCTGCGTTTGCCGAGTTTCAGCGAGTCTTAAAACCGGGAGGATTGCTTACCTTCACCACTTTTGGGCCTGACACTTTAAAAGAGTTGCGGGCTGCTTGGTCTGAGGTGGATGCCTACTGGCATGTGAATCCTTTTATGGATATGCATGATATTGGTGATGGGCTTGTCCGGGCCAGATTTATAAAACCGGTGATGGACGTTGAACGCTATACGCTCACTTACCCTGATGTGTATAAGCTGATGGGCGATCTTAAACGGCTGGGGGCCCAAACGGTAGGTTCGGGCCGGCAAGGGAAATTGATGGGCAAAGCGCGGCAACGGAAGATGGCGCAAAGTTATGAAACTTGGCGGGAGGGAGGGCAACTGCCAGCCAGCTTTGAAGTGGTTTATGGCCATGCTTGGAAAACAACCCTACAGCGACATACGCCGGAGGGCGCGGTGCCAATTTCTTTTCATGCGCCTAAAGGCCGTTCTAAAAACATTTAAATAATATTTTTCCATTGTGGGTAAAGGTTTTTTTGTTACCGGCACCGATACGGAAATCGGTAAGACCCGCTGCAGTCTTGCTTTAATTGCCTGCCTGCAACAAGCGGGTTACCGGGTGGTGGCCATGAAACCGGTGGCGAGCGGTTGTCAACAAACGGCGGCTGGACGGTACAATGAAGATGCCTTATTGCTCCAGCGAGAGGCGGATGTATCATTGGATTATTCGCAGGTCAATCCCTATCCGTTTACCCTTCCTATTGCCCCCCATATTGCGGCTACTATGGAAGGAGTCGAGATTCAGCCAACCGTCATAAAAACCGCCTTTGATTCTATAGCTGCCCTTGCCGATAGGGTGGTGGTGGAGGGGGTAGGTGGCTGGGCGGTGCCAATTAATGGTCAACAAACTATGGCTGATGTCGCGGTGTTACTAGATTTGCCCATAGTGCTAGTGGTTGGAGTGCGCCTGGGATGCCTTAATCATGCGCTGCTAACTGCCGATGCTATCCTCCGTACCGGCTTGCCCCTTGTGGGATGGATTGCCAATGGAATTGAGCCCTGTCAGCTTTTACAGGAAAAAGAAAATATCCAAACCCTTTGCGAACGTTTACCCGCTCCTTTGTTAGGAGTCATCCCCCATCTTGCAGAACCGGCTCCAGAAAAAATAGCGGCTTTCCTTGATAGGGAGCAATGCGTAACCGCGGCCAAAGGCGACATAAAGAGGTCGTTGGAGTTTCGCCATGATGGATAGCAGTTTTGTTCCTACAAAACCTCATCCGCCTGGAGAATTCGCGCTTCAATGGGTGCCTTGGGCTGGCCACGACTTAGCGCGCAAGGCCCTCAGTTGGGTATCACCCTCCACGCGCATCACTTCTCCTCCTCCCGAGGATAGGTCGCGCTTGTGGCAACGGGAAAATCATAGCGCCAATTCATGGAAAAACGCAAGTAACCTAGCCCCCGCGCTCGTAGCAAAGTTTCATCTCGCACTCTCGCTGGGGGTCGTTCACTATCCATGGAGAACTCCAATGTTGGCTCAAAGCAACAACAATAGGTGATTTTCTCCGTCATATCCTTGACGCGGGGCCGTCATGGGATCAAGAGGTAAAAATTTATATTGACTTGTAGCTTCCTTAAATATTTTGAAAAACAAGTAGTTATGATTTTTATGTGCACCCGCCCCCGTAACTGAGAAGACGGTTTGTAAAAATGGCACAATTCCTGCTTAATAATTATTTAGTTGGTTAAATTTGAGCTACTCTCTCTTGCAATGTTTGTCCTGTAGATCTCCTGGTTTTGGGCGCCTTATTATAATGATAGGCGCCTTTTTTTTATGGATGGCTGGCTTTTCTCAAGGAATTCGATATCTCCGCTGACGAGTGGGACCAGAAAGGTTCGCTAGAGAGAAGTTAAGGTGGGACAATAGAAACACTAATAGGATTAATGCAGCATTTTTTAGGTGGAAAAATTAAGATGAATTGCCGGTATAGAGTAAAACAGTCTTTAATGGGATGGATCATGGTAACAGGGCTTATCCTGCCGTTAGGTGTGGGTGCCCAGGCTGCCACATCTTCACCACGGGACATTGTGCTGGAAACTTCCCAGCGGGTACTAAAGGAGTTGCAGGATCAACAAGTCACCCCTGCCGATAATCCGGAATATTTCTACCGCCTGGCGGATGAATTCATTGTGCCACATTTTAACTTTAGGCGGATGTCGCAGCGGGTATTGGGCAAGCACTGGCGCCAGGCAACCCAGGAACAAAAAGCTGATTTTACTAATCAATTTCGCCAACTGCTGGTACGGACCTATGTGACAGCCTTACATAGCTACAGCGCAAAGGATATTCGAGATTTTCTTCAGGAGCGGATTAAGGTGTTGCCTGTGAATTATCCCCCGGAGGCAACCCGGGTCGGCGTGAAGGTGCAAGTGGAGGGCGATAAAGGGAGACCCCCCATTAATATGATGTTAAATCTTTATCTCGATCAGAATAAAGCCTGGAAAGTGGATGATGTGCAGGTAGAAGGGGTCAGCTTAGTTACCAATTACCGGGCAAGTTTTTACCGCGAAATCCGGGCGAACGGACTGCAAGGGTTAATCGATAGATTGACGGCGCGCAACCAACAGGCGATGAAATAATCTCTCTTCATTGCCACGATTAATATGAATCGCTGGGGGCTCCCTATCGGGAATCTGCTCTAGTTGGGTGAGCCAGGCTGTTACCTCGCTGTCGCTGGGGGCACGGTAGTCGCCACGGGGCGATAGGGAGCCCCCGGAGCCTACCTTGGGTCCATTGGGCAAGCAGCTTCGTTTGAACTGGCTGAATTGGAAAAACCGCTTTAGAAAGACCTCCAACCAGCGCTTTATTTCAACCAACGGGTATTGGTTGCGCCGGTTTTCCGGGATGCCGGGCCAAGTGCCGTAAGTCCGATCATGCCAAGCAGACCAAGCGAGAAAGGCAACTTTAGCGGGGGAATAACCGAACCGCAGAAGGTAGTAAAGATGAAAATCCTGGAGTTCATAAGGTCCGATGACCTCTTCTGAGCGCTGACCGGGTTGTTCCTTGCTTTCCTGGGGAATGAGTTCCGGGCTTATGTCAGTTGCCCGTATTTCTTTCAGAATAGCGCCGGCCTCTGGGCCTAATTGCTGCTTTTGCGCTACCCAGCCTATAAGGTATTGAATGAGCGTCTTAGGCACGCTGGCATTGACATGGTAATGGGACATATGATCTCCGACTCCATAGGTACACCAGCCCAGCGCCAGCTCGCTTAAGTCGCCGGTCCCGACCACCAGGGCTCTATGAAGGTTGGCGAGCCGGAATAGATGGCTGGTTCGCTCCCCCGCCTGTACGTTTTCAAAAGTCACGTCATAAACTGGCTCGCCCTGGGCATAGGGGTGGCCAAGATTCTTTAGCATTTGCAGGCAGCTTGGGCGAATGTCGATTTCATGGGCCTGGCATCCCACGGCTGCCATTAGCCGCCGCGCTTGGCTCAAAGTTCGCTTACTGGTGGCAAACCCAGGCATCGTGTAGGCCAGCACGTGGCTACGGGGTAGTTTCATGATATCCATTACACGGGCACAGACGATAAGCGCTTGGGTAGAATCCAGCCCGCCTGAGATGCCGATAACCACCTTATCCACGCCAGCCGCTTGGAGCCGCTTGACTAACCCCTGGGTCTGGATGTCATAGACTTCCTGGCAGCGTCGATCCCGGCTTATGGGATCGCTGGGAACATAGGGGAAACGTTCATAGGCGCGCTTGAGTGGCACCGGTTTCTGAGCGGGAAGGGGGACCGAGAAACGGATGGTTTGGAAGGACGTTAGCAGATCCCGATGGCGGGAGCGAGTTTGCCCAAAGCTGTTTTGACGCATCCGATCTTGTTGCAGGCGGTCCAGGTCAATATCACCCAGGGCTAGCTGGGAAACATAGCTGAATCGTTCCGTCTCGGCCAGACAATCGCCATTTTCATACATCATGCCATGGCCATCCCAGGCCAGATCCGTGGTGGACTCCCCGGTCCCGGCGGCGGTGTAGAGGTAAGCGGCCAGGCAGCGGCTAGATTGACTATTGGCCAGAAGGCGGCGGTAATCGTCTTTTCCCACGGTAATATTGGAGGCGGAAAGATTAATGAGTACCGTGGCCCCGGCTAGGGCCGCATAGGAAGAAGGGGGAATAGGCGACCATAAATCCTCGCAAATTTCGACATAGAAAGTCAGCAGGGGCTGCTCTGCCACCTGAAACAGGAGGCGGTTACCGAAGGGCACCTCCTTCTGGCCACACAGATCGATGCGCTCCCGCAGGGCGTAATCAGCCGGGGCAAACTGGCGTAACTCATAGAACTCCCGATAATTAGGCACATAGGTTTTAGGCACTATCCCCAGGAGACGGCCTCGATAAAATACGGCGGCGCAGTTGAATAGCAAGTGCTCGACTTGCAGCGGCAAACCCACGATACCAATGAGGGGAAGCTTCTCGGAGTATTTGAGGATTTGACGAAGCCCCTCTTGGCATGCATCCAACAAAGCTTGTTGCTGGAAGAGATCGTCACAGGAGTAGGCGGAAAGCCCAAGTTCCGGGAAGGCAATCAGCAGGCTATGCTGGTCCGCGGCTTGTCCCAGTAAATCCATTGTTTTTTGGGCGTTAAAGCCGGGATCAGCGACCCGCAGCTCCGGAACCGCCACTGCGGCGCGAATAAAATTGTGATGATAGAGGTTAAAAAAGGGCTCTTTTTTGCTCATGTTTTTATTAGCTATGCTGGGAGATTCTGCAAATTTCAAATCTATTGTGCCACGCCCATGCCCATAAGTAATCCCACAAACCACGGCTGGTCTGATGGCTCATGTCATTAATTTTATCCTGATTCGAGGAACGGCGAAGAGGCCAGCGGCTAAGAGACCACGTACTAGCGCTGTTTAGCTTAGGCTGCCGTAGCCCTATTCGCCCAACCGCACCGGGGCTTTTGGTAATAGATTTTTGATCCATGATGTGCTTTGCTTAGCAAAGATTTGGCGCATCCCGTGGTAAGTTCGGCGGCCGGCTTCCTGGGTCACCATGAGCAATTGAGGCCGCTGCCAGCCTACCGCAGTTCCGCTACCTGAGCTGGCTGTGAACAATGCGCATGATTCATGACTCAATTAGGAGATTCCCATGAACAACCAAGATAACTCCATTTCTTTTTCCGTTTCGTGTCACCCTGATTCTGCGGTGGAATTCTCCGCCGTTATGCCTTGCGCTCCTGCGCCGCGGCCTTTGGCGGTGGCCCTTCGCCGGGTGCTGGGCGGAGGCTTGCTGGCTGTAGGGCTGGCGGGTCCGGCCCTGAGCCAGAATCAGGACCCGGTCTTGAGCGCGGTTCCGGTCCCGAATCAGAGCAAGAGCCTGGAACTGTCCACTCTGGATGGCAGCAATGGCTTTGTATTCAATAGTCCGGCCACTTCCGTAAGCGGTGCTGGGGATGTGAATGGCGACGGGTTTGATGATCTGGTGTTTGGCAACCCCTATGCCTCTCCCAATGGCCTTGATAGTGCGGGCCAGAGCTATGTAGTGTTTGGGACGGGTGGAGATTTTCCCGCCGCGCTAAGTTCCTCCGACCTTAATGGCGATAACGGCTTTACCCTCAATGGTATTGCGACCTATAGCTACTCGGGCCTCCCTGATAAACTGGGCTCTTCGGTGAGCAGTGCGGGGGATATGAACGGCGATGGGTTTGATGACATCCTTGTCGGCGCGTCCGGTGTCCATACCTTCAAAAATGGCGATATAACGGGCCAGAGCTACGTGGTGTTTGGGACCAGCGGGGGCTTTCCCCCGGCGCTGGAGCGCTCAGATCTTGGTGGCAGCAATGGTTTTGTGATCCGCAACATCTTGTCCGGTGATTACTCGGGCTTTTCTGTGAGCGGTGCGGGGGATATAGACGGCGATGGATTTGATGATGTCCTTATCGGCGCCAAAAATCTCGGGAGATCGGGAGACTATAGTGTGGGCTATGCGGATGAAACCTACGTGATATTCGGAGACAGTGACGGAACCTCAGGTAATAAAATCCTTGCTGATACCACTAATGCCTACAGCGAAAGCTTTACTACCTCGGTAAGTGGTGCGGGGGATGTGAATGGGGACGGACTTAATGACATGTTGCTCAGCACGTCTGGTTCTCCCTCCGGCGGTGGTAGCGACAGCGACGTTTCTGCGGTGAGCAAGATCTACGTGGTCTTTGGGATGAGCGGGCAATTTTCCGATTTTTTCAATCTCTCCAATCTCGATGGCGACAATGGTTTTATCATCACCAATAGTACCCAGACCGATAATTCTTTACGTTACATGGTGAGCGGTGCGGGGGATGTGAATGGCGACGGGTTTGATGATCTGGTGTTTGGCAACCCTTATGCCTCTCCCAATGGCCTTGATGGTGCGGGCCAGAGCTACGTGGTGTTTGGGACGGACGGGGGCTTTCCTGCGGCGCTGGATCTCTCCACCCTGGATGGCAGCAATGGCTTCGTGCTCAACGGTATCGAGGCCGGTGACCATTCGGGCCGTTCGGTGAGCGGTGCGGGGGACGTCAATGGTGACGGGTTTGATGATTTGGTGATTGGCGCGCCTGGTGCCGGCTTGGAGAAGCTTGTACCAAAAATGAATAAAGCAGACCTCATCGGCGCGTTCACCGCCAGCCCCAACGGTCTTGACAGTTCGGGCCAGGGCTATGTGGTATTTGGGATGGACGGGGGCTTTCCCGCGGCGTTGGAACTATCCGAACTTGATGGCAGCAACGGCTTTATCATCAACGGCATCGGGCCCGGTGGCCGTTTGGGTCAGTCGGTGAGCGGTGCGGGGGATGTCAATGGCGATGGACTCGCTGACATTGTAATCGGCGCCGGGAGCAAGAGCTACGTGGTGTTCGGGACGGCTTCGGGGGGTCCCGCGGTTTTGCTCAAGGGGCTGATTGCTGAGGTTGGGGCATTGGATCTACCGGCGGGGCTTGAACACTGGCTAACCAGGCCGCTTAAAAGGGCCGAGAGGAAGCTGGCCCAGGGCGAGGTAGCCAAAGCACTTTACAAGGTAGTGGGGTTTATCCAGCGGGCGAGAGTGTTGCGGAAATATGGGATACTGCCGGCGGCCGAGGCCAACGCCCTCATTGCCCAGGCCAAGGCTATTATCAAGGCGCTATTGGATTTGCCGCAGCTCTCGGGCGTTGCCGCCTCGGATCTTCTCCCCGCTGACTTGGTACCCATTGATGAGCCGGTACCGAGAAGTCCCTCCGCCCCTACTCGATAAGGAGATACTTCCATGAGTAATAAAAAAGCTACTTTTATTTCTCGTGCCTTCTCAAGCCCCTCTGATTCAAAATCCTCTGCTCAGATTCCTCGCGCCCTTGCGCCGCGGCCTTTGGCAGTGGCTCTTCGCCGGGTACTGGGCGGAGGTTTGCTGGCCGTGGGGCTGGTGGGTCCGGCCCTAGGGCAGACCCCGGGCCTGGAGCTGTCCGATCTCGATGGTAGCAATGGCTTTATCATCAACGGCATCGCGGCCTTTGACGACTCGGGTCAGTCGGTGAGCGGTGCGGAGGATGTGAACGGCGATGGATTTGATGATTTGGTGATTGGCGCACCCGATGCTTCCCCCAACGGTGTTAGCGGAGCGGGCCAGAGCTACGTAGTCTTTGGGACGGGCGGAGATTTTCCCGCGGCGGTGGAACTGTCCGCCCTGGATGGGAGTAATGGTTTTGTGCTCAATGGCATCGCGGCCTTTGACGACTCGGGTCAGTCGGTGAGCGGCGCAGGGGATGTCAATGGCGATGGATTGGATGATCTGGTGATTGGTGCGCCTGCTATCAGCTCCCGCTTTGCTCCTCCCTTTGGCCCCCCCCATGGCGGCGGTTCGGGCCAGAGCTATGTGGTGTTTGGAACGGGCGAGGGGTTTCCCCCAGTGCTGGAACTGTCTGCCCTGGATGGGAGTAACGGTTTTACGCTCAACGGCAGCGCGGCCTATGATAACGCAGGCTTTTCGGTGAGCGGAGCGGGGGATGTGAACGGGGATGGGTTGGATGACCTGGTGATTAACGCGCCTGGCGCCAGCCCCAACGGCGACTATTCGGGCCAGAGCTACGTGGTGTTTGGAACGGGCGAGGGGTTTCCCCCAGTGCTGGAACTGTCTGCCCTGGATGGCGGCAATGGCTTTATCATCAATGGCGTTGCGGCTGCTGATCACTCGGGCCGCTCGGTGAGCGGGGCGGGGGATGTGAACGGGGATGGGTTGGATGACATTGTGATTGGCGCACCTGATGCCAGTCCCAACGGTGCTAACGGAGCAGGCCAGAGCTATGTGGTGTTCGGGACGGGCGGCGGTTTTCCCCCAGTGCTGGAACTTGCCGCCCTGGATGGCAGTAATGGTTTTGCGCTCAATGGTATCGCGGCCGGTGACCGCTCGGGCAGTTCGGTGAGCGGAGCGGGGGATGTGAATGGCGACGGGTTGGATGACATTGTGATTGGCGCACGTTTCGCCAGTCCCAACGGTGTTGACAGAGTGGGCCAGAGCTACGTGGTATTTGGGACGAGCGGGGGTTTTCCCGCGGTGCTGGAACTCTCCGCTCTGGATGGCGGTAATGGTTTTGCTCTCAACGGCAGCGCGACTTATGATAACGCAGGCTTTTCGGTGAGCGGAGCGGAGGATGTGAACGGGGACGGGGTTGACGATATCCTTATTGGCGCGCCCTTTGCCTCTCCCAACGGTATCGACTATTCGGGCCAGAGCTATGTGGTATTCGGGACCAGTGGGGGCTTTCCCGCAGCACTGGAACTATCCGCCCTAGATGGGCGCAACGGCTTTGCGCTTAACGGCGGCGCGGCCAGTGATCTCTCGGGCCGCTCGGTGAGTGGAGTGGGGGATGTGAACGGGGACGGGTTTGATGACATTGTGATTGGCGCGCCTTATGCTGACCCCAATAGCGCTTCTTTCGCTGGCCAGAGCTATGTGGTGTTTGGGACGGACGGGGGTTTTCCCTCGGCGGTGGAACTGTCCGCCCTGGATGGGAGTAACGGTTTTGCGCTTAACGGCATCGCGTCTGGTGACTTCTCGGGCGATTCGGTGAGTGGTGCGGGGGATGTGAATGGGGATGGGTTTGATGACTTGGTGATTGGCGCACCTGGTGCCGATCCCAACGGCGACTATTCGAGCCAGGGACAAAGCTACGTGGTGTTTGGCACGCCCGCAGCATTTTCGTTGGGTCCGGCGGCATTGTTCAAAGGGCTGCTTGCCGACGTTGGCGCTTTGGGTTTACCAGCGGGGCTGGAGCATTGGCTGACCGAAAGGTGCGGGGATATATTCAACGGGTCAGGGCTTTGCCGCGGCTCAAGGTCATTCCAGGGGCCGAAGCCAACGCTCCCACCAAGGGGCTTTTGAAGTTTCCACAAGTGTCGGGCCTGGATCTCGCCCCTTTCTGACCCTTCCACCCCTCCATAGGAGATTCTTAATGAACGATAAACATGCCTTTACTTCTACGTTCTGTCCTGATTTCGCGGTGGAACTCGCGGCTGATGTCCCTCGCACCTTTGCGCTGCGGCCTTTGGCGGTGGCGCTTCGCCGGGTGCTGGGCGGGGGGCTGCTGGCGGCGGGACTGATGGGTCCGGCCCTGGGGCAAAGCCCAGGCACGGTCTTGAGCCCAGCTCCGGTCACGAATCAGAGCAAGAGTTTGGATCTGTCCACCCTTAATGGCGCCAATGGCTTTACGTTCGATGGTTGGGGCGGGTCAGTGAGCAGAGCGGGGGATGTGAACGGGGATGGATTTGACGATCTGGTGATTAGCGGCTGTTGCGTGGTGTTTGGGACCAGCGGGGGATTTCCTGCGGCGTTGGATCCGTCCACCCTGGATGGCAGTAATGGCTTTGTATTCAATAGTCGGACCATTTCAGTCAGTGGCGCGGGGGATGTGAATGGGGACGGGTTTAATGACCTGGTGATTGGTGCGCCTGGTATTGGGATCAATGCTCTTAGCAGGGCGGGTCAGAGCTACGTGGTGTTTGGGGCGGGCGGGGGCTTTCCAGCAGTGTTGGAGCTCTCCACCCTGGATGGGAGCAACGGTTTTGCGCTCAATGGTATCGCGGCCTCTAATGGCACGGGCCGGTCGGTGAGCGGAGCGGGTGATGTGAATGGGGACGGATTTGATGACCTGGTGATTGGTGCGCCTGGTATTGGGATCAATGCTCTTAGCAGGGCGGGTCAGAGCTACGTGGTGTTTGGGGCGGGCGGGGGCTTTCCAGCAGTGTTGGAGCTCTCCACCCTGGATGGGAGCAACGGTTTTGCGCTCAATGGTATCGCGGCCTCTAATGGCACGGGCCGGTCGGTGAGCGGAGCGGGTGATGTGAATGGGGACGGATTTGATGACCTGGTGATTGGCGCGCCTGGTGTCAGCCTCAACGATGTTAGCGGAGTGGGCCAGAGCTACGTGGTGTTTGGGACGGGCGGGGGCTTTCCAGCAGTGTTGGAGCTCTCCACCCTGGATGGGAGCAACGGTTTTACGCTCAACGGTATCGTTTTTACACTCAACGGCCTTGGCCTTTACAGCTCTGAGGTTGGTGGCCGTTCAGGCTTTTCGGTGAGCGGAGCGGGGGATGTGAATGGGGACGGGTTTGATGACCTGGTGATTGGCGCACCCGATGCTGGCCCCAACGGTGTTAGCGGAGCGGGCCAGAGCTATGTAGTGTTTGGGCGCAGCGGGGGTTTTCCCCCAGTGCTTGATCTGTCCGCCCTGGATGGGAGTAACGGTTTTGTGCTCAACGGCATCGTTTTTACGCTCAACAACGGTCTTGGCCTTTACAGCTTTGAGGTTGGTGGCCACTCGGGCTACTCAGTGAGTGGGGCGGGGGATGTGAACAGGGACGGGTTTGATGATCTGGTGATTGGCGCGCCCTTTACCGGCTTCGGCGGCAATTATTCGGGCCGGAGCTACGTGGTGTTTGGGACGAATACGGGCTTTCCTGCGGCGCTGGAGCTCTCCGCCCTGGATGGCAGCAAGGGATTTGCGCTCAACGGCAGCGCAGCTGATGACAGCTCGGGCCGGTCGGTGAGCGGAGCGGGGGATGTGAATGGGGACGGGTTCGATGATATTGTGGTGGGCGGGGAACACCAGAGTTACGTGGTATTCGGGCGATCTTCGGCCAGCGGCCCGGCGACCTTGTTCAATGGGCTGCTTACCGACGTTGGCACTTTGAGTTTGCCGGCAGGGCTGGAGCGCTGGCTGGCCAGAAGGTGCGGGGATGTATTCAACAGGTCAGGACTTTGCAGCGGCTCAAGATCATTCCAGAGATCGAAGCCACCGCCCCCACCAGGGGGTTTTTAAAGCCTCTACGAGTGTCGGGCTTGGCCTCGTTCCTTTCTGACCTTTCCACCCCTCCATAGGAGATTTCCAATGAACGACAAAGATAACCTTATTTCTTCTTCCGTTCCGCGCCGTCCTGATTCTCCTCGGCGGGTACCAATTAGTCTGACCTAGGGGACGGGGGATGACCGCGCCCACCTTCGAGTTTCTGGCCTCGCGCCAATTTACCGCCTGGCTCGCCGAGCAGCGGGTGAGCCTGGCTTTGACTACTTACCAGGCGGGGAAGTTGTTTCTGCTGGGCCTTAACCCAGACGGGAGGTTGTCGGTATTCAACCGCACCTTTGCCCGTTGCATGGGCCTGTATGCTACCCCCAGCACGCTGTGGATGAGCAGTCTCTACCAGCTCTGGCGGTTCGAGAACACCCTGGAGTCGGGGCAGAATTACCAGGGCTTTGACCGGCTGTTTGTTCCCCAGTTGGCCTATACGACCGGGGATCTGGACATCCATGACATCGCCCCCGATGGCGCGGGCCGACCGGTGTTCGTCAGCGCCTTGTTTAGCTGCCTGGCCACGGTGAGCGAGCGCTACAGCTTTGCGCCTTTATGGCGACCGCCGTTCATCTCCAAGCTTGCCGCCGAGGACCGCTGCCATCTAAATGGCCTGGTCATGGATGAGGGCCAGCCGCGTTTCGTCACCGCGGTGAGCCAAAGCGATGTGGCCGACGGCTGGCGGGATCACCGCACCGAGGGCGGCGTACTGATTGAGGTTGCAAGCGGTGAAGTGGTGCTTGAAGGACTGTCCATGCCCCACTCGCCGCGCCTCTACCGGGGTAAGTTGTGGCTGCTGGACTCGGGCCGTGGCGAGTTTGGTTATGTCGATCTGGAACGGGGCCGCTTCGAGCCGGTGGCCTTCTGCCCTGGCTATGCCCGGGGCTTGAGCTTTATCGGTGATTTTGCGGTGGTGGGCCTGTCCTTGCCCCGGCATGACCAGAGTTTCTCCGGTCTCCCCCTTGATGAGCGCCTCCAGGCTCGTCACGCCGAGCCCCGTTGCGGGCTACAGGTGATTGATATCAATCGTGGCGATGGGGTGCATACCTTGCGCATCAGCGGGGTAATCGAGGAACTCTACGATGTCGCCGTGCTCCCTGGCGTGCACCGCCCCATGGCCTTGGGCTTCCGGAGCGATGAGATCCGCCGGATGATCAGCGTTGCCCCCGGGCCGGCTAATTAAAAGCAACTTAATATAGGAGTGGCTTCCGTGAGTAAGATTGCCCTAAAAAGAGCGTATGAGCAAGCGGATAAAGATGATGGCTGCCGTATTTTAGTGGACCGCCTCTGGCCCCGGGGAATTAAAAAAGAAGACGCGGCTATTGATGAGTGGCTTAAAGAGATTGGACCTAGCAACGAGCTGCGGAAATGGTTTGGGCATGACTCGGAAAAATGGCCAGAATTCAGAAAACGTTATTTCCAGGAGCTGGAAAAGAACCCGGAAGCAGTGGAGCCATTGACTGAAATAGCCAAAAACCAGCGGCAAGTCACTCTGATTTTTAGCGCCAAGGATAGCGAGCATAATAATGCGGTGGTTCTAAAGGAATATCTGGAAGAAAAACTATCGTCTTAAGGGAGTTTATATCTCCTCCTGTTAGCTTCTATATACTTAAAATTAACTCATTGAAGCAGCCCCAGCTTTGTTGGTGGGTCCCGTTGAGAATTCTTGAGGTGTTACGGTTGGCATTGGGGAGAATGATTCTTCATGAACGAGGCGAAAGAAACCTTAAAGCGTCTGCTGGAAGCGGAGCTGCGTGCTCAGGCGTTAGTAGATCAAGCCGGTCAGGAGCGGGATAAAATAATCCACCAGGCCCTAGCTGAGGCTCGCCAGGCAGAGGAGCGTTTTGCCTCCCGCATCCCGGAGATTCAGCAATCTTTTGTGAGCAGGGCTGAAAGTCGGGCAGAGCAAACCACAAGTGAGTTAAGCCGGCGCTATGAGGAGCGGGAAGGAGAGATTAAGGCGTTGGCGAGGAAACGCCAGGAGGAGGCCAGTGAGGCAGCCCTTACCCGCCTTCTCGATCCTGTTGCCTATCCATAATAAACATGCATCGTCCTTTTTTAACTATCACCAAGAGCCCTTCCATAGCCACCGTTACCCGCTATGCTTATTTGAATACCTTGGTCTCGGCTCTCTCCAAGCGTCTCCTGTCAGCAGAACAGCTCCGGAATCTGGTGGACCAATCGGCCTCGGATGTTTCGGTTTTACTTCGTACCGCCGGGTTGACGGGGATTTCTCTGCAAGCAATGGAGGATCGTTCTTTAGAGCAAGTGCTGGTGGATACCTTATGGGCGGAAGCCCAACGGCTGATTCGTCCTCTGAGCGCTGAAGCCCAGGAACTCGCAAGCTATTGGCTACGCCGTTTTGAGATAGGTAACCTGAAAATTGTGCTCCGGGGTAAGTTGACTGGACGTCCAAAGGAGGCCATCCAAGCCGATCTTATTAAGATTAATGGAATAGCGGCCTTGCCCTTGAACTCGTTGATGGAGGCCGAGGATGCTCAGGAGGTGCTCCATTGTTTAGAGGGAACACCCTATGCTGGTGTTGCCCGCCAGGCCCGTTCGGTCTATGGAGGAGAGCATTATGATGTGCCTCATGTCGGAGGAGAGGGTCGAGAATTGTTTCTTATCGAAGCCACAATAGATAGGGAATACTATAGTGGATTGGCGCGGCGAGTAAATGCTATCCAGGAAGAACGGGACCGCCATTATTTGCGAATATTGATCGGTTATCTCATCGACCAAACCAACTTGGTCTGGTTATTGCGCTACCGGTTTGCTTACCGTCTTGGGCCACCGCTGACCTATTTTCTTTTATGCCCCGGTGGGTATCATTTGCGTAGTCAGCACTTGCTGGCCCTCGCGCGTGGGGAAAACTTCGAGGAGACTTTACACAATCTACCTGCTCCTTTAGCCCCTTTGGTAGCAGGGGCAGTTTCCACTTCCGAGGTGGAGGAGATGCTAGGAAAACACTTACTCGAAGTCGCGCAGTTTATCCTGAAACGCACCACTTTTAATTTGGGACGGGCCTTCGCTTATCTATTTCTTCGTGAAAAAGAATTATTACGCATCCATGGGATCATCAAGGGCCGCACTTTGCAGCTCGCCCCCCATCTTATTCACCAGGCCATGGGACTGGAAAGTGCCGGTTTCAAGGAGGATGAGTCTTTTTAGCCCTCCCTGGAGGGGCCTAGCGGTCCAAGAGGTTTATAACGGATGTTGACATCCTTATCAATGCGGCGAGTTACCCTTCATATGGTCAAGGAAGAGGCTCCGGAGGCTGCCCTTAGCTTAGCGGAAAGCGGGGTGTTTAGTCCGGAACCCCTTCCGGCCGGGGAGGAAAGTTTGCCGGAGTGTCCCGCCGCCAGCTACCAGGCGTTATTTCATGATGTCCAGATGCGTTTGCAAAAGGTGAGCGAATACCTGGGGGTCCAGGCTGCCATCCCGCCAGAAAAGGTGCGGGCCATCAGCGAGTCAGAGTTGGCGGCGTTTAATAAGTGGTTGGGGAGGCTCTGGCGGCGTTGTTCTCAGTTGCAAGAAAAAGGGCGGGAACTGGATGAGAAGATCCGATCCATTGGCCAATTAGACAAGACCTTGGATACCTATGCCCGATTGGACGTGAATTTAGGATTATTACAGGGGCAATTGCAATTTTTAGATGTTCAGCTTGGAGCGGTCCCGCAAAGTAATTTCGGCAAACTCCAGGAGGCGGTAGGCATGGCGGGCTATATTCTTAAACCGTTTGCTGAATCTGATTCCGCGGCCTTGGTTGTGCTTGCCGGGGTGAAAGGAAATGAACGGCAAGTGCAAAGCGTGCTTCGGGCGGCCGCCTACCGTCCACTTCAACTGCCCGCCGAATTTCAGCATCATCCCCAGCAGGTTCGCCAACAGCTCGCGGCTCAGCGCCTGCGTTTCCAAGAGGAGCGCCTGGCGCTGGCTCAGGAGCGGGAGTTGCTTCATAAAAAGCATGAACAGGCGTTGCATAAGGGAGCCCAGAGGATGATTCTAGCGGCTCCCTATGCTTTTCTAGGCGCTTCTCTACGGAGCCAGGGCGGGCTGGCGACGGTACAAGGCTGGGTACCAACGGAAAAAATAAGTTGTTTGCGGAAGACCTTGCAAAGACGACTAGAGCAGCGTTTTGTGCTAGAAACGCGAGATCCGACCTTAGATGAGCGGTTGATGACGCCTTCCCTAATCCGGGTTCCTCGCTGGCTCCAGCCTTTTACCGATGTAGCGCATAATTATGGTGTGCCCCGTTATGGTGAATTAGATCCTTCCTGGCTATTTGCTCTGACCTTCATTGCCATGTTCGGCATGATGTTCGGCGATGTGGGTCATGGCGCAGCTATCCTGGCGGTTGGCTGGGGGTGCCGCCGTTGGTTGGGGCACTATACACCTTTCGTACTCTCCCTGGGGGTTTCTTCTTGCTGCTTTGGCTTTCTATATGGCAGCGTTTTTGGTTATGAAGAGATCCTTTCTCCCTTATGGCTATCGCCCTTGTCCAATCCCCAACGGATGCTTATGGTCGCCCTTTTTTGGGGAGTGGGGTTTATTCTTCTAGTGACGGCTATGGGGATTCGCAACCGTTTAGCGGAGGGGTGTTATGCCGAGGCTCTATTAGGAGGGCGGGGACTGGCGGGGAGTTTATTATATTTAGGCGCCGTATATGGTGCGTTCCGCTGGATGGAAGAGGGCGTATTCGGGGCGATGGAGGCAGCGGCTATTGTCTTGCCGTTTCTGGTTCTGCTGGGGTATCAATGGCATCGGTCCCAGGTTCCCGGCTTTGGACGGGGGGTGGTCGTGCTTATCGAGAGTTTTGAAATAATCATGGGTTACTTTGCCAATACCCTTTCTTTTCTTAGGGTCGCCGCTTTTAGCTTGAATCATGTGGCGCTGGCGTTGGCTGTATTTGCCCTGGCTGGGACAATGGAGGCGGTTGGCCATTGGGTCACGGTAGTAGTAGGCAATCTTTTTATTTTGATTTTAGAAGGGGCCATTGTGGCCATTCAGGTATTACGGCTGGAATATTACGAGGGGTTTTCCCGCTTCTTTAGTGGCGATGGTCGGGCCTTTGAGCCGTTGATATTAGGGCCTCTAAAATAATTTCTAATCAATGCTACTATGAAAAGAGATTGAGATTGAGACGTGCTTCGTTGCTAACAGGGGATCAGTCGTCATGTATGGGTTGATTATTTTGATGGGCTTAAGTTTGGTGGGCTTGGTAGGTTGGGGAGTGTTTTATGAAATACGCTCACGCCATCCAGATTTTGCCGCGCCTCGCTGGTGGAGCAGCGTGGTAGGGGTGAATGTACTTGTTTTTGTGGTTGCCCAAGTTGGCCTATTGTTTTTAGTTGCACAGGATGCCATGGCCCAGGAGATAGCAACGGGGGAGGGAGCCGCGTCTCCGGAGATTTCCCTGGGCATGGGGTTAGCGCTTTTGGCCATTGGCTTACCTACGGCGGTGGCGACGGTGGCCGCGGGCTTGGCCGTGGGGGCGGTGGGATCCTCCGCGCTGGCGGCTATCTCCGAAAAACCAGAGCTATTTGGGCGCACGCTCATTTATTTGGGGCTGGCGGAAGGGATAGCGATTTATGGCGTGGTCGTCACTATTTTGATGCTAGGTAAGATTTAATAGGGTTCTGCATTAATCTATGGCCAAGCAAATTCTAGGTCTTAGCACCCAGTCCCGGTTAGCAACCCCGGGAGGAGGAGTATCCGGTACCCGTCTGATTGTGATGGGGAGCCCAGCCCTTACGGAAGGCTTTGCCCTGATCGGTTTTGAGACCTGGCCCAATGGGACCGAGGAAGATGTGGACAGGCTGCTGGAGGAATTGGAGAAAGGGAAAAAAAAAGCATTACTCTTATTAGAACCTGGGCTTTCCCGTTGTTTGTCAGGGCGACTGAGTCGAGTGCGGGCCGAGAGTTCCCATATCCTTGTAACAGAAGTGCCGCCCTTGCACGCGCCAGGGGATTATCATCCAGCGGTGGAGGATCTAGTCGCGAAAGTATTAGGCCAGAGCGCCTTAGAGGAAAAATCATGACTGCCGAGGCCAGTGTGGAAACTTTGGAAGCCGCTCTCCTGGCCCGGGCCAAGCGCCTGGCCGAAGAATATTTATCCCGGGCGCAACATAGCCGTGACCGCATTATTGAAGAGGCTAATGAACGTCTGCGTCTTCGGGAAGAGCGGGAAATACTGGCGGCCAAGGCGATGGCCGAGCGGGTCTATCGGCGGCAGGTGCAGGCAAGCGAGCTTAAGCTCCAGGGAAAACTGGATCGTCTCCGTTGGGAATGGGTACAGGCGGTAGTTCAGAATCTTAGCCACCAGTGTAAGGTGTTGGCCACCGATAAGTCCCGTTATTTGCCTGTGCTCCAGCGATTACTAGCTGCGGGGGCCGCCGCTATCGAGCGGGAAGAGCTGATTGCCGAGATCAATCAGCAAGACCTGGGGCGTTTGCAAGAAACCTGGAAAACCTTTGCGGCGGAGGCGGTATCGGACAAGTGCGTAGTCTTATCCTCCGAACCGCTCACTTGCAGTGGTGGGGTGCGGGTGGTGAGCAAAGATGGCCGCATCCGCGTGGATAATACTTTTGAAGGACGCCTGGAGCGGTTAGCGGAGGAACTTCATCAAAGCATTATGGAGCGCCTTTTTGTCCCTCCAAGCGGTCTCCATGGATAGAGGACTCCATGGGAAAACTGCTTGAAGTCAATGGTCCGCTGGTGAGGGCGCGTCTGCCCCAGGTACCCAATGGGGAGCAGGTGCGAATTGGAACTCTCGGTTTGGTGGGCGAAGTCATTGGCAGGGAAGGCCAAGAGGCCCTGATTCAAGTTTATGAGGGGACTGAGTCGGTGCGCCCTGGGGAGGAAGTCGAAGCGCTCGGCCATCCCCTCTCAGTGGAACTGGGACCGGGCCTTCTGGGACAAGTTTTTGATGGGATACAACGTCCCCTTGGCCGTCTCCTGGAAGCCAGCGGGGATCGGATTTCCCGTGGCATCCAGATCCAGGGTTTGGAGCAAGCGCGGGTTTGGCGCTTTCAACCCAACCCCCAATTAGCTGCCGGCATGGCGGTTACCGGCGGCGTTTGTTTAGGCGCCGTGCCGGAGACCCCTACTATTGAGCATCGTATTCTGGTTCCTCCTGGATTGTCGGGTGAACTGTTGGAGCTGGCCCCTGAAGGGGAGTATCGATTGAGCGATGTCATTGCCCGCCTGGATATGGGTGATCATCGCTCCCAGGCGTTAACGCTTTCCCATCGCTGGCCAGTACGTAACCCCCGTCCCTACCAGCAGCGGGAGCATGGGGTGTCGCCATTGATGACCGGTCAGCGGATACTGGATACTTTTTTCCCCCTGCTCAAAGGCGGCAAAGCGGCTGTGCCTGGACCTTTTGGCGCCGGTAAAACCATGGTCCAGCAACAAATTGCCCGCTGGTCTAATGCCGATATCGTCATTTATGTGGGTTGCGGTGAGCGGGGCAACGAGTTGGTTGAAGTCCTGGATTCCTTTCCCGAGCTAACTGATCCCCATACCGGCCGCTCCTTGATGGAGCGGACCTTGCTGGTTGCCAATACCTCGAATATGCCCGTGGTTGCCCGGGAGGCATCCCTATATGTCGGTGTAACCCTGGGGGAGTATTACCGGGACCAGGGCTACGATGTGGTGATTGTGGCCGATTCCACCAGCCGCTGGGCCGAAGCCCTGCGGGAAGTGGCGGGGCGTCTCGGACAGATGCCTGTGGAGGAAGGTTATCCGGCTTATTTAGCTTCCCGGCTGGCCGCCTTCTATGAGCGTGCCGGGCGGGTTCAAACCCTGGGGGGAAGCGTAGGCTCGGTGACTCTCATTGGCGCGGTCTCCCCGCCAGGGGGGGATTTTTCCGAACCCGTAACTAGTCATACCAAGGAAATCGTGCGGACCTTTTGGGCGCTCTCAAAAGACCTAGCGGACGCCCGCCATTACCCGGCCGTGTCCTGGCGAGAAAGTTTTTCCGATGATATTCCCGTGGCCGCCCGCTGGTGGGCTGAACACATTGATAAACATTGGCAGGCAGGACGCGCCGAGGCCATGACTTTGCTGACCCAGGCGGAAGAACTGTCCCGGATTGTCAATCTGGTAGGCCCCGAGGCTTTGTCGGGAACTCAGCGCTGGATTCTAGAAGGGGCAACGCTGATTAAGGAAGGACTGTTGCAACAAAGCGCCCTGGACCCAGTGGATAGTTTTTGCGCCCCCGAGAAGCAGTTTGTCCTCCTGGACTTGATGCTCCAAATTTATCATCAAGGCGTCGAATTACTAGAGCAAGGCGTGCCGGTGCAAGAGCTTTTGGGCCTTCCCGTGCTGGCCCGCGCTAGGCGCTGCAAGAGTGATTATAAAAATACCCAAGTGGAAACACTTCAGGATTTTACTAAGGAAATAAAAGAAGCTTTCGGGCGGCTTGGCAGGGAACATGCCGAGGCGGGAAAAATCTAGGGATGAAAGAGAAAGAGTACCGTACCGCCTCCGCGGCCCGGGGGGGATTATTGTTTATGCGGGATATTCCCGGCGGTGCTTTTGGAGAGCGAGTGATCGTCAAGGATCACCGGGGGCGGAGGCGCAATGGGCAGGTGATTTTTACTTCCGGCGAAGTGGTGTTGGTCCAAGTTTTTGAGGGCACCGATGATCTGGATTTAGAGCGCACTTGGGTTCGATTTCTGGAAGAACCTTTCGAGATTCCTTTATCGCCTGATGTCTTGGGACGTATTTTCGACGGCGTGGGAGCCCCGCGGGATGACCGCCCCCCTATGATTGCCCCCCTCAAACGCAATGTGAATGGCGCCCCCGTTAATCCTGTCGCCCGGGCTTATCCGCAAGAATTTATCCAGACGGGAATTGCCGCGATTGACGGCCTCAATTCCCTGGTGCGGGGCCAAAAACTACCTATCTTCTCGGGCTCGGGTCTTCCTCACAACCGTTTGGCGGCTCAGATCGTGCGCCAAGCCAAGCTGTTGGGTGAAGAGACCCGCTTTGTCATGGTTTTTGCCGCCATGGGGGTGACCTATAGTGATGCCCGGTTTTTTCAGGAAGAATTCGAGAACAGCGGCGTGTTGGGCAAGGTGGTGATGTATCTTAATTTGGCGGATGATCCCCCCATCAAACGCTTGCTTTTGCCGCGTACCGCGCTGGCTTGCGCCGAGTACCTGGCTTTTGAGCAGGACTTGCATGTATTGGTGGTGATGACCGACATGACCCATTACGCCGAAGCCCTGCGGGAGGTGGCCACGGCAAAGGGTGATGTGCCTTCCCGTAAGGGTTATCCAGGGTATCTCTATTCCGATCTCGCCGAGATTTACGAGCGTGCTGGGCGGATTAAGAACCGACGCGGTTCTATCACCATGGTGCCGGTAGTTTCCATGCCCTCGGATGATATTACCCACCCCATTCCCGATTTGACGGGCTATATTACGGAAGGGCAAATCGTGCTTTCCAGGGAACTCCACCATCAGGGTATCTATCCTCCCGTCAATATTCCCCCTTCCTTATCCCGTTTGATGAAAGATGGGATTGGCAAGAATTCTACCCGGGAAGACCATCCCCGGGTTGCGAGCCAGCTTTATGCCGCTTATGCCAAGGCGCTGGAAGTAAGAAATTTAGCCTCTATTATCGGTGCGGAGGAGCTTTCTCCGTCGGACCGGCAATTCCTTGATTTCGCCGGCCAATTTGAACAGCGATTCGTCAAGCAAGGGGAGGAGGAAGATCGCTCTATTATTGAGACTTTGGATTTGGCGTGGGATTTGCTTTCCTTGCTCCCGCAGTTTGCCCTTACTCGGGTAACGGAAGCGGATCTGGCAAAATATCATAAGTGGGAAGGCGACTCGGAGCGTGAGGCCCCGAAGATGGACTCTCCCCACGAAGAAATTTCCGAGAAAAGCTAGTGGCCCAGCAGCCGCCCACCAAGAGCGCCTTGCTTAATCTTAAGCGTCAGGTCGCCTTTTTGCAGGAGGGGCATGATTTATTGGAGCGCAAGCGGGAGCTGTTGACGCGGTTGGTTTATGAGCATTTAACCCATTACCGCCAATTACGGCGTGAAGCCCATGCCGCCCTGGATGATTCTTATTACTGGTTGTCCATTACCCACATGCGAATGAGTAGCCGCCAGTTACGCCAGGCTGCCCAAGGCATACATCCTGGCCTTTCCGTGAAGATCCTCCCCCGTTCCAGCTTGGGAGTAGAATACCCTGCGGTCACCGTGGAACGCCAGCCCCTGCAACCCATCAGCTTGCTCTGGACCGATGCGAGTTTGGATGAGACCCGGTCCAAGCTAGTGGAACTGGCGATGGTGCTAGCCCGGCTGGGTGAAGCAGAAACTTCTTTGCGCCGTATGGTGGCCGAACAGCGTAAGACTCAGAAGCGGGTTAATGCCCTCAAGTACAATGTCATTCCTCGCTATCAAGCCGCTGTTCGCTATATTCAGTCGGCTTTAGAGGAAGAGGAGCGGAACGCTTTATTTCAGATTAAGGTGCTACAGGAGCAGGGCAAGAAAGGACGTTAGGAATTGTACTTACTGGGTGAAACGGTGTCTTCTTAGAGAGAAAAAATGCTGTCTTGATAGCACAAGCAAAGCAGAGCTACTTTGCTTATTCGCTTAAATTTCTCTCTATCTGGGTTGGGCAGACGACTCCAGTTCCGCCGAGTCCGCAGTATCCCCCTGGATTTTTGGCTAAATACTGCTGATGATAGGATTCCGCGTAGTAAAACTCCGGCGCTGGGCCAATTTCCGTTGTGATCGGGGCGTAACCTGCTTCCTGAAGATTTTTCTCGTAGTTTTTTCTTGAGGCTTCGGCCGCCGTTTTTTGGGCGTTGTTATAAGTATAGATGGCGGAGCGATATTGGGTGCCCACATCATTTCCCTGGCGCATGCCCTGGGTCGGATCATGGGACTCCCAAAAAATCTTGAGCAGAGACGGATAACTGATGATTTTGGGATCGTACACCACCCGCACTGCCTCGGTATGGCCGGTCATGCCCGTGCAGACTTGTTCATAAGTAGGATTGGGCGTATGGCCGCCCGCATACCCTACCGCGCTGGTGTAAACGCCTTCCGTTTGCCAGAATTTGCGTTCCGCGCCCCAAAAGCAGCCCATCCCGAAGAGGGCTTGTTCCATGCCCTCGGGGAAAGGGGGGGTGAGGGGGTGACCATTGACATAATGCTGTTGTGGGACTGGCATTTTTTCCGCTCGGCCTGGCAGCGCCTCTTCGGCAGCCGGTATTTCTATTTTTGGGTGAATTTTAAACATGAAAAGCATCCCTCCTTGCTGTATTTCTGTGCTTTCGGACAGCGCTGTTCCGTAGCTAGTTCAACAAGAGATTATAAATACGAGACTATTCGTAAAAGAGTTTCGGTATAGAGATAAAAGGGAATGGCTAATACTGGTTAGTTGACTCCTGGCACCTTAACTGGTGCGCAACAGGGCCACCGCAAGCAATATCCAGGCAATAATAAAGCTGCTTCCCCCTAAAGGGGCAATAGCGCCTAGCCAGCCTGCTCCCGTGAGCGCCAATACATAGAGACTGCCAGAGAACAGGAGGATACCCGCAAGCATCAAGCCTCCCGACCATTTGATTAAGGCGCTGCTTCCTAGCCAATGGGAAATCATGCCAATTAAAATGAGGCCCAAAGCATGATACATGTGGTATTCAACACCGGTTTGCCAGACTTCCAGCATGCGGGGCTCAAGTTTGGCCCGCAGTCCATGGGCGCCGAAAGCGCCGAAAGCGATACCCAAGGCAGCGATGAAGGCGCCTGTGCTGATAAGAAATTTAGCCACGATGATTGTTGTCCTTCCCAAGAGAATTTTTAAGGCAGCCATGCGCTTTTATACTGCCTTTAAGGGGATGGGAGTTTAACAAAAGGCGGCGCCTTTGTCTTTAGCTCTGGATACCTCTTTCTTTATTTTCAATCAAGGCATATACCAGTTTGGCGGTGAAATAGACGGCAAAGAAAGAGAACACCACATCACTCATAAAGTGGGCGCCCTGGGCAATGCGCGCTAACCCGATGAGACCGCCCAAACCGATCCCGATTCCCAGCCATCTCCGGCGTTGCCTTGGAAAGAGATAGCCAAAGCTTAAGAAATAAAAACCCATGGAGGCATGACCGCAGACGAAGGAGCAATTACGTTCACATTGATCGCTTGGTACGCCTGCCGCGGTAAAAATTTTATCCCCGCCAAACTCGACGATCTGCTTGGGGCGCGCCCGATCCCAGTGGTTTTTGAATACCTCGTTGACCAGCAATCCAGGCCCAAGCAGCAGTACCAAGGCAAGATAGACCGCGGGTTTTCTATGAGCTACGAGATAACGTTGCAATGGATTGAAGCTGAGCAAGATAATAAGGGGGAGGGCAATTTCAAGCAGGTGGACCATGGCGGGAACAAGTTCGTAGAGAAAAACGAATAGTGTTTCTTTCGCCAGGAAAAAGCCGAGTGATGGTTGATAGAACCAGCCGCTGACTGTTAAGTCCAGGGTGGGAAAGAGGAGGAAGATTAAACCCAGAATAAGCATGAGGACGAGATCAACATGCCTCCTAATTAGCCTCATCGGTTGGTCTCCCCCAGGAGAGGCTTCAAAAAATTTTCCCCTGGGGCTTAATCAGGTCGCTTAAGACGGTACAAAGCGGAGATGTCTTCATCGCCCAATCCTTTTTCCAGCAGGCGCTGATAATCGGCAAGAGTTATTTCGGTAATGGGCAGGGGAAAGCCAAGCCGCTTCGCCATTGCCCGGCAAATGCGAAGATCCTTATGGTGCAGGGAAATTTTAAAACCAGGAGTAAATATGCCCTGGGTCATGGTCTTGCCGCGTTTTTCTAGAAACCAGTTGCCAGCGGCGCCGCTGGAGACGACATCAATCACTTTTTCCATGTCTAAACCCTGGGCTTTGCCAAAGGCCAGAGCCTCGGTGACCGCCTCGTTGATTCCCGCCGCCATGATCTGATTCACCGCCTTGGTGGCCTGGCCGGTACCGGCTTCGCCCATATGCACGATGCGGCTAGCTAGGGTTTTGAGCGCTAGCTGGACTTTTGCCAAGGTTGCTCCACGGCCTCCCACCATCATCGCCAAGGTGCCGTTGCGGGCGCCCTCCACGCCGCCCGAGACCGGAGAGTCTAAAAAATCAGCGCCTTCGCTGCGGACGATAGTTGCGGCGCGGCGGGCGGTTTCCCGGCTCACCGTGGAGAAATCTACTATTATTTTGCCGGGGGCAAGACCGGGGAGGAGGGCTTCCAGCAGGGTGAGCACGTCTTTGTCCGTGGAGACGCACATGAATATTGCCTCCACCGCCCCGGCCAATTCCGCCGGTTCGCGTGCATGGGTTATCTTTAATTCTTGAGCCAGCGTTTCTGCTGTTGCCTGGGTTCTGTTCCAGACAGCCTTAAGAAAGCCTCCTTCTGCCAGGTTTCGGGCCATGGGAAGGCCCATGGCGCCCAAGCCAATAAAGCCTACCTGCATGGTCGCTCAGTTGCAGTTCTCGTCATACTTTATAGGTGACCAACTCCAGCCCAGCCAGCTGTTCAAGCTGGGTAGCATTGGTAAGCACGGCAATGCTGGCATTCTCCGGCTTGAGGTAGTTTTCAGCAACCCGTTTAAGATCTTCAAGACGCACCTCCAGTATTTGGCTCCGGAAGCGGCGGCGCTGCTCAGGGGTGCGGCCGTAAAGGCTGTTATAGAAGGCGCTCTTGGCGTCACCAGAAGGTGATTTGGGTTTGTCGATGGCGCTGATGACTCCGAGAATCGCTTCTTCCACAAGGCGCCATTCATGGTCGTTTTCCAGCAACCATTGTACTGATCGGTCAAAATCCTCCAAGGTCTCGGCGAGACGTGGGTCCCGATAGGAAAAGAATCGAAAAGCCGCGCTGTCCGAATCTTGCCCGGCGCCGCCGCCATAGGCGCCACCCTGTTCGCGAATGGCCCGGTGAAGGTAGTTATTGCGGAGGAATCCTCCCAGTACCGTAAGGGCTGCCGCATCGGAATGGCCGACAGGCACGGTAGGATAAGCCTTAGCACAGAAATTAACTTGCGTGCTCGTGGTCCAGGCTTGGCCCACGGAAGCGCGCACTTCTGGCAGGCGCAAAGGGGTAAACTTCGTTCCGGTTTCTGAATTGGAAGATCCGCGCTGACTCAAGGCCGCTAAAAATTCTGAGCGATATTCTTGTTCGCCGATGAGTAACCACTGACGGGGAGCGGCGAGGAGGCGATCGTGGATATGGCGGAATTTATCGGCTAGCGCTTGGCGGGCGGCTTTACTGTCGAGACTTTCATCCAGTTGTTGCAGCAAGGAAATTCCCGCCAGCCCGGTCAGGCGATGGGTCAGGGCGGCGGTTGGACTCATCCCGCTGGCCGCCGCTGCCATGGCGAGGGCATGGCCACTGCCGGTGATCTGATCTTCCCACTCGGCCCGGCGCTGGGCAATCACTTCCCGGAGGTGGTCCAGTTCATCAAATCGCACCTCCCCCAGTGTGGTTTGCAGGAGCTCGGTGAGTTGCGCATGGTTAGCAGCGAGGGCTTTACTGGACAGGACAAAATGGCCATTTACCTGTTGGACATTGTCTATTTGGCCCCGCAAGGTGGTGCTGGCGTTGATGCCACCACTGATGCTATCTTGCCAAGCTTGGGTTTGACGGTAATCCCGGTTGCCGACCCCCAATTCCGTGAGACAGGCGGTATAATGGGGTAATACCTCCAGCAGTTCATCTTCCAGGTGGGGCATGTCAATGACGATCTGTTGATATGCCAAGCCATTCGTGCCCTGAGCAAAAAAGGTGGCCGGTAGGTTACCAGCCGTTTCCGGAATACCCTGGGGAATGGAAAGGGTAGCGGGAATGTCTTCGATCCCCACCTTGGGCAGAAAATCCGGGTCATCTGGCTGTTGTTGGCGGGCCGCAAGCTCGGCAGCCAGTTTTACCACGGCTGCTTTTTGCTCCTCGTCCATGGCTGCCTTCAAGGCCGCGAGGCGGGCTTTTTCCGCTTTAGCGCGGCGGGCGCCGAGGCTAGGATCAGGCTTGAGGGTCAAGCGTACCCGGTGAAGGTTGCCAAGAAGATTCTCCTGTACCAAACTCTTAATGAAACCAGGGTCTTTGATCTCCTGGCGCAGTTTTTCCAGCACCGGATCGAGATTGAGTAGAGCTACGGGGTCGCCATTGTGAATAGCGCTCGATAGCCCTTCGAGTATCAGCTGAAGGCCATAGGGCATTCCATCGCCACCGATCTCCCGTTGATGCAGTTCCAATTGGTGCAGCACGGCTTCAACTTGTTCCTGGGGAACGCCTTGTTCGGCCACTTCTCGCAGGACTTCTAGCACCCGTTGTTCCAGCGCCTCGGCATGCTCCGGCTGAGTCCCCTCAAGGCCGCAGATAAAACTCATTTCACGGTTGTTATCCTCCAGGCCGCACAGGGGAGAAGGGGCGGCGCCCAGGCCGCAAGTCTCCAGGGCATGGCGCAAGGGGGAGGCGCTATTATCCAGTAATACGCCGGAAAGCAGATGGGCCTTGAGTTGCTCCTCTAGGTCGGTGCTTCGGCCGAGCAACCAGCCCAGTACAATGTGGGTTTTATTGGCCGCGTCCTCGGTTTCCAGGGCATAGCTTTCTTCTACTCGCAGCGGCGCGGAGTAGCGTTTTTCATCCCCCACGTTAAGCTTCATCTCAAGCCGATCAAACTCGGAGAGAGCTTGGGATTCGAACGCTTGGTGGTGTTCCTGAGCTGGGATGTCGCCAAAAGTCATGAACACCGCATTGGAGGGATGGTAATGGGTTTGGTAGAAACTCTTGAGTTGTTCATGGCTGAGGTCGGGAATGCGTTCTGGATCGCCCCCACTGTTATAGTGATAGGTCGTCGTAGGGAACAGATGACTGGAGAGGGTTTGCCAAAGGGTCGCCACCGGCGAACTCATGGCCCCCTTCATTTCATTGAATACCACGCCTTTAAATACTAAATCGGTCTCGGGATCAGTGGGGTTTTCGAACTCCACCCGGTGCCCCTCCTGGGCAAAGTCTAGGGGATGGAGGCGGGCGAAAAAGGCGGCGTCCAGGTAGATTTTTAGAAGGTTGCTGAAATCTTTTTTATTTTTGCTGGCAAAGGGATAGGCCGTCCAGTCGGCGCTGGTAAAGGCATTCATGAAAGTATTGAGGGAGCGCCGCAGCATCATAAAGAAAGGGTCGCGCACCGGATAATTTCTGCTCCCGCACAGGACAGTATGCTCCAGAATATGAGCTACCCCTGTGGAATCCGTGGGGACTGTGGGAAAAGCCACCAAGAATACATTTTCTGGGTTATCCGTGGCGAGATGGAAATGTTTCGCGCCGGTCTTTCGGTGGCGGTATTCCTCAACAGTAAGGTTAAGAGAATCAATCGGTTGACTGCGTATCCTGTCAAATGCCGGATGGGTTGAAGAACGTGTTTTGGGATTGATGATGGCGGTATTATTCATAGTCTCTTTGCACTTTCCCCTCTTGGCTGAAGCCAGGGGAGGAAAGTGCCTCTCCTGGAGGTTAAAATTAAAACAAGTTTGCGGATGGCTTCTGGGTTTTAGTTTCCTGTAAAAGCCACTGTTCAAATTCGTGAAAGTTTTTGATGGTGGCCTCTGGGGGTGGCAAATCCGCTGGCCAGGGGGTTTCTAGCCGGTTAATCCAGACTGCGCGCATGCCTACTTGCTGGGCGGCAATAATGTCGCATTCTGGATGATCGCCTACATGGACGGCCTGATGGGGCTCAGCACCTGCCTGTTCCAACGCTCGATAAAACATGTCCGGCGCGGGTTTGGCGGCCCCCGCTATAGCAGGGGTCAGGGAAAAATGGAAATGAGCTTTTAACGGTGTGTATTGAACATCGGCATTGCCATTCGTGAGCGAGGCAAGGCGGTAAGTACGGGCTAGTTTTTCAAGGACGGGCGGGACATCCGTGTAGGGGGTTACCCAGTTCCTGGCTTCGAGAAAAATAGCAATGGCCTCTTCCGCTAAGCCTGGTGAATAGCCAAATTCCTCGAGCAGCAAGCGCAGGGAAGCGGTGCGCACGGCTGTCAGATCGTACGCAATCTCGGTATACCGTTCTCGAATAAATCGTCTATGGCTCCGCAGGCTCTCCAGATCGTGCTTGGCTGTCAGGTATGGGGCTTGCTGTTGAAGCCACTTAAATTGGGTTTCTTCAGCTTTTCTCAATACAGCTTTGCTAGGCCAGACGGTTTCATCTAGATCGAGGGTAATAAGGGCTAAATTGGAAACAGATTGTGATTCGCAAGGAGGCAGGGAAGCCGGTTGTGATATCGCCATGGCTTAATGTCGTGTAGAGGTCACTGGAGCTTTCACTTGTTCAGTAAATAGTTGCTCCATGTCCACTCGGTCAAAATTATAATGGCGGTTGCAAAACTCACAGTCTACTTCAATTATGCCTTGTTCTTTCAAGATAGATTCCATCTCCTCTCGTCCTAAAGCTGCTAGGGTTTGTTCGATCCGCCCCCGGGAACAACCACAGCGAAAAGAGACCGGCTCTGGCTCAAACAAACGAACTTGCTCTTCATTGAATAGGCGGTAGAGCAGCTCCGTGCTGGGCAACGATAGCATTTCTTGTGTCGTGACCGTACTTGCTAGCAGCGCGATACGCTCCCAGTCAGTCTTGTGCCCTTGTTGAGAGGGGAGTTCCTGGAGGAACAATCCCACTGCCTGCTGCTCATCCGCAACCAGCCAAAGGCGAGTTCGAAGTTGTTCCGAGCGGGAAAAATAAGTTTGCAGTGCTTCCGCCAAATTCACACCCTCTAGGGAAACAATGCCTTGATAGGGGTTTTTTCCTTCTGTTTGGATAGTAAGTGCCAGTCGGCCAGAACCATAAGTTTCCGATAGTGATCCATGAGGAACATCGCCATCCCAGCGGGCTAATCCACGCAAAGTTCTATGATGAGTAGCTTGTGCTACTAGGGTTTGCAGAGGGCCTTCACTTTGCGTCTGGAGGATGAGGGAGCCTTTAAATTTAATGGTAGCCGAGAGCAAAATCGTAGCCGCTAACGCCTGACCGAGTTGGGACTGTACAACGGCGGGGTAATCATGGCAGGCAAGCACGGCCCGCCAGCTAGCGTCGAGCTGTACCAGTTCGCCCCTGATTTTAGCTTCTTCAAATAAGAAGCGATGTAGGTTATCCCGATTATTCATTAAAGGAAACTTACCGAGATTTAATATAGGTTATATACATACAATATAGGAAACGTCATTAGACACCCTTTTAGGGCGGAGTTCAATGGCGCTTATACGATTATATAAAATTTATTTATAATTATCAAGGAGTTGAAAATATGGATGGGTATCTCTTGCTATTGAGTGTTTTACTAGTATTAACGTTGGGAGCCTTTTTTATGGGTTTAATCCACTATCCTGTTGGATGGTTGATCTTGACGGCCTTGCTAATCATGAGGGTGGGTCAACTTAGAAACCGAAGGCATAAAAGTTAGAGGAGAGAGGTTCGATGATTGAGGAATGAGATGCAGAGGAAGGGTTTGTGAGGTGGTCGCTATGGGGTAGGAGAAAGGGAGGGAGGGGGATTACCCCTCCAAGTTCTCCAATGGGCTTGTCACCCCATGGCCGCCCTAATTTAAAATATGGCTGTAAATCATCGTCGTTCATCGCCTGGTTTTGCGTGGCAACCGCTACATTCCACTCTACTGCCAACCCGCTTAAAAAAGACTCAACCTTTGCCTCGGCTTTCAACAAACAACTCATCTTTCTCTGCCAGCCGATGAAACCTAATAAACTATTTAATCCATCTGCTGTAAGTTCTCTCCGTATGAAGGGAGTCATGTTTTAAGCGCATAATCCGGCGAACTTCTTCCAGCCAAGTAGGGGTGTTTTCCCTTGACATCTTTTAGCTAGCATTTATGATAATTTCTAAAAAATATGCAGGCGTATTTGCCCTATTTTTAAATTAATATCAAGTTATTAGGGCAAATTTACCTAAATAGGAACTTATCCTGGCAAAAACCCCTAATTTATTGGGTAATATCAACTTATCAGGGCGTATTTACTTGAGAATAAATTGTTAGGTGCGGCAGCAGCAGGGCCGAGATACACGTAATAAGTTGACTATGCGAGGTTTTGTTATGAAGTCTGATATCGAAGAAATCGCCGAAAAAGCCCTCAAGCTCCCATCAACCGCTAGAGCGTCCCTAGCGGAGCTACTGTTGGAAAGTCTAGATTATGAAGAGGACTTTCTGATTTCAGATGAGTGGATGAAGGAAATTCAGAAACGCTGTCGTGAAATAGATGAAGGAAAAGTACAGCTCATATCAGCAGAAAACGCCTTGGTCCAGCTTCAGAAAAAATATTCATGAAACCCTGTTGGTTTCATCCGGAAGCGTTTGCAGAGGCCGATGAGGCGGCTGCATTTTATAAAGAGCAGCAGTCTAATCTTGAGGTACGCTTTCTGGAAGCGTTGAACGACACGATTTCCCGAATAAGGAGAAATCCATTGATCTATCGTCGCATCGAAGGGGAAGCAAGGAAGTGTCGGATACTGCGCTTTCCCTATGGTGTCATATACCGCGTTAGTAATGAGCGCATAGAGATCATCGCGGTCATGCATCTTAGGCAGCGGCCGGGTTATTGGAAATCACGCACCTAACTCGGTGCTCAACTCGGACGCCTCCTTCGTCGGCGCAGTCAACTCCCCGAAGTTGTAAAAAAGGAACAGATATGGATTTAGAAATGGCTCGCACAATTGCAGCCTTTGGGGGGCTAGGGCTCGGAATTATCAACTTGGGAATACTTGCTCATAAAGAGTATTTTAGGAAACCAACATTTAGAGCAAGCCTTCATGGTGCTAATATTCGTGCTATAGAAGATGGAACATATGATATCCAGCTTAATCTTGAACTTAGTTCCCGTGGCGGCAATGTGTATTTGAAGGAAATCTATTTTATACACCAAACGCCAATTTTTAATCCAGGAAAAGGCATCAATAAAAGAACCGTTTATAAGGCGGTTAGCTATCCCGGCTATTGCTCGCTGAACTCTGGTGCAGAGCACTTTATAAGCAAAGCTAAAGAGCTATATAAAAACTCATTTAACATTGTTAATGCTAAGCTTGAAAACAAAGAAAGCAAGCTAGTGAGTGTAATCGACCGTATCTGTACAGAACGATATATGGATGGCTTTTGGGAGTGGCCAGAAAATAATTGGACACTGGAGATTGTTACTTCGGCTAATTCAGTGACTATTGCCTTTTGTTTCGAAGTGCATGAGTCAAATAAATCGAATTCGTTTACTCACAGCTGACAAGACGCTCGTGTAGGACGCTTGCTTCGCTGCGCGCCCCACACACAGCTTTAGCGTTAGCCAGTAGGAGCCCGACTTGCGTAACGCAACCGATCAAGATATTGATGAAAACGAGCACCTGTGGCGCTATTTAAAGACAGAGCGATTCGTAGATCTTCTACAGACAGGGGAGCTTTACTTCGTTGCTGCCCGTCAGTTTCAAGATCCGTTCGAAGGTGCAACTGCTGTACTGCCTCCCGATGCCTCCATTGACCCTCGCTACTCGCTTGGAAGGTGATCTTGGCGAGCGCGTGTTTGAGCAGCTTCGCCGACTGACAGAAATCAGTTGCTGGCATCGTTCTTCGTATGAGAGCGATGCACTGTGGCAACTCTACGCAGGCGCCTGTACAAGCCTTGGGAGGTTGTCAGCATCAGCTGCAACCTTCCGATTGGAAGCCCAGCATAAGGGCGAAGAGTTTTGGGGCGGCAATGTGAAGTATGTTGGCTTACTTCATGAAAGACTTCGCATCAATGCAATTGGAAAATTCTGGCACAAGCACATGGCATTCTCGTCGAAGCGGGAGTTTCGCCTCAGAATTTCACTTAGCTTTGCTGAAGAGTTTGGCGTAACTGTGCCAGAGCAAAGAATTCGGGCTCCTTTCGACTTTGACATGCTTGTGGATCGCATTTTTCTAGATCCATCTCTTGAGCCCCAGGATGTACAGCTCACACGAAAGAGCGCAGAAATGGCGAGCTTAGGGGATCGCGTTAGGGTCTCAAGCTTGCTCGGAACTCCAAGATACACGTAGCGCTGGCTAGTATAGTAGTTCGCATTAATAATAGGACAATATGAGTTGATCGATTGTTGTGTCTTGCGGGATACCTTGCCTTCGTTTTTTGAGTGCGCCAAATGTTCTTTCGATGGGATTTAAGTCGGGTGAGTAGGGCGGTAGCGGGATCAAATAGTGAGATAGCCCTTGGCCAGAATATCTTGAACGCGTTTATGGTTGTGAAATGAGGAATTGTCCATGACCACGATGGTGGGTTCATGCAGTTCTTTCATTAGGCATTGTTCAACCCACATTTCAAAAAGCTGTGCATTGCACGATCCTTTAAACAGCATCGGCGCTAGCCATTCTTTCTCCCGGCCTTTTGCGCCGTGGCGCTGTGCCATGAGCAGATTTGTTCTACGTTTGCGCTGTCCTGTGATTTCGCCAAAGATTCTACAGCCCTTCACCGCCCAGCTAGATGGCCTGGGTGTAGGGGCATCAAAGCCAGTCTCATCAACGTCAATCAGGTTCTTGAATCCAAACATTCGATGCTCGGCTTTGAGTTTCTTACAAAACTCTTGCCTTTTCATAAGGCAACGCTCTTTATACTGACGTTCTTTTTTTACGATCCCCAACTTCTTCAACATCCGCCCCATTGAGCTGGTGTGAACATCAAAGATAGCAGCCCGTTCATGAAGATACAGATCAGGGAATTGCTGAGCATGTGCCTTGAGAGCCATTTTATCGATCTTCCTACGGCGAAAACCAGGCTTTTAAGGACGCAAATCATCCATTCCAAGCCATCTATACAGCGTATGGCGCGAAATATTGAATATTCGAGCAGCGTCGCTCTTGCTACCGCCATTATTTACGTACGAGATTACGGCTTCTCTCAGGTCTATTGAATACCTCATCCGTAAACATAGCATGTAACCTTATTAATGCGAACTACTATAACAAGGCGTTGCGGCGGACAAGCCGCTGAATGCGGCGTTATACCTAATAGATATGCCTGAATACGTCTACATCATGTTGTTATCGCTTTTCGCTGGGCCTGCCCGCCTTGATTTTATGCATCCCGCATTTTTGAGGCAAAGATCTCGGCAGTTTATGGTTGCTTTCGGCGGTGGTGCGCTTATATCTGCTGTGGCACTGGTCTTAGTGTCTGATGGGGTTAGTAAACTATCACCTTTAACCGCAGCCTTATGTCTCGGAGCAGGAGGAGTTTTCTTCTACCTCCTCGATATGCTTTTGAATCAACTAAAAAGCTCAGCCGGTCAGCTAGTTGCCATGCTTTCCGATTTTATTCCCGAAGCTATTGCTTTCGCCGTTGGTGAGAGCACCGGTAGATAAACCAAACGAAATAAAGAGGCGCCCGGAACTTATTCCTTGTTCCGGTGCGCCTGAAGGGTTGGGGGTAATCTTTGCAGGCTTTTTTGTTCCTATAAACCCTTTCCTATAGAGGATAGCCATTTTTAAATGGTGGCCTAGTCTTCGAGAAAGTTGCGCAGGGCCTTGGAGTGGCCCAAGCGACGCAGTTTACCCAAGGCTTGAGCCTCGATTTGCCGGATTCGTTCCCGGCTCAAATCAAATTGCTGGGCCACTTCTCCCAAGGTATGGTCAGTGTCCATACCGATCCCAAAGCGCATGGCAACCACCTGGGCCTCTCGGGGAGAAAGTGCTGCGAGCAACTGCTGGGCCCCGGTCTGCAGTCCGGCTGTGATAGCAACCTCCATGGGATTTGGGACTTGCTCGTCTTCCATGAGTTCACCTAATTGCGAGTCCTCATCTTTACCTAGGGGGGTTTCCAAGGAGATGGGTTGTTTAGCGATCTCGTGCATACGATGAATCTGTTGCTCGGACAGGGCGAGACGTTCGGCCAATTCCTCAGGACGGCCTTCGCGGCCTTTTTCCTGTCGGAGCTGGTAGGAGGCCCGGTTGAGTTTGCTGAGTTTCTCCATCACATGGACCGGAATACGGATAGTTCGGGACTGATCGTCAATAGCTCGCGTAATTGCCTGCCGGATCCACCAATGGGCATAGGTAGAGAATTTATAGCCCCGGTGGTAATCGAATTTGTCCACCGCTTTCATCAAGCCGATATTCCCCTCTTGGATCAAATCCAGAAAGGTCAATCCCCGATTGCGATACTTCTTCGCTACCGAGACCACCAGGCGCAGATTGGCCTCCACCATTTGTGCTTTAGCCCGCTGCGCTTGAAATTGGCTTCGGACCAGGCGTTGGTGAATTGCCTTGAGCTCGTCCAGAGGGAGTCCCGCCTCGACTTCCACCTGAAGCAGTACTGCTTGGGCTGCTCGAAGCGTTTTGGCTTGGGTCTGCAGCCCTTGCCGGTCTATCCGACTGTGGGCTAGAAGGTCATCCAACCACTGGGGATGAGTGGTACCGCTGGAAAAATTGTGCCAAAAGTCCTCTTGGGACATCTCACCTTGATGGATACAGCAGGACCTTATGATTTGTTCCTGGGTTTGGGCTTTGCTTATCCAGCCTTGCACCAATTGAGTCAGCTGATTAATTCTGGACGGAATTAGGCGCAGGAACTGAAATTCCCGAGCAAGTTTCCTTCGCAGCTCTCGTGCTCGGGGGCTTGCTACCCCTTCTTGGGCTAAAGTTGCCTCTAGGTTGCCATAAAGAGTGCGGACTCGGGATAGATGCTTGCTCGTTGCTTCCAAACTTGATTCTTTCCCGTCCTTTATCTCAGTTTCTTCTATTTCTGGTTCAGTAAAGCCAGTTAGCCAGTCTTTCAAACGGCCCTTGCCTGTGGCCACTTCTTCGGCCCAACGTACCAGCTCAGCCACGGCTGCGGGACAGTTACCTAAGGCTTCGGTGCTTTGGCTTAATCCTGTCTCAATCGCCTTGGCTAAGGTGATTTCTTCCTCGCGGGTAAGGAGTGCATGGGCGCCCATCTCCCGCATGTAGGCATAGACCATATCACTAACTGCTCCCGTGCTTTCTCCTTCTAAAGTCGGAAGTGTTTCAGCTATTTCCTCCTCCGAGCTATTTTTAAGCAATAGTGTGGAATCTAGGGCTTCGTTAAATTCATCGAGACCCTGGTGATGATGAAAGAGATGGGCCATGGTTTCAGCCTCATCACTGTCCTCCACTTCCTGTATAATGTAGTCTTGTAACTCTTCCTCAGTCAGCAAACCTTGCGCCTTGCCTTTGAGAATAAGCCTTTTCAGCTCCTCTTGTCTCATTTCAAAATCCATGGACCTATTCTCCTGTATTGCTAATATACGATGTTTTTTAAAAACCATTTACTATGGTATGGTTAAGTAAATTGAGATCCGAGGCTTCTGCCCCCCATAGCCAGCCTTTCGTCGTGAAGGCAGTGATATTTCTGCCGTTGTGGGGTTGATGCGGCACGCCATCGTTACATTTTTTCTCCTTGGAGTGGCATGGACTCTCCATTCACCGTTAGGAGTTAGAAATGTAGGATTAATTTGGGCCGCTCTGGCATCTGCTAGGATATATTCCGTTTTTGGTGACGATCCCGAAGGGATCTCAATGAAAATATAGAGGCTTGAATTTATAGAATACTGCCTATGCCCTCAAAGCGCCTTTATGGCCAAGGGTTGTCCTTCCCCCCCGTGTCTCTTGAATTTAATCCGTTATATTGCCTTAAGGTGTTCTTGAGAGATAGCACCAGATTGTAATAAGTAATAGAACCGCTTTCCTCTGCCTGTGAGAAGACTATGGGTTTTTGTAGGGGATAGGGTATGCGGTGCCCCGCCATTATTATGTTATTTCGGCTTTTCATTCAGTATTTTTTTCGATGTTTAAAGAAATATCCAACTGAAAAATAAGAAAATCGCCCTCCATATTCAGATTTTTGGCTAACTCAAAATTAGATCATGGATAAGCGGTAAAGTTCATAAATCTTCTAATCTTTAGCGTGGAGTAACCGGGTTTATTGTCATCGCCATGGATCAGCAGTAGGCAGCTATCGGGCCAAAGTTAAGCGGCACCCCGCGCGGAGCGGGCGCTTAGGATGAGCGCATCGCAAGCAGGAAGCAAGGCCACGAAGCGCCGACCTATCTCCTGTTGGATAATTTATACATTTGACCGCTGTATTGCCACCCCGATCCAAGAGCGCTCTCTATCAGACGCGCTTCTCCTACTATCTTAACTTGGGCCGTGCTCTAGCCTACCTTTCTTCAGGGCGACCATGAGCTCAAGCTTTCTGGTTCAAATGTTGGCGCTCGTGTAGTTGGATCACTGCCGCCGGGTAGTAGGCGGTGTTGTTAGCAAGTCGCTGCGACCGATGCTGGTATTGCCGGAATGGTAAACTGGCCGAGCTATAGCAAGATCGGCTTGGCGTTCGTTTCTGAATGAGATTGTGCTCGAATTCCACCGAGACCCCAAAGCCCGAGTTTAAATCTGCCTTGTCTTGTGAACCCTAATCCTGCTAGACCGAGCCCAATCAGTACTAGTGTGGTGGGTTCGGGGATCTCGGTTCTTACCACGGCATCAGCAATCAGACTGTAGGTTCGTGCGGTCGGATGGAGCAGGTCCCAGAAAATACGATCATTCGGCTCAAACCCAGGCGCACAGAAATTGGTCAATGCCCTCTGGTCGATGCAAAATGCAAAGCCGGGTGGGACGCCCAATGAGGTCAATGCCGCTACGTCGGGAAAGCCTGTGGCTGCGGGATCTGCTAGGGCCGCCGCTAGTAAGTTATCAAATATCGTGTGGATATCGAGCAGCGTGATCTCAATTCCAAGGGTGGCGGAAACCTCTGTGATCATTCTCTCTAGCCCAATATTAAAGAGCTCCGTCCCCGCAGTCAGCTCGGCTTCCCGTCCTGATAGAATCCCCAATGGGGTACTCCCGAGATCGGGTAAGTTTAGAACAAGGAATTTTTCAGCCCCCATCGCCGCAAGATCCTCAATAGTCATACGAATATTGGTCACCCCGGATGCTGCCACGTCTGCGGAAGCCAAAGTACCAGCGGGGCTGAACTCAGGAGCGAATATCAAGTCGTTTGCCCCTGCCCAAATCGTATACCTTGCATTGCTTGGTGCCGTGCCACCGCTCACTAGACTAAAGAGTTCGACTTGGGACAGTGCGGCGCCCGGCAGCGCTACCTCGCCTTGTAAACCAGGAAGTATTGGTGCGCCCACAAGGCCGTCATTACTGTTGCGACTCGGTAGTGTCCCCAGACTAGAGAAATCAAACGGCCAAGGTCCCGTATAGGCCCCGCCTATGGCGAAGTTGTCGATTTCTCCGGCCAGTACGCCGCTTGAATAGACATTGTTAGGCGCTCCGAGACCATAGTCAGCGGCAATTTGATCCACCCAATTGAGGCCGTTTGAAAATTTTTCCGCATAGGGAGGGCTGGGTGGAAGCGCGCCACCGCTCAGGCTAAACATATTTCCGGTGTCAGACAGGCTATCGCCAAAAATGATCATGGGGATCGGCGAAGCGATAACGCTGCTCGGACTAAGTAAGATGAGTAAAATGAGACAAATATGAGAAATGTGAAGGGAGAAGTTTCTCATTGGGAATCAAACATCCTATAAATTTCGGCCGCTTCCGGAATTCCAAATCTATATAACGTACCTATTGTGGAAATCGGCCTTTGGAGTTTCGCCATGACTGATGTCGATTTTGTTCCTACAAAACCTCATCAGCCTGGAGAGTTCGCGCTTCAATGGGTGCCTCGGGCTGGCCACGACTTAGCGCGCAAGGCCCTCGGTTGGGTATCACCCTCCACGCGCATCACTTCCCCTCCTACCGAGGGTAGGTCGCGCTACTGGCAACGGGAAAATCATAGCGCGAATTCATGGAAAAACGCAAGTAACCTGGCTCTCGCACGCTCGCTGGGGGGTCGTTCACCATCCATGGAGAACTCCAATGTTAGTTCTTAGTTTTTCTTGAAAAGCAAAATGGAAATGCTACCTTTATTTAAGGAGATAGAGATCTTACTTCAGGGAAGAGAGTTGTGAAAGGTGCTTAAGATCTTGGGTCTATCCTGCGCCTCCTGTCACACGCTTAAGGGTAAGGCCAGACATGTTCTCTCCAACAATGAGGTAAATCCGCTTGTTCAAGATCCAGCAAACGCTACCAACGCCTGCCGCGCCCTCACTTCCCAATGGGAGGCGGACCATTTGTGGGCGACCTTCTCTTCCCAGGTCTATAAGGACCGAGCAGATGCCTATGAAGTCGCAATGCGTGAGCTGCTCTCACCATTTCGTGTGTCCAAAATCAACGTTTTGCCGGTATCGGCTGGACCTTTCCCGGCTGGCACGCCATTGACTTTTGTCTTTAGCCGCGACCCGGAGACCAATGTACTTCTCTGCGATGATATTGTTGAAAATCGAGGCCATTACTATGGTTCGGAACTTCCCGAGGAAGACAAAGAGGCTCTTATTTCTTGGCTCAAGCGACAATAAGCCCTTCGCTGTAATTAGGTATACCAATGAAAAGCAACGGGATGGCCTATATGCAATATTTCAGGTTTCGTTGCGTTAGTTTTTGAATAAGATTTAATTATTTTGAGTATTCCCGTAAAAAAATAAACGGCACTTCCTTGTGCCGCAGTCATAAATTAAAATTGTTATCCCTAACAAGTTAAGGGAGAGGAGGGTCAATCAAAGAGTAAAATTTTGCTATATAGCCTGTAATTTAATAGAGTTGGTAATGGGTTTCGTTTCTTTGCACTCTGGTTTTTGCTCTCTCTTATAGGTCATGGCTTTTTCAGATGCATAGCGCAGATACACCCGTTCTGCTTCTCGCCGTGTATCAAAAAATCCCACCTCACCTTCCCCCGTGACAAAATACCATCCCCTTTGCGCCGCACAGCGAAAACGAGTTTGTTTCCTCATTACTAATGTGCCTCCTTTAGCCTATTTCCCACCATTGGCTGCTATAAAGCCTTTCACAATCCATGCCAGATTAAGTTTTATAGAAATAACAAAGGGTTGTAAAAAACCTGTCCTGGTAGGTAATTTAAAGTGCGGGATTTCACATCATTTAATACGGCAAAAGACTAAAAACTTATCGTTTCACCTTTTTTGAGGCAGTTCGGTATAAGTTAAATGCCGATGGTATAACGGTTGATCGGAAAGAAAACGAAAGTTAAGAGAGAATTTTTGTCCTGATTAAGTGTCATCGATCAGGGCAGAGAGCAAACTCGTTGGTAGGTGGATGAGAGAATAGCTAAGCGCTTATGTTCCTATTTCTTTGAGTTTGGTAATAAATAAAGCCCCGAGTTGAAATTTTTTTCGACGCTTTATCGCTTGCCCAATTGAAAAAGACGCTGATTCCATGGGGGCTCAAGCTATCCTTCCCGCTCAGACAGGCTAGGAGCGAGCCAGCTTCTGCCGCTATGGGCGATTAAAACCTCGGCGGTCTCCGGTCCCCAGGTGCCGGCATGGTAGTTGGGGAAGTCTATGGCGGGGTTAGTCTCCCAAACGTTGAGTATGGGCATCAGCAGGCGCCAAGCGGCCTCTACTTGATCCGCTCGGGTAAATAGGGTGGCATCTCCTTGCATAATATCCCAAAGCAAGGTCTCGTAGGCGGTAGGCGAAGCGGTCTGGAAAGCCTCCTGGTAGCTAAAACGCATTTCTACTGGACGCAGGATTAGCTGCGGACCGGGCTGTTTAGCCATAAACCTGAGTACGATCCCTTCCTCGGGCTGCAGCCGAATGACCAATTGCGCTGGCTGGGCGTTAAGTCCAGCTGAGGCCGGAAAAGCCTGATGGGGTACTTCCTGAAAGCGAATGGAAATCTCCGAGGCGTCTACTGGCAAGCGCTTGCCAGTACGCAAATAAAAGGGCACCCCTTGCCAGCGCCAATTGTCTATGTGTAACTCCAAGGCGCAATAAGTCTCAGTATTGGAATCAGGGGCGACTTCGTCTTCCTCCCGGTAAGCGGGCACTTGAGTCCCCCTTATCCAACCTGCCCCATACTGGCCCCGGGCAGCATAGCGTCCTACTTCTTCTTCCGTTATGGGCCGTATAGCATGCATGAGATCCATCCGGCGGTCCCGTAAATCATAGGCATTAAAGGCGATCGGGGGCTCCATGGCCACTAAGCATAATAGTTGCAGGAGGTGGTTTTGAACCATGTCCCGTAGTGCCCCGGCTCGTTCGTAATAGCCGGCCCGATGCTCCACACCCAAGGTTTCAGCTGCGGTAATGGCGATATGGTCAATATAACGGCGATTCCAGATAGGTTCGAAAATAGGATTGGCAAAGCGCAGCGCAAGGATGTTTTGCACAGTTTCCTTGCCCAAAAAATGATCCATGCGATAAATTTGGGATTCCTCAAAGTGATGGTTCAAAGCTTGGTTAATTTCACAAAAGGATTCCAAGTTATGGCCCAGGGGTTTTTCCACGACAACTCTGGCGTGTTGCCGTTCCTTGGCGAGACCCGCTTCGCCCAAGCCATTAGCTAGGTCAGCAAAGAGAAAGGGTGGCGTGGCCAGGTAAAACACCCGTTCAGCCTTCCCATGCCAGGCTTTATCCTGCTCTGCCAGCGCTTTCGCTAGTTGGGTATAACTGCCCGGGTCCGTAATGTCAGCCTGGTGATAGCGGAGCAATTGGGCAAAGGATTGCCAGGTTTTCTCATCAGGGATAGGCCGGCGGGAATGCTGTTGGATACCTTTCCGGTAATGTTGGGCCAGGGAGTGCTGATCATAATCCTGGCGATCAATACCCATTAGCATCCATTGCTGGGGAAGGGATTTATCCAGGTAGAGGTTAAACAAGGCCGGTAGAATGAGGCGCCAGGCAAGATCACCTCCGGCGCCAAAAAGGACAAAGACGGTAGGCGGTTGCTGGGAAGAGTGCGATTCCATCATTTATTTTTGCTCCATTCCACATGAAAGTTACCTTCCCGATCGGTACGTTGGAAGGTGTGGCCGCCAAAATAATCCCGCTGGGCCTGGAGTAAATTAGCGGGCAGCCAGGCACCACGATAACTATCGTAGTAGCTAAGCGCGGTCATAAGTCCGGGGGCGGGGATTCCCCAGTAGCTTGCCGCGCAGACTACTTCCCTGAGATCCGCATGGTTTTGAGCGATGGTGGCCGCATAGGTAGTATCAAGAATGGGGTTGATGAGGCTGGGATCGCGCTGGTAAACGGCGCGCAACTGCTCCAGTAATTGGGAACGGATAATGCACCCTCCGCGCCAGATGCGCGTGACCGTTTCTAGGGAGAGATGGTAATCATAATGCTGATTTGCGACTTGCAACAGATGCATGCCCTGGGCATAGGTCAGTTGCATTGCCATCTGGAGGGCGTTACCCAGTTGGGTCAGGAAAGCTTCCCGGTGAACCGGCATCATCTCGCTAGGTCCCTTTAACAGTTGACTGGCCTGTTGGCGCTGCGCCTTTATAGCGGAAAGTACTCGCTGGGTAACGGCGATATCAATGAGGGGCGTCGGCGTCTGAAGGGTGAAGCTTTCCTGAGAAGTCCATTGACCCGTGCCTTTTTGGTGGGCGGTGTCGAGAATATTATCTAGCAGATAACCTTCCCCCAGAGGGTCCCGTTGCAGCAGGATATCGGCGGTAATTTCCAGGAGAAATCCTCCCATGGGGCCCTGGGCCCAGCTTTCATAAATCGGATGCATCTTTTCATGGCTAAGGCCCAGTCCCCGGTACATCAAGTCATAACTTTCGCTGATGAGCTGCATCAAGCTATATTCAATACCATTGTGAACCATCTTCACGTAATGACCGGCTGAACCCCGTCCCAGCCAGTCTACACACGGCTCTTCCCCCACTTTTGCCGCAGCGGCCTCCAGCATGGGGCGCAGCCTTTCCCAAGCAGTTGAATCGCCTCCAGGCATCATGCTTGGACCGTGACGGGCGCCGGCCTCGCCACCGGAGACTCCCATTCCCACAAAGTGGACATTTTGTTGCGCGAGGGTTTGAATACGGCGATCAGTATCCCGAAAATGAGAATTCCCTCCATCAATCAGGATAGTGCCTTGCTCAAGGTCGGGGCTGAGATCCTGGATAACGCCGTCCACTGGATCGCCGGCGGGAACGAGCAGGAGGATGAGCCGTGGCTGGCGGAGGCTGGCTATAAAGGGCTGGATATCATGGTAGGCTTCCATCGGTGCATCTTCTGCAAGCTGTTTTTGGGCCATCTGAGTCAGGCGGGCTCCTTTCTCGGGATTTCGATCATAGCCCGCCACGTTAAAGCCCTGCTCAGCAATATTAAGCCCTAGATTGGCGCCCATCACCCCGAGACCAATGATTCCAATATCCGCAGATGTTGGTGATTGTGGATGGGTCATCTTTTTCTCCTATGTAGGTAAATACTTATTTAATAAAGATAAGGGCTAAGAATAAACGAAGTTCTCCCGCAGGCTTGAGTCCCTTATGGAAGGTCCAGAGTGTCGTTCTATGAAGAAGCCTAGGACTGGTGGAAACTAAAGTCAAAGCACGCTTGCGCTTATCGGCGTGTAGGTAGGTGGAGCGGTAAAAACAACCAAATGTTCTGGCACGAAGCCGGCGCAGAGCGGGGAATTATTGGAAAACATGGGTCTGGAATAGAGCAAGTTGAAATCAGTCCCGGTGAAATGGCGACTCCGTTTCAAAACTGAAACGGTAATCGGGCTCTAGGGGCTGATCAGCAAGCACGCGAAAAGCGCAGTGGCGATCACCCTCCTGGAATTTGGCTTCCCGGCGGACGCGCACGCCAAGGAGCCGGCTTAAAGTAGCCAGGGTAACGCTGCAAAGCTGGGGGCGTTGAAGGGCCAGGTTGAGATACGGACAATTACGTTCCACCAGCAGGTAGCCCCTTTCATCTTGTTCTACATGAGTGTAGGGATCTTGTTCGAAATAAATCCCCGTTAAGGCTTCAATACGCTCTGGCAGAGACAAACCACGCAGTTTTGTTTCCCATCGCGCTACCTGTTTATCAGTGAGCGCGGCAAGCAAGGTACGCACAGCTTCCTCGCCGAAATTGTCAGCCAGCGTATCCAGGAATTCCAGGGACAAGGAATCGTAAAATTTCGGAAATAAGTGATCGCCGGCTGGAGTCAATGCAAACACTGCGGCTGGACGGCCTTGGCTAAGGGATTTAAGCCTTCCCACACGCTGGATCCAACCTTCCTCTTGCAGCGTTGCTAGGTGTTGACGGACCGCCTCCCGGGTTAGGTTCAGGCGATCCGCCAGTCCAGCCAGGGTGGTGCTGCCTTGGGCTTTAAGGTAACGCAGAATCTCACCCTGGGTTTCCGGTAGACTTTCCAAGAGGGTAGCGGTTGGTCTCATACCGGATCACGGTATACGTTAACGCCGTGATAATAAACGAGTCGTGCGCCCCGATGGCTACCGATAGCCAGTAGCACAAATCCGGCCAAACTAAGGCCGGCAAGCCAGACAGGCATAGTTTCTGGAGGCACGCGCGTACGTACGAGCAAATCCAGCAAGAAAATTCCCCAGGCCGTGCTCATGTAAAGCATGTGGCGTTGTACTGCCGGCAAGGCAGTGTGGGTGCGGTCAAGTAGTAGGAAATCAACCCAGCCTGGCACCATGGCTGCTAAGCCAGTAAGCGCGCCAGCGGCCAGCGCCCAGTAGGCCACAATCCAGGCGCTTGGCTGACCAGTAATGAGAAAGACGCCGTCAGCCAGCAACGCGGTGGTCCAGGCTACGATAGGGAAGTGCACCAACATAGGATGCACAGGCGCTCCACCCAGCCGTAAACCGGTCATAATACGCTAGGTGGTTGCTGCAATAGGGTCCACAGTAAGAGCAGGACACCCGTTACCGCGAGCAGGGCGTGGATTATGATCAACTGTCGGGGATGGGGCTCCTGGCGTACCTGAAAGCTCAACAGATAAAAGCCCCCTAGTGCCGCAACAATCAATATTCCCAGAGCAATTTTGAGTATCCCCGATGCCGTACCTAGAATTACCGCGGCTATCAGCAACACCAGACCGGAGGCGACCAACACCCCATGTCCCGCCGCTAGCAGCCACGGAATCTCTTGTCCACGGAAACTGCGGGTAGCCATCACCGCGCCGCCCAGCGCCCCCGCCAGAAACAGCCCTAATGCCCAGTAAAGTAACATATTTATCTCCTTTTTCTCTTATTTATACAAGCGATCACTTGCTAAAATATAGCAGGCACTCTCTGTAAGTCAAGGGGTATATGGGGGGCAATAAAATTTTTCACCCTTTCTAAGGGAGAGGTTGTCTAAACTATAACTATAGAAAATATTTGGAGATTGAAAAATTTTCAAACCCCAAGCCGATGAGGTAACTTTTATGAACCCTGCAGAGAATAAAAATAGCTTAGTCCTGTTGCGTGAGCTAGGCCAATCGATTTGGCTCAATGGTATTGACCGTCAGAAACTTACGGATGGTACCTTAGAGCATTTGATTGAAGCATACGGCCTTGCGGGTCTCAGTATTAGCCCTGCTACTTTCGGGAAAGCGATTACGCAAGATAACTGTTATCAAGCTGTTATAGAAAAGGAAGCCAAGGCAGACTACTCGGCCAGTGAAATCTATGAACATCTGATAGTGGAAGATGCCCGCCTAGCTGCTGATCATTTCCAATCGCTTTACCGTCAAACCGAGGGACGGGATGGTTTTGTTAGTCTGGAAATTTCCCCTCTGCTCGCCCATGATACCGAGGCCACGGTGCAGGAGGCGAGACGTTTGTGGCAAGAGGTTGATCGGCTTAATATCATGCTTGCCATCCCCGCTACCAAAGCCGGGTTACCCGCCATCGAACAACTCATCAGCGACGGCATTAATGTGAATGTCACCCTTCTGTTTTCCGTAGGACGTTATCTGGAAATGGCCCATGCTTATAGAGGGGGGTTGGAGAAACGTTTGGCAAGGGGGCAGCCGATTAACCGGGTGGCTTCGGTCGCTAGTTTTTTCCTGGGTCGGATTGATCTTAAGGTGGATCGTCTTCTGGATGAAATCGCTAGGGAAAGTGATTCCTACCGCACTGAAATAGCCCGTGGGCTGCGGGGCAAAGCGGCTCTGGCCAGTGCGGGATTTGCCTATGAGCGCTTTGGAGAATTCTATGAGCAGTCCAGCTGGGAACAGCTTGCCGAACGAGAAGGCCGGAAACAACGCTTGCTGTGGACTTCCACCTCTACTAAGGATCCCTTTTACAGCGATACTAAATACGTGGACTCCCTTATCGGTCCAGAAACGGTGAATGCCATGCCCATGGCCACCCTGGATGCCTATCGGGAACACGGGCAACCTGAAATCCGGATATGGACGGCGGTTCATGAGGCTTCCGACATCATGCACCAGCTAGCGGAACTGAAAATTGACCTGCGCATTGTGGATGAAAATTTGGAGAAGGAAGGAATAGCCCAGTTCATTGAGCCTTATAACCAGTTGCTAGCGACTTTGGAGCAACGCCGGAATTAGCTCTGGGAGGCCGCCTTTCCTTAAGGAATTTTTTTCATCCGGAGCAAACGCCAATGGAACATCTCCAGTGGCTCGTACCCTACTTAGAGCACTATGGCTATGGGATTCTTTTTATCGGTAATTTATTGGAAGGTGTGCTTATTCCCATGCCGGGACAACTCCTGCTTATCGGTGCTAGCTTGATGGCTGCCCGCGGCGATATGCAGATTTACTTAGTGCTATTCGCGGCTTGGAGCGGCGCTATTGCAGGCAACCTGTTAGGCTACGGATTGGGGTATTACGTTGGCCGACAGGGGATTCTTCGTTATGGAGAACGGCTCAAGATAGTCAACCCCACCCGGCTTTCCCGTATCGAGCACTATTTTGATCATTATGGTAGTGGATTAGTGGTCATCGCTCCATTCTTTGAGTTGCTGCGGCAGCTTAACGGCTTTCTTGCCGGGACGATGGGAATGCCGATCTGGCGCTTTATTCTTTGCCTTATCCTGGGAGTTACATTATGGGTAGGGCTATGGGGTATTGGCGCCTATATTCTGGGAGAGCATGTCCAGGAAGCATTTTTTCTCATCAAAAAAGCAGAACCCTATGTGATTGGTTTAGGGGTATCCATTCTGCTAGCAACAATGTTGTATTTACTGCGGCGGCGAAGATGCAGGCAAGGATAACCATTGGCCGTTGATAAGCCCTTGAAATTACTTCCCTGGTATCAGCGCCATCTCTGGCAGATCGTGCCGGTACGTGATGTACTATGGATTTTTCTTGGCGCGTTCCTGTTATGGTTCGGTTATCAACTGCGGGCTATTTTTATCCCCTTGCTTATAGCCTTTGCCTTTGCCTATTTATTTGATCCCCTGATTCGTTGGGGGGAACGGTATTGCAAGATGCCCAGGCCCGTGACAATCAGCCTGATTCTTGCCCTGGTCATTATAGGCGGCATGTCTCTACTGGCATGGCTAGGGCCGGAGTTCCTTAAACAATTTGCAGAGTTGCTGCGCGGGCTCATTGACTATCTTCAAACTCTTGCCACTGAATACGATATTCATCTTCTAAAGTCTTTGCGGGCCAAGCTAGAAAAATGGGTTCAGCACTTGGAAGAAAATCCGGTAGGGTTTATCGTTGAAAATACTGAAATCTTGCTTATCGGTACGACCCAAGCCGTCACAGTGGTGCGACACATTCTGGGCACCGCCGTCTATATCGGCACGATGGCTTTGTTAATTCCATTCTACTTTTTTATGATTGCCTGGCATTTTGGCGCTATCATAAGAAAAATAAAGGATCTCATGCCGGCGCGGGAAAAAGACCAAACCCTTGCCATCATCAAGGAAATGGATGAAGCGGTAGCGGCTTTTTTCCGTGGGCGCTTGGTGATTGTTCTGGTTACTGCCGGATTATTTTCTCTGGGATGGTCGCCGCTATTCGCGGATGTACCCTATTGGTTAGTGCTTGGGATTAGTGCTGGAATATTGAATTTTATTCCCTACTTGGCGGCATTGGCCTGGCTCGCGGCCATCCTTTCAAAAGGTTTAGCAATAGGCTTTAGTGGCGATTTTGACTTATGGTTGGTAATTATCTGGCCTAGCTTCGTCTATGGCGTCGTCCAATTTATCGATGGTTGGTTGCTCACGCCCTGGATTCAAGGGCGTAGTCTCAATTTGGGCGCCATCACTGTTATTATCGTAGTGCTGATTGGCGGGACGATGGGCGGTCTCTACGGGCTCTTGCTCTGTATTCCCATGGCCGCTTGTGCCAAGATCTTGTTTACTGGACTGATCTTGCCTCGTTTCTATCAATGGGCGGAAGAACATTAGTTATTTTTTATAGAATGGTAGGAACCTGCATTGAATTCAACAAAAACCTATAATCCCCAGCAATGCGCGGACAGCTATCTCGCCCAGGCCCTGCGGCGGATTGGTGCTAGTGAAGCAATGGAGCATCTGCTCCAGGCCTCCTATCGGGAAATAAAATTCGAATTGCCCTTGATTCGGAAAGATGGCTCTCTAGCCGTTTTTCACGGCTACCGGGTGCAACATAATCATAGCCGCGGACCCTTTAAGGGAGGCATTCGCTACCACCCTAGCGTAAATTGGGAGCATTCCCATGCCCTTGCTTCCATCATGACCTGGAAAACGGCGCTCGTGGATATTCCTTTCGGTGGTGCCAAGGGGGGAATAGATTGCGATCCCTGCGCGCTCTCCTCCTCGGAACTAGAAACGTTAACCAAGCGCTTTATAATAAAATTAGGTCCCCTAGTGGGGCCGGATCAAGATATTCTGGCGCCAGATATGGGAACCAATGCCCAAACCATGGCTTGGCTTTACGATGCTTATTCCCAGGGAGAGGGCGATGAGCCAGCCGTAGTCACAGGGAAGCCTGTGGGATTAGGGGGCTCCTATGGCCGGGCTGAAGCTACTGGTCGGGGGGTGGCCATGGTAGCCGCCTGGGCTGCTCAAGCGGAAAAACTTAATCTTACCGGCGCGACGGTGGCTATCCAAGGTTTTGGCAATGTAGGCAGTTGCGCGGCCCGCTTCCTGGCGGAAAGAGGGGCCAAAGTGGTGGCTATCAGCGATGTTCGAGGGGGAGTCTATAGTGGTGATGGCTTCGATATTGAAACTATTGTTCATTCCAAGGAAGCCGAGGAAAAGTCTGCTTCAGCTCTGGAGCTAGCCAGAAAAGGCGAAGCCATCAGCAATGAAGAACTGCTCACCCTGGAGGTAGATCTCCTGATACCCGCGGCTGTAGGGGGAGTATTACACGAGAACAACGCCGATCAAGTAAAGGCCCGCCTAATTGTGGAAGGGGGTAACCTGCCCACGACCTGCGAGGCGGCCGAGATCTTCCGGGATCGAGGTATCCCGGTGGCGCCAGATATTCTAGCCAATGCCGGCGGTGTCACCGTTTCCTATTTTGAATGGGCGCAAAACTTACAGCGTTATCGTTGGGAACGGGAAACAGTCCATCAAAGGTTGGAAAAGACTTTAAAAAAAGCGTGGGATAATGTACGAAAAAAGGCGGAAGAAGACTCTCTTTCTTACCGGGAGGCGGCCTATGTGATTGCAACAGGCCGGGTAAAACACGCCATCGAATTACGGGGATTTTGAGATGAGTTGATTAAACCCGAAGGGGTAGGGGGGCTTAGTTCCCTCCCACTTCTGCCACCTTTGACAGGGCTACCGCGGCGGCAATCAGGGAAAGGTGAGTCAAACCTTGGGGAAAGTTGCCCAACATCTCCTTTTTTTCGGTATCGTATTCCTCTGAATAAAGGCCAAGATCATTGCCGGTAGCCGCTGCCTGCGTGAACACCTCGCGCGCCTCTTCCAGGCGGCCTTGGTAAGCCAGGCATTCCGCCAGCCAAAAGGAGCAAGCCAGAAACACGCCTTCCTTGCCCTGCAGGCCATCATCGTGACTTTCCGCTCTATAGCGGCGCAGCAGACCTTCTTGTTCCAAGTCCCGCCATACGGCGTTTGTGGTCCGTATCATGCGTTCGTCCTGATAATCCACGAATCCCACCACGGGCAATAACAATAAACCCGCGTCCATCTCAACATGATCAAAGGCCTGAATAAAAATACCGCGCTGGAAATCATAGCCCTTCTCTTCCACTGCTTGGCGGACCGCTTTCCGTTCCTGCTTCCACCACTCAAGAGGCGCATGATTATCAAGGTCTGCAGCCAGTTTGATCCCTCGATCTAAGGCCGCCCAACACATGACCTTGGAGTGGACGAAATGACGGGGTTCACCGCGCATCTCCCAAAGACCTTGATCTGGCTCTTTCCAACGCTCACCCGCTGCATTCACAAGGCCCGCTAGGAATTCCCAATAATCTTCGTCTGGGGTTTGCCCCCGCTGGCGCCAGCGCCAGGCTAACTCCAATAATTCTCCATAAACATCTAGTTGGATTTGTTTTTCCGCCGCATTGCCTTGGCGCACTGGCTTTGCTCCCCGGTATCCTGGCAATTCTTTAATCTCAAATTCATGCAGTCGCCGTTCTCCCCCCACACCAAATAAAATCTGGACTTCGTCCGCACATCCAGCTGCAGTCCGCTCGATAAAACGGCGAAAACCATCTGCCTCCTTGATATATCCAAGATCCGCCAGTGATCTGACCGTAAAGGTAGAGTCCCGAATCCAAGTAAAACGATAATCCCAGTTCCGCTCCCCGCCGGGCGCTTCCGGAAGAGATGTTGTGGAGGCCGCCGCGATAGCCCCCGTAGGCGCATTGCATAAGCCCTTGAGGACAAGGGCCGAACGCTGCGCTTGTTCAGCATGGGGGCCGTTAAATTCGCCCTGGGAGAACCAGGCATGCCACCATTTGATAGTTTCTTCCAAGCGCTGGTCCAGCGTTTCGATAGTAGGGATATTAGCCCAGCCTTCATCAAGACTTTCCGGGCGCCGGTATAAAAGGGAGAGATGAACTCGTTGCCCTTCTTTAATATGGCAAGCGCCTTGAAGATTATGGCGATCCTTCATTTCCAGGCGAAAATCGTTGGAGATGAGTAACCCATCACTGCCTCCTATCACAATATAATAATCGCCAGAATGATTATTATGGCGCCGCTGAATCCAAGGTTTGATAGCGCCGTAATCGAAGCGTGGCGCAATATCGACGCGGAAGCTCACCTGCCCTTTTAGCCCTTCAAGTACCCTGAGGATCTGCCGGTGAGGGTGCTGTTTCCCCCCTTCCCGCAGCGTAAAACAATCCAGGAGACGGGCTTCTCCCTCGCTCGTTCGAAAGGTGGTTTCCAGAATCAGCGTCTGAGGGAGGTAACGGCGGGATACTTCATGGGGTTCTGGCGGAGCGATTTGACAGTACCCGCCTTGCTCCCAGCCCAGAAGACGGCCAAAACAGCTGCGGGAATCCACCCGTGGCATGCAGCACCAGTCGATGGAACCGGATTTCGAGATCAGGGCGGAGGAATGGCAATCGGAAATATAGCCATAATCACTAATGGCAGGGTAATTGTGTTTATCCATGGTGGCTATGTTATCTCCTAATGAGGGTATTTCATAAGCATATTCTAATGGCGGAGGAAATTTTTAGTTGCTTCTATATTTGTAAAGCTAAAATTAAGTAAATTCAATTTTATTGCGTTACGCAGTCAAAACTTTCCTCTTTGAAAACGGAGAGATATCCGTAGCCACCAGAAATTAGAGGCCGGAATCAATAAGCCCGCAAAGATGCACTTTTGGCGAAGGTCTTGGTTTTTATTCCTGCCCTACAGGCTAGTACTCGTGTCCTGTTCAATCTTCAAAACGGGGCAAGAAGAAATTCTCTTATAGTCAATCTCTGAAATATATCCAAGCTGGTGAGGTTCAAAAAATCCTTATCAGGCGGGGCATGATCGAAACAACTTTCGAGCCCGAGAAAAAAACTTGGCAGCTTGTCACGGCGTCTCTAATGAGCTCGCTCAGGGTTCGATTTTTCCACAAATTTCTCAATTTAACGAATGCGGCTTGGTTTTTTTTTATAGCTAAATCTATAATTACTGATACGCTGCAACGATATTCTCAAGGGTTTCATGTTCGTTGTATTCTCTGATTTTTTTGATATTTCCGAAGTCTTTTTCTATGGGGTTAAAGTCAGGGGAATAAGGGGGGAGGAATAAAATTCCCGCCCCTGTTTTTTTGATGATTTCACGTGAAGAAACGGCTTTGTGGAACGGAGCATTATCCATGATGACAATGTGGTTGCTGTTGAGCAAGGGGCAAAGCTCTTTTTCCAGCCATGCATTGAACACAGCCGTGTTACAGGTTCCCTCAAATAGAAACGGCGCTTCAAAGCCTTCATCCATACGGGCGGCCAATAAAGAGGTTCGCGGTCTGCGATGACCGGAGATCAGACCATAAACACGCCGCCCCTTTGGAGCGTAAGCGTAACGACGGGAAACCTCCGGCTCAAAACCGCTTTCATCAAGATAGACAAATCTTTTGCCGCGGCGGCGATAGCGTTCACGAAGGCGAAGAAAGCTCTTTCTTTTCATATTACAGCGCTGCGTGTACCCCGTCATTTTTTTTACGGGTTAACCCCATTTTGTGCATCGCATGCCAAATACAGTAATACGAAACGCCAAAATGCCGGGCGCGTTCTTTATAGGTGAGAGCAGCCTTGTCTTCCACATGGACCCGTAAAGCCTCCCAGTCCAGCTTGTGTGAACGGCGAGGGCCGGGACGCTCGTAACACAGCGCATCATCCTGCGACAACCAGCGATAAATGCTCGCGCGGCCTACCTGAAATCTCCGGGCCGCTTCCGCCTTGCTTCCACCGCCCCTTACAAAATCGATTACTCGTTTGCGCAAATCAATTGAACATCTCATCACAACAGTATGAATGAATATAACACAAATGTCTCAATATTTATAAATTTAGATATAACTCATTGATCACCGTCGCAGTGCTGATCCTCAAAATGGGCGCCGTATTTGCCAATGCCACTGCCCTTTAAGACACTTTAATAGTTTTCTGCCTGGTTTCTGATAAACATCCTTTCTATGAATATTGGAGCACTAGTCGGGCAGGTATCTTTGAGCGTCGTCACGCCTTTAAATATAAAATTATTTCAAACTATTAGGTAGAGGCGTATTCGTCAGTTGATGGCAACACGCGCTTACCAGAATGTAAAAAACTGGAGACTACCATGAATAAATTTGTTACTTTGACTGTCGCCACCGCTCTTATTTCCTCCTCTGCTCTTGGTGCCACACCCGAGAATGGCTGGTGGTGGAATCAGCAAACGTCCGGCACAGGCTGGAGCCTGGAATTTCAAAATGGCACCATGTTCGCCTCTGGTTTCATATATGACGATGGCGGCAATCCTACCTGGGTGTCTGGTAGCGGTATCGTGAACTCAAATAACCAGACAACGGTTGAACTCATGCGCTCAACCGGCGGGCCTTGATTGCAGTGCGCCTACACGAAGCCGTTCACGGCGGGGACTGGCAGGCTCGCTACTTTCCACTTTAGTGACGACGGGCATGGAACCATCACAATCGATGGTTCATCGAGTGATATTTACAGGATGAATTACGGCTATGGCGATGATACCCACAAAATGCTAGGCGTGTGGAGTGTGTCAATACTGGCTCCCGTCGTTGCCGGGATGGGTATATCTGATTTTGTTTCCTACACGAGCATTAAGGATGATGGCCGGGTATGGGGAAGAAGGGCATTTAACAGCAACACCTTAACGCTTGCCGAGCATATAGGAGATGGCCAGTATTTGAGCATAACAAGCGTTAATGAAAGCGAATATATGATGGCAATTTATCGGTTTAGAGGGCTTAACCGCATTGTGGGATTAACGCTTATCTTCAACAACAGCAAAGACGGCGGGGATGCTGTGAGCGATATATTGGACCATGGTTTGCTTTTTCTTGGTAACCGCAACGCTAATAGCTCGGATGTTAGCACTAAGAGCGCCCATCAAGAGAAAGATGACTCAGCAGAACTGGATGCGATTTACGCAGAAATGAAGCGCAGCATGGATATTGGGGCTATCAACAAGGCGCTAGATGCCGTGAAGTTCTGAGAAGATTAATCATTAAACATAGACGGACCCCCGTCAGTTTCGGCTAGCGGGGGTTTTGCTGTTTAGCTAATGCTGCCAAATTCAGAACCCTATATTTATAAACATCGTTAACCTTATCCCCTGCGCCGTAATGAGAGGTCACGGTCACCACGCGCACCTCATATCTGTTTCTGTTATCCAGTATCACGTTATCATTGTTATTGTATCGTGACTTATTACCTTTATAGATAACCATTATTCCACTGAATCGAGCAGGTATTGGCATTTATCATAATCATCGTGGAAGAGGGCCAAAAAACATGGAGCGTATTCGCTCTTTTCCGAGGGTTCGGACCAGTTCTCGTATGGCACAGTATACGAAGAAAAAACAAATAGCCATATATGAACAGCCTAGAAATGGGGCCATACGACTTCATTGAGTAGATTGCGATAGCGAGGACAAGATCGCCATGTTTACGAATGAAGGGAATAAGATGCTCAACATAGCGGACGATAAAGGTAGCGGTTATATAAATTGCTGTTTTCCACACCACATTGTAAATAAGGGGTTTCTCTGGGAACCGGTTTACAAATGATAGCAGACTTGGAAACAATGAGTGCGGCGATACTTGCCGTGATGAAAGTTGAAACTTGGATACCATATCTTCGAGCATAAGTGCTCGCGTAAAAGCGATTAGTTGAAATGTGGCGAAGAAAAATATAGTAGGAGGAATGATTGTCAGAATTTCCTGCTTCAAACGTGGAATGATATTGTTCATCGGAAAATCATCTAAAAAGTTAAAAATAGATTCATTCCGGCTAACGCTGCATGTGAAATACTTCCAAATCAACGCTAACTGTCTGTGCCCGCAACTGGAAAATGAAGCAATTTTTTTTAGGTTTGCTGTAACCAACGTGACCATTTATTTTTTGGCAATTTGCCTTGATTCCAGTATAAGCCATCCCGCTGTCAATTACCCTTTTACAGTTAACACCTGAAAAGATTTTTAGTTGTTGATAGCAGGCAAGTGGGAGGAGAGCTTTTTTTGAAGCAATAATAGGCTACCTATCCTGGGTTTTATAATCTATATAGGGATTAAGGTAGAGATTAAAACCGGGCATAAGCCCGGCTATTTGCCAGAGGATACCCATGCAGGAACCCCTGTGGAGACCGTCGAGCGCCCAGGTGCAGCAGGCCCAGATGACCTGTTTCCTGCACACCGTCCAGGACCAATACGGGGCTAAGGTCGCGGATTATCCCGCCCTTTACGCCTGGTCGCTCCAGCAACCCGAGGATTTTTGGGCGGCGGTGTGGCGTTTCTGTGAAGTGAAGTCTTCCCAGCCTTGGGAGCGCGTGCTGGAAAACGGCGACTCGATGCCGGGGGCGCGCTGGTTTGTAGGTAGCCGGTTGAACTTCGCGGAGAATCTGCTGCGCTACCGAGATGAGCGACTGGCCCTGGTATTCCGGGGCGAAGAGGGTCGCCGATGCGCCCTTAGCTACGGAGAGCTTTACCTCCAAGTGGCGCGTTTAGCCCAAGCCTTGAAGGGAGCAGGTGTGGGTGTGGGGGATCGGGTTGTGGGGTGGTTGCCCAATGTGCCGGAGACCGTTATGGCCATGCTGGCTACCACCAGTCTGGGCGCCATTTGGTCTTCTTGTTCGCCGGATTTTGGCATTCAGGGGGTGCTGGATCGTTTTGGGCAAATCGGTCCTAAAGTGCTGTTGGCCGCTGATGGCTATCATTACAAAGGCAAGGCTATTGATTCCCTGGCCCGCCTAGCTGAAATCGTGGAGTCCTTGCCGGGCCTGCGGCAGGTAGTTGTCGTCCCGTACCTTCACAGCTCGCGGGATCTAGCCCCGATCCCCAAGGTCCAAACGTATGAAGCCTTTATGGGGGAGGCGGAAAATTCGCCGCTCACCTTTGCCCAGCTACCCTTCGATCATCCAATTTATATTCTGTACTCTTCGGGCACCACCGGCGTCCCTAAGTGTATTGTCCATGGAGCTGGCGGGACCCTGCTCCAGCACCTCAAGGAACTGAGGCTCCATACGGATCTAAAACGGGAAGATCGGATCTTTTATTACACCACCTGCGGCTGGATGATGTGGAACTGGCTGGTGAGCGCCCTGGCAACGGGGGCTACCGTGGTGCTCTATGACGGAGCGCCGCTTTATCCCCGGCCTGAGAGTTTGTGGGATATGGCTGCCGAAGAGGGCATCACCGTTTTTGGCGCTAGCGCTAAATATCTTTCGGCCTTGGAAAAGGCGGGGGTCCAGCCGGCCCGCACCCATCATCTGTCAAAGCTCCGGACCCTGCTTTCCACCGGCTCCCCCCTGGCCCCCGAGTCCTTTGACTATGTCTACCGGGATATCAAAGAGGAGGTGCAATTATCCTCCATTTCCGGCGGCACCGACATTGTGTCCTGTTTCGCCCTGGGCAACCCCATCCTTCCCGTCTACCGGGGCGAACTGCAATGCCGCGGCTTGGGAATGAAGGTGGAGATCTTTGATGAGAAAGGCCGTTCTGTCCAGGGGCAGAAGGGGGAGCTGGTGTGCACCGCCCCGTTTCCCGCTATGCCGGTTTTTTTCTGGAACGATCCAGGGGGCAAAAAATACTGGGCCGCCTATTTCGAGCGATTCCCTGGAGTCTGGGCCCATGGGGATTATGCGGAGCTGACAGCCCATGGGGGCTTGATCATTCATGGCCGCTCCGACACGGTGCTCAATCCGGGGGGGGTGCGGATTGGCACCGCCGAGATTTACCGCCAGGTAGAAAAACTGCCGGAAGTTCTCGAGAGTCTGGCCATCGGGCAAGCCTGGCAAGGGGATGTACGGATTATCCTGTTCGTGGTTCTCCGGGAGGGCCGGGTGCTGGACGAGGCGTTGATTAACCGCATTAGACAGACGATTCGAAAACACGCCTCGCCCCATCATAGGCCAGCCAAGGTGCTTCAAGTCCCCGATATGCCCCGCACCCTAAGCGGCAAACTGGTGGAGCTGGCGGTCAGCCATACCATCCATGGCCGTCCGGTAAAAAATCTGGATGCCCTGGCCAATCCAGAAGCCTTGGAGTATTTCCGGGATCGGCCGGAACTCCAAACCGATTAAAGCAAAAGGAGGCATTTCCATGGAATCTTTTCGGGGTCTGCGCATTGACCGGGAGAAGGAGGGGATCCAGGCTCGCTTAGAAACCCTGCATTTAGAGGATCTTTCCCCCGGTTCGGTGGTGATCCGGGCTTATTATTCCAGCGTTAATTACAAGGATGCCTTGGCGGCCACCGGCAAGGGTAAGATTATGCAGCGTTTCCCCCTGGTGGGCGGCATTGATGTTTCAGGCGTGGTGGAGAGTTCGACCGATCCCCGCTGTCGTCCGGGGGACAAGGTGTTGGTCACTGGCTATGGGTTAGGCAGTGATCATGACGGAGGTTATGCCGGCTATGTTCGGGTGCCGGCGGACTGGGTGGTGCCTTTGCCGGAGGGCTTAAGCCTGTATGACGCCATGGCGTTGGGGACCGCGGGCTTTACCGCTGCCCTAGCCATCCAGCGGATGGAGGACAATGGGCAGCGACCGGATCGAGGTCTCGTCCTGGTCACGGGGGCGACAGGCGGCGTGGGGAATCTGGCCATCAATATGCTGGCCGGGCTCGGTTACCCGGTGGTGGCTCTGACCGGTAAGCGGGAGGCAGTGGAAGATTTAAAAACCTTGGGCGCAAGCCAAATCTTATTTCGACAAGAATTAGAAATGGGCCAACGTCCCCTGGAAAAAGGGCAATGGGGCGGGGCCGTGGATGTCGTCGGAGGAGATATGCTGAGTTGGCTTACCCGGACTGTGCTGCCCTGGGGCAACATCGCCAGTATTGGTCTAGCGGGGGGGAGTGAGCTGCACACCACGGTTATGCCTTTTATTCTGCGGGGCGTGAGCCTGTTGGGGATTTCTTCCGCGGACTGTCCCATGCCCTTGCGCCAGCATATTTGGCAACGGTTAGCCACCGATTTGCGGCCTAGGCACCTTAATCAAATTGTCACCGGAATGGTTTCCCTGGAGGAATTATTACCCATTTTTGAAGGCATGCTGGCGGGAGCTCATCGGGGAAGAACGGTGGTAAAAATCAGGGACGATGAGGGTTAGGGTGGGGGGGCTTTTTGGGAAGGAATGCGGTAGTTGGTTGTTACTTCAGGACAAAACTAAGCTAGAGACTTTATTATACCTCTCTGGGGTGTGATTTTTTACGCCTTTTAGGGCGTCTATTTATAGTTAGGAGTCGAAGATGGATGCCGGCGAAGTGAGGGTCAAGGATTTCCTGGAAAGCAAGGGGCTCGCACCAGAACGCTTTACCAAGCAAGAGATTCGTGCCGGCAAAACCCCTGACTTCCGGGTGCTGCTAAATGGCGACCTTCAATTCTTTTGCGAGGTGAAATCAAGTCAGGAAAGTCGTTGGCTTGATGAGCAGCTGGAGAACGCAGAAGCTGGGCAACTGGTCGGCGGTTCAAGGAATGATCTGATATTTAACCGCCTTGCTTCGGACGTTCACCAGGCAATAAGCCAATTCGACGCCGTGAATGGAGAGTGGGAAGTACCGAACGTGCTTGCTCTTGTGAATCACGATGAGATGTGCGGGTTCAATGACGTGCTTGCGGTAGTGACCGGCAACTTCTATGCGGAAAACGGAGCGGCCCACCCGATTTATCGCCAATTCTCGCACGGCCGAATTCGGGAAGAGAAGCGAAGAATCGATTTGTTCATCTGGCTAGATGACTATAAGCCGCATCGTTTGCTATTCAGTCAAACAAATGAAGGCCATCATGCAAAGTTGCTGGCCGGGTTCGGGTTATTGCAAGATGACATCACGCAAATCGACTCCTAACAATGCTATGAACGCGGACAGCCAAAAGCATCGCTCCTTCTCATCGCGCCACTTTTGGCTGCCGGTTGTGGTGAACGATAGGTCGGCGCTTCGCGCCGACGAACCCCTATCTAAGGTCACTGCTTGGACGGTCGCAGCTTCGCCCCCTTGGTTGGAAAAAATGAGCGCCAGCGATCTATGAAAAAACTTCGGGGTCGCACGGCGAGAAAAGAATAACATCCACTATTATGCGCTCAATTTTTCCAAGTTGGCTGTGGCCCTCAACTCGTCCCGTTAGCTGCAAAAAGTACCACCATCATAAAAAAAGAATTGTAAATTAATTTCAAGTAATACTATTTTGTGGGATTACTTTTGCTATTGGAGCCTGAAAACCATGACTGTCACTGCAAAAGGGCAAGTCACAATCCCTAGAAATGTAAGAGAAACTTTAGGCATAACCCCTGAAACTGACATTGATTTTATAGAAGACAACGGAAGGTTTTATATAGCTAAAGCGGATGGTCCAAAAAAATTTAGAAAGCTGAGAGGAATAGCCGCAGCAAACATGTCAACCGACGAAATCATGAGTCTCACAAGGGAACCATAATGATCAAATCAATTTGATTAGCGGCCTGGATGAATTAGGGCAAAGTATAGGTTTCAGAGACAAGGCCCTCCGCGGCGAGGGGGAGGGATATCGTTCATTCCGTATGCCTATGCTTATATAGTGGAGTAACTTTGGTGGCGCGCATAGTTGGCTGGGGCTACTATGCAAAACGTATGTGAGGTTGAAGTGCGTCAACCAGCTAATATCCGTTGGCAAAGCAGGGGATATTTGCCTTTTATTGACTTGGAAGCTAGGCAGCATAAGCTATGCTTTAATTGTGTTGCCCTATTTTCAGTAATGACTAAGGAGGAGTTATGCCCCCACTACAAACAAGCTTAATAAAGTTATTGGGAATTTCGATGATAGCAGCGGGCTTAGGGGTATTGGGTGGTTGCGCCAGTGTACCGCCACCCCGGGGGGAAATTGCAGAAGCCACGTTTGCCGTGGGCGAAGCTCAAGAAGCAGAAGCCCCCCAGTATGCGCCAGCAGAGCTACGCAGCGCCCGTAAAAAATTAAAAGCGGCTGAAAGCGCAATGGTTGATGAAAATTATGAGAAAGCACGCCGCCTCGCTGAACAAGCCCTTGTCGATGCCCAGTTTGCGGAGGTTAAAGCCCGGGCAGAGATTCAGCGCCAGGGGGTGGAGGAGCTGCGTAAGAGCATTGAAATTCTACGCCGCGAATTAAATAAGCGTAGCGGCAATCCTTGAATTAATGATAAAGGGAGGTAAAAGAATGAAAGTCTCTTTTTTCAGGAATGGGGTGAACAAGGGCATATTGGTGTTAGGTTTCTTCTCGGTTTTTCTGGTTGCGGCATGCGCCCCGCCTACTAAGCCGGTTGATCTGGAACGTGCCGATGCCGCTATTGAACAGGCTCAGGCAGATTCCAATGTCGCACAATACGCTCCGGTTAGATTGGACGAAGCTAAGGAAGCCTTACAGCGGGCCCAGGTTGCTTGGGAGGAAGACGAGAGTGTCGAAGAAGTAGAACACCTTGCCTATTTGGCGCAGCAGCGCGCTGCCATTGCAGAAGTGGCGGCAGCAGACAAAGCCGCTCAGGCTGAGATCAAGAACCTGGGCCAGGAGCGTCAGCAAATGCTAATGGATGTGCATGAACTTGAGGCGAGGCAGGCTAAAGAACAAGCCAAGATGGCAGAAATTCGAGCGGATAAGCTGGAAAAGAGACTTGCTGAGCTTAACGCCGAAAAAACCGAGCGCGGATATGTGCTTACCTTGGGGGATATTTTATTTGAAGTAGATAGTGCCGAACTAACCTCCGGTGGAATGCAGAATCTGTTTCGCTTGGTTACTTTTTTGAAAGAATATCCTGACCGGGAGGTAGTCGTTGAGGGGCATACAGATAGCACTGGTTCGGCGGTTTATAATATGGAACTCTCCCAACGACGTGCCGATTCAGTGTATCTGTTTCTCGTGAACAATGGGATTGCGCCGGACCGTATTGTGGCCCATGGTTATGGCCAAGGTTATCCAGTGGCGCCTAATAATACCACTGCGGGCCGCCAGAAAAATCGTCGCGTGGAAATCGTGATACTCGGTGCTGGAAAGCAGGCTGAAGAGTACCAACGCCCGGGTTGAAGATTGCCTTTATTCTCTACCTGTCCTTAGTATGCCCCCCCAGAATGGAAGGCTATCGCCTTCCAGGGACTAGGGAGGAAGTTATCCGATAGGGGATCTAATGAGAGGTCTATGCCGCACCTGCTCGAGGTATGCGTTTTAGGAGGGTGTGCGTTTCGTATAGCAATTGACGGCCCTGGAACAGTAAATGGAGGCGAGTCCCCCCCATCTGTCGCCAAAGCACGGCTGATCGGATGGCCGCCAGCAGCAGTGCGCGGACTCGCTCAATATTCTCCGGCTGCCGGAGATGGGTTTCTTCACCTCGAATTTGGATTCTTGGCGTCAGAGTGCTGATAGTGTTAACGTAAGTGTCGGCGAGGCGGGCGATAATGAGGGGATCCGCCGGAGAGAGTTCCTCCGTTTGTGGCTCGATGTGTTTAATTTGATCGGCGATCTGTGCCAGTATCCTGGGGCGTTTTTTTAGCCGTTGCTCCAGATACATGATATTGGTGAGGTAGCGCAGCAATTCAGGATCGGTACGGTAAGATTTTCTATTAAGTTGCTGGTTCAAGACTTGCAATCCAACACTGACTCCTTCGATATTGCCGTAGACATCTTCCGCGCTTTTTGGATTCATCTTAAAGACGCTGGCCAAGCTGGCGGCTACCGTATCGATGGGGGCATTGCCCTGGCGCGCGATTTGTTGAACTGAGTTTAGGGCTTGTATGATGCCGGCTAAAGCCAGCGTTCGATTATGCCAAACGTTGCTCATGATTGTATCCCCAGTGCGTCCGTGGTAGTAATGGTGCCTCCACCAAGGCACTCATCGTCCTGATAGAAGACGATGGCTTGTCCTGGAGTGGCGGCATATTGTGGTGCATTAAAAATGACTTTGATATAGCCATTGGCTATTGCTGTAAGGGTGCAGTGCTGATCGGTCTGGCGGTAGCGGATTTTGGCGGTACAGGAATAGGGCAGGGGTGGGGGGTGGCCAGCTACCCAATGGAGCTGATTAGCCTCCAGAATTAAGCTTTTCAGCCAAGGATGATGCCTGCCCTGGGCCACATAGAGGGTGTTCTGTGGCAAGTTTTTACCCACCACGAACCAGGGCGCGCCGTTGCTATTTTTACGGCCGCCAATGCCTAGTCCCCGCCGTTGTCCTAAAGTGTAGTACATAAGCCCGTCGTGCTGGCCGATCCATTCCTTATCGGGGGTGCGCATTTCACCTGGCTGAGCGGGGAGATAGCGACTGAGAAATTCCTTGAAACGGCGTTCTCCGATAAAACAGATTCCGGTGCTATCTTTTTTGCTGTGGTTAGGAAGCCGGGCTTGTATAGCAATTCGGCGGACTTGTGGCTTTTCCAACTCTCCCAACGGAAACAGCGTATGAGAAAGTTGTTTTTGCCCTAAAGTATACAAAAAATAACTTTGATCCTTATTTTTATCCCGTCCTTTAAGGAGACGATAACGTCCTTCTTTCTGGTCAATGCGGGCATAATGACCCGTAGCGATAAGAGTATTGCCGAGCGCTAGAGCGTGGTCAAGGAAGGTTTTGAACTTAATTTCCCGGTTACACAGAATATCCGGATTGGGAGTACGGCCCAGGCGGTATTCTTCCAGAAAGTAGTGGAATACGCGATCCCAGTATTCCATTGCGAAATTGGCTTCATGAAAGGAGATCCCTAGCAGGGAGGTCACCGCTTGGGCGTCTTCCCTATCTTGCGCAACAGTGCATTCGGATTCGTCGGCAAAATCCACCCAATTCTTCATGAAAAGGCCACTTGTGGGATAACCTTGCTGCTGAAGCCGGAGGGCAGCAACCGAGGAGTCAACCCCTCCGGATAGACCCACAACCACCTTAGGCTTATTCATTTGATTGCGCGGAAAACGGCGGGAGATGGTGCACTCCGTTCTCGCTTCTCCGTGTTCGTTAGTGCTATGCATTCACGCTTTGCCTTGATAACTATTATCTCTGTCTGCTGTCGCCAGTATCCATTGTTTGGCCCATTATATTAAATTCTCCTTCAAAGCAGAATCCTTCTTCTTTTGATTGGGTGGGATAGTAAAGGGGCGGGCATTAGAAAATGTGCTTCTTCCTGTTAGGAGGGAGATTTCTTCAGCAGGCAGGAAGATGAAGGAGGGTGGCTAGATGCCAAGATGAAAAAATTTTTCACTCTTAGCAAGCTGGGCTAAGTTACTTCTCCCGTTCAATCATCGCATAGGCAGAATGATTATGAATAGATTCAAAGTTTTCCGACTCCACCCTATAAGCGGAAACGCGATCATCTTGGTTAAGACGTGCGGCTACGTCACGCACCATATCTTCTACAAACTTTGGGTTATCGTAAGCGCGCTCAGTCACATATTTTTCATCGGGCCGTTTAAGTAAGCCATAGATTTCGCAGGAAGCTTCCTCCTCTACCAAATCAATGATATCTTCAAGCCAAATAAAGCCTTCTATCCGCACGGCGACAGTTACATGGGAGCGCTGATTATGAGCGCCATAGTCTGAAATTTGCTTGGAGCAGGGGCATAAACTAGTGACAGGCACCACAACTTTAACCGTTATTTGAGGTTTATCTCCCTTGATTTCACCGATGAAGGTGACCTGATAGTCCATCAAACTCTGTACCTTCGAGACAGGGGCTTGCTTGGTTACGAAGTAAGGAAAAACCATTTCAATGTGCCCCGACTCGGCTTGAAGGCGGTGGTTCATCTCCCGCAGCATCTCCCTAAAGGAGCGCACGGTGATCTCGTGCTCATGCTGATTTAGGATTTCCACGAAGCGGGACATGTGCGTCCCTTTGAAATGGTGGGGTAAGTCCACATACATATTGAAGTTCGCCACAGTATGTTGTTCCCCACCGTTGCGGTCGCTTACTCGCACGGGGTGGCGAATATCTTTAATTCCCACCTTGTTGATAGCAATTTGCCGCTCGTCGGCTTTTGCTTGTACGTCTTCGATGGGGCGTTCTACCGCTGGGACGATTGGATTCATTGTTATTGATCCTCTGTATAACGTACGCAGGCACGCTCAGTCTCCCACAGGGTAATGGCGCTTACCCGCGCTCGTTCGTTATTAAGCTGTTTGCTTAGGCCACGGTAAAAAAAAGCCGCTAAATTTTCAGCGGTAGGATTGATCAGGTCAAAGGGGGAGATATCATTTAGGTAACGATGGTCAAGTTGAGCGCATAATTCCCGCGCACTTTCCTTGATGTCTTTAAAGTCCATGACCATACCTTGCTGATCTAATGCTTGGGCAGTGACCTCCACTTCTAGTTTCCAATTGTGCCCGTGCATGCGGCGGCACTCCCCAGGATAGTCGCGGAGAGTGTGAGCTGAGGAAAAATCGGTAATAATTTTAAGGGTATATGTGATTGCCATCGCTGATTCTGAGTATACTAGGACATCGTCATACTGACAAAGCAGAAGTGATTAATGACGGCGTTTGACGATAAAGTCCGCTAACCATTCCAAATGTTCTGTGGGGGCATCGATTGCCCGTAAGGTTTGGCGAGCATCCTCCAGCAGGCTTTGGGCTCTAGCCTTGGCTTGGGTTAAGCCGAGCAGAGAGGGATAGGTCGGTTTATCCTGGGCCTTGTCCGAACCTTGGGGTTTACCTAGGGTGGCGGTATCGCTCTCCACATCAAGCACATCATCCTGGATTTGGAAGGCTAGTCCAATGCATTGGGCAAAACGGTCAAGGTTTTCTAATGTATCTTGAGTTATCTCTGGGTGACACCAAGCCCCCAATAGGACACTAGCGCGAATCAGCGCCCCGGTTTTGAGCCGGTGCATGGTTTCCATCTCGGAAAGCGTTAGCTGCACGCCCACCGAATCCAGATCAATGGCCTGGCCTCCCGCCATTCCGCGAGAGCCTGCCGCTTCCGCTAATAATTCTAGCATATTAATTTGATTTTTAGCCGGAATAGCGGAGGTGGGTTCTGCCAGTGTGCGGAAAGCTAAGGCCTGGAGAGCATCCCCTGCCAGTAAAGCGGTAGTTTCGCCAAAAGCCTTGTGACAAGTAGGATGACCGCGCCGTAGGCTATCATTATCCATGCTGGGTAGGTCGTCATGGACCAGGGAGTAAGCATGGATGAGTTCTACCGCGCTTGCAGGTGCATCCAGCACCGCTTCAGAAACTCCCAAGGCTATCCCTGCGCTGTAGGTTAATAGTGGCCGAAGCCGTTTGCCTCCTCCCAAGACTGCGTAACGCATCGCCTCGTGTAATCGTTTCGGTGGATTATTCGCTGGGGGGAGGGTTTTTTCTAGCGCCCGCTCGGCACGCGCCTGCAAGGCGTTGACCCAATCATCAGTGGATGACATGCTATTCCTCGTTGGGAAAGTCGTTTATTTGTTCTTTTCCCTGTTTCTGCTGCAAAATTTGCACTTTTTGTTCAGCATCGCGCAGCGTTTCTTGGCAAAGCTGGGACAGTTTGACCCCCCGCTCGTATAGACGCAGGGACTCTTCTAAACTCACTTCGCCTTGCTCCATGCGTGAAACTAAAGTTTCTAGCTCAGCAAGGGCGGATTCAAAATCAAGTTTATTACGCTTTGGCATTGCTCAAAAAGTGTCTGTGGGAAAAATCTGCTAACCTAACGTAGGCTGGTTCAGGGGTCAACCAAATGATAAATCCTATTTTATATCTGCTTAGACCTCATTGCGGGCAGAGGCTGCGCTGTATTTTGTCATTGGGGCCGAGGCTATGAGCAAGCTCATTAGGGGTTTATACAACCTGCAATCCCACCAACAAAGCGGTGTTGCTACTATTGGCAATTTTGATGGGCTTCATTTGGGGCATCAGGCCGTACTGCGTCAATTGGCCGCCAAAGCTGCGGAACTTCAACGGCCATCGCTGCTCATTACCTTTGAACCGCCTCCTAGTGAATTTCTCGCTCCTGCAAAGGCGCCTGCAAGGCTGACTCAATTTCGGGAGAAATTTGAAATCCTCCGTGCTCAGCCGGTAGATTGGATGCTTTGCCTGCGCTTCAACTCGTTCCTTGCACGCATGGAAGCCGCTGACTTTATCCGTATGGTGCTGGTGGAAAGGCTAAGACTCCGTTATCTCGTTGCGGGGAAGGATTTTTGTTTCGGGCGGGATCGTCGCGGTAATTTGACGCTATTGCAAAGAGCGGGAAAATATTATGGTTTTGAAGTCGCTCCCATGCCCGCTCTGTGTGTGGAGGGAGCGCGGGTCAGTAGTACGCGTATCCGCCAAGCACTAGCCCAGGGCAATTTAAGCAGGGCGGAGCAGCTCCTCGGGCGGCCCTATCGTATGAGCGGACGTGTCATTCAAGGTGACAAACGAGGCCGAACGTTGGGATTCCCCACGGCAAATATTGCCTTACGGCGCCACCGGATGCCTCTTACGGGTGTTTTTGCAGTGGAGGTCTATGGACTAGATAATGAACCGCTGCCGGGGGTTGCTAATGTGGGTGTGCGGCCTACCATTGGTGGCCGCCGCGCCCTCTTGGAAGTCCATCTGTTGGATTTTGAGAGGGATATTTATGGCCGTTACCTTCAGGTGGATTTCCTGCGCCAATTGCGCCCAGAAAAATGTTTTGAATCTCTCGCTGCCCTGGGCCAGCAAATTGAGAGGGATTGCGGCGTGGCGCGAGATTTCTTTACTTCCCGCTAACACTCTTTTTTTAAGATTGCAGCAGCTACTTTAAAGAATGGCCAACAAAGAATGGTCAACTACACTAAGGCTTTACGCAGGTAGCAACCGAATCTTTAAAAATAGCATTGGGTACCATATTGGATGAGTGTTGAAACTTTTCATTACCTATTACCTTACATGTTTTTGGGAAACGGACAAGTATATGGACGTTCAAGAAGAAGGTTCCGGTTTATTTGTGATTATCACATTGATGGAGAAAGCCTTAAATTATAGCGGTGGCGGTAGTCTGGCTCGGTAGCGCTACCGCTGCGCCCTTGGGCGGTTTGCCAGCCAGCGGCCTTGTTGAGCAGCCAGCAGAGAATATGCCACCTGCCTTAAAGGGAGCTAGCGTTGCCAGCACCTACGGCCGAACGCCCCTGAGTTTTGAGCCCAACCAAGGGCAAACCGATTCCGTGGTTAAATTCCTTTCCCGGGGTTCTGGCTACCAGCTCTTTTTAACTGCTACCGAAGCGGTGCTGGCCTTGCATCGGTTTTCCCCAGAATCCCCGGATAAAAATGTCGAAAACTCCAACAGTGTGCTCCTGAGGATGCAGCTGGTGGGAGCCAATACCGCGCCTCGCATCTCCGGCCTGGAGTCGTTGCCTGGTAAAATCAACTATTTCCGGGGAAAAGCCTTATTTGGGAGGTAAGGAGTTTGTAGATATAGGTAGTAGTATCGCTGCGGATACGGAAGGCCATGCCTATGTGACCGGCTGGAGCAGCTCGGTAAGCTTTCCCATTTTAAACGCTGCTCAGCCCCAACCTGGCCATGCTAATAACGGTTCAAGCGATGCTTTTATTGCCAAACTCAGCCCTGATGGTCATCTTGTTTATGCCACTTATCTCGGCGGCTGCTGTGATGAACGGGGTCGAGGCATCGCGGTGGACCGTGGGGGGAATGCCTATGTCACGGGATGGACTTCTTCCCCTGATTTTCCCATCCTTAATCCCTTGCAACCAGCCTTAGCGGGTTCAATCGATGTTTTTGTTACTAAAATCCTTGATACCCGTCTTCCCGATTGCCCCACGGGGATTTTTAGCCCTAATTATTGGGAGCTATTTTTATCGGACAATCGCATTGCCAATGGCGGTAGCATGCGGGCTGGCGATCCTTTGACTCTGCTTTTAAATAGCCTGAAATCCAACGCTGCTTTTGATCCTCTGGCAGGAATGTTAGGCGATTTGTTTCCCTGCCCCTTAAGCGGCGTAAACTTAGGAAGGAAGGCATCGAATAGGTTGCCAATAGCCGAAATTAACGCTTATTAGCTGACTAAATTACGGGGTTCTCCAGCGAGAAAACTACGGATATTTTTGGCAACTTGGGTGAGAAGGTACTGACGCGCCTCACGGCTGTTCCAAGCCACATGAGGAGTGAGAATAAGATTGGGAATATCCGGTGCTAATAAAGGGTTGCCGTGCCGGGGAGGCTCTTGGCTCAATACATCTACTCCCGCGCCTCCAAGGTGTCCCCTACGCAGGGCATCAGCGAGCGCCTGCTCATTTACGATCCCGCCCCGAGCAGCGTTAATGAGCAGCGCATCGGAGCGCATTGAAGCCAATTCGTTTGGGCCGATTAAACCGGTGGTTTCCGGAGTAAGGGGGCAATGGAGGCTGAGGATATCCACCAGGGGAAGCAGGTCTTTGAGAGGGATACGACCTGGCCTATTAGGAGTATTCGATCGTTGTGCTATAAGTACAGTCATCCCAAATGCCTTGGCGATCCGAGCGACTGCCTGGCCCAGCTCACCATAACCCACAATCCCGAAGGTTTTTCCTGCAAGTTCCCGGCAAGGAAAGTCCGGTACCGTAAAATGAGGACTGTACTGCCAGGCGCCAGTGGTGGCTGCGTGGCTAGTGGCGGCAAGACGCCGGGTAAGCGCTAAAATTAATGCGAAAACATGTTCCACTACAGAGGCAGTACAGTAGCCTCGGACATTGCAGACTGCAATCCCTAGGCGGCGGGCCGCCTCCAAGTCCACATTGTTGGTTCCCGTTGCTGCGATGCAGACTAGTTGTAAATGAGGAGCTTGCTTTAATATTGAACCGGTCAGGGCAATTTTGTTAGTAACAGCAATGGTAGCTTGCCGGATACGATCGATGATTTCGCTTGCAGTGGAACTGGTCTCATAGTATTTCCACTGCGAGATAATCGCTTCCAGGGGCGAAAAGTCAAGGTCGGCCGGATGGAGCGTATCTTGATCAAGGAATACGCCTTGCATATACTTTTCGTATGCCTTTGTTCGGTGATGAAATTGTCACTATTATATCGACTTTTTTAGCTAAATTTTTAAAAATTCGTACTTATTTGTCAGGCAATCTTTTTCATGGTAAGGGCAGGTGCTGGGTGACTAAGAGAGGAACAGTTGATAGATAGAGCTGTGAAATCAGGCCCAAGGCCATCTTTACGTACAGTACCATACATATATTGTATACGTCTTCGGTTATTAAAATAATGGCATTGGTGCTGTAGTATAGATTTGTAATCGTTTGTGTATGGGCTATCCTAAGATGTGTCGGAGTGCTGTCCGCAGCAAAAGGGGTATAATCAAAGGCAATTGGCGTTATAAGTGTAGAGACTCAAAAGAAGTCTTAAGCGGCTGCAACGGATGAGCCGCCACCTCTCCAGGAAGCAAAAAGTTTCCAATCGCCGAGGGAAGGCCAAAAAGCGGTTAGTCCTGCTGCACTCCTGGTTAGTCCGCCAGGGGAAAGCCGCACTTCATGAGTTGAGCTTATCAACTCACGGCGGGCTATGAGGGAATTGCCTTGGAAGATCTAAACGTTAAGGGCATGGTCAGGAACCACAAGTTGGCGCGAGATATCGCGGATGTGGGGTTTGGGAGGCTGACCAATTATTGAGTATAAACTCTATCTGCGTGGCTGCACGGTTGAGTTGGTGGATAGATGCTTCCCCTCCAGCAAGCTACGCTCAGATTGCAGCCAACTGCACGCTCTAACGCTCGCGGATAGGGAATTAGCCTGTGGGTGTGACTTAACGATAGATAGCGACCTTAAGGCTATCATCAATTTAACAGGTACCGTCGGGACAGGCTCAGGCTAGACGTTAAACGCAGGCAGGGGCATCGGTGTGGACGGCGTGAATAAAAGCCTATATTTTCAGAAATTATCCTGGACTTTTATGTGTGGTAATGTCCGCGATATTTCGCCAACGTGTTTGGTTTGTAGTTTGGAGTTTCGCTATGACTAATAGCAATTATTTTGTTCCTACAAAATGTTATTAGCCTAGAGAATTCGAAGTTCCTCGCAGCCTTCGGCGAAGGGGTTTCCTTGGCCTCTGTTGGTTTGTCACTTCTCACGCTTTCACTTCGCACGCTCGCTAGGGGGTCCTTAAACATCCATATTTAATTCCAATGTCGTCAAAAAATGTAATACGCAAAAACCTATTTGTGAGCGTAGATATTAAAATGCCATTTAAATGCGGGGATATTACAATTAGTGGCTAGAAAACGAGTTTATAAAATCAAATTTATTAGTCAAGGCAAGCTCTATGAGCTTTTTGCCCGGGAGGTGGGGCAAAGCACCATGTACGGGTTTGTCGAGCTTGGCGAAATCATCTTTGACGAAAAATCGGCGGTACTTGTCGATCCTTCCGAGGAGCAATTGAAAGCGGAGTTCGCTGGAGTAAAACGAACTTATATTCCTCTTCATACTATCTTACGTATCGATGAAGTGGACAAGGAGGGAATCAATAAAATTACCGAAGCCACGAATGCCGACACTAATGTGGCTTTCTTTCCCTCGTCTCTGCATACGCCAGGGAAAGATAAAAAATGATGACTATTTTAAGCTTCAGATGTTGTTTCAGTTTTTCATAGCAGTGTCGTTTTATGCGGAGATCATTGGAAGCTTTCTGGGTGGTTACTATTTTCGCCAATAGTTAAGTAGCTGAGCTTTTTTCGGGTTTGCCGATGCTTCTCTTCATCTTTAGTAGTCGTTAAGAGTTGCTCAATATTGCAAAACTTCCGGTGGGGTTCGGTTCTAACTCGGAGGAGATAGTCTGCGTTTTTAATATTTGGTAGGCAGCGCGTAAGGGCCCAGGTACCACCGGACGGGCAAGTAGTTAGCGCTAGCTTCCAAATAGAGGTAAGGTGAGGCGGTTTTGCGGCTTGGGACGCCATAGATTACACTCCTATCCATAAGTCAGTCGAATAGCCTGGGAGAAAAACGATGATACCGAGCCAGGATGCAGTGGAGTTAAAAGAAATAGCGCCGGACACTAGGGAGGAAGGGTTCACTTTTATGAGGCGCTACCGTCAGGTACGCCAGCTCAGTGAGACCTTATGTCAGCCTTTGGTGGACGAGGACTATGTGATTCAGACTATGCCGGATGTCAGCCCGCCCAAATGGCATTTAGCCCATAGCAGTTGGTTTTTTGAAAACTTTATTTTGATCCCTAAATTCAAGGGCTATCAACCCTTCCATCCGGCCTATAGTTATTTGTTTAACTCTTACTATGAGACCGTGGGTCAGTTCTGGCCTCGCCCGCAACGAGGGCTGTTATCTCGTCCCACGGTAGCCGAGGTCTATGCCTATCGCCACCATGTGGATAAGAACATGGTGCGCCTAGCAGAGAATTTGGAAGCGGAGAAGTGGCCGTCTGTTGCCTCCTTGATAGAATTAGGACTTAACCATGAGCAACAACACCAAGAATTGCTCTTGACTGATCTTAAACATATCTTTGCCACCAACCCACTCCGTCCCGCCTACCAGGAGGGGGTTGTCCCTCAATTCAAGGGAGCAAGAAAGAATGGCAGCCTAGAATGGTATGACTACAAGGGAGGACTGCATGCCTTGGGGTATTCCGGAGAAGGTTTTGCCTACGATAATGAAAGTCCTAATCATCTTGTTTACTTGCGCGATTTTCGCCTCGCTTCGCGCCTCGTGACCAACAGGGAATATCTAGCCTTTATGGCGGCGGGAGGATATCGAGAACCTCGCTACTGGCTTTCTGAGGGTTGGCATACGGTGCGGCAAGAAGGTTGGCAGGCGCCATTGTATTGGGAGCAGCAGGGCGAAGGTTGGTGGCAAATGACTCTCCATGGGATGCAACCTGTTCAGAAAGAGGCTCCCGTATGTCATCTGAGCTATTATGAAGCTGACGCCTATGCCCGCTGGGCAGGTTATCGGCTGCCTACAGAGGCTGAATGGGAAATCGTGGCGCGAACGCTGCCATGTCGGGGTAATTTTTTGGAGTCAGGGGCCTTACAGCCCTTACCCGCGCCTCCAGCAGCCCCTACCCCGGTTCAAATGTTTGGGGATGTCTGGGAATGGACCGGGAGTCCCTATGCGCCCTATCCTGGTTATCAGCCTTCCGAGGGAGCTATTGGTGAATACAATGGAAAATTTATGTGTAATCAAATGGTTTTACGAGGTGGTTCCTGTATCAGCTCATCTGAGCATTTGCGTGCTTCCTATCGCAATTTTTTCCCTCCCCACGCCCGTTGGCAATTTACGGGCCTTCGATTAGCGGATGATGTATGAATTCTGTCCTCTCTAGCCAGAAGCGGGGTGAACCTGCTTTCCATGACTATCGGCCGGCGCAAGCGCGGTTTCGGGAAGATGTTCTCTCTGGATTAACTAAAAGCCAGCGCCGGATTCCCCCTAAGTACTTTTACGATGAAAAGGGCTCCCGCCTCTTTGATGCTATCTGCCAATTGCCTGAGTATTATCCTACTCGCACTGAAATTCAGTTACTTAAGCACTATGGGGCGGAAATGGCGGAATATATAGGCGAGGGCAGTGTGCTGGTAGAGTTTGGCAGCGGGAGTAGTCTCAAGATCCGCGTTCTTCTCGATGCCTTGGAGCCAGCAGCCTATTTACCCATTGATATTTCCCGTGAGCATCTATTCCATGCCGCTAAGCGGCTGGCCGGGGATTATCCCGGGGTGGCTATCCACGCCGTCTGCGCAGATTATAGCCAGCCCTTGGGATTGCCCGGGGGGTTCGCCGAAAAGCCTAAAGCAGGATTTTTTCCAGGCTCAAGTATTGGTAACTTCGAGCCTGAAGAAGCCCGCCAATTTCTGACGCGGATAGCAGCTTTGCTAGGGCCGGGGAGCGGCTTGCTTATCGGCGTGGATTTAAAGAAAGAGGCCGCCCTGCTCAATGCCGCCTATAACGATAACCAGGGTATTACGGCGGCTTTTAATCTAAACCTGTTGCAGCGCATTAACCGGGAACTGGAAGGGAATTTCGATCTGACCGGCTTTGAGCATCATGCCCTTTATAATTCTGCTGAGGGGCGAGTGGAAATGCACTTGGTCAGCCTTAAAGACCAGGCGGTGACGGTAAACAATCAAACCTTCCAATTCCAGGCTGGGGAAACGCTTCATACGGAAAATTCCTATAAATACAGTATTGAAGAATTCCAACAACTGGCGAGTTCAGCAGGGTTCCAACCACAGCAAGTTTGGACTGATCGGGAGGATTTGTTCAGTGTCCATTACCTGAGTCTTTAAGGTTGTTGCAACAGGAATTAGAACTGACGAAAAAATGACTCTGATTTCATACTCCCACTTCCTGCCGCGTTGTACTTGGTTCAGGTTATTTGGCTTGTAGGTTTATGTATTATTGTATAATCAACGGTTTTATCTAAAAACTGCAGCACTAGGACAGTCCATGTATAGCAAAGAGATGCGTATTGCCAGTTATGATGAGGAACTCGAGACCGCTCTTACCAATGAAGCACGGCGGCAAGAGGAACATATTGAATTAATTGCTTCGGAGAATTATGTCAGTCCTCGGGTTTTAGAAGCCCAAGGGTCCGTGCTCACTAACAAGTACGCCGAAGGCTATCCTGGCAAGCGTTATTATGGGGGCTGTGAGTACGTGGATGTGGCGGAGCGGTTAGCTATCGAACGGGCTAAAATATTGTTCGAGGCTGATTATGCTAATGTCCAACCCCACTCTGGCTCTCAGGCGAATGCCGCTGCCTGTCTAGCTTTGCTAGCGCCGGGCGATACCCTCATGGGGTTGAGTCTTGCCCATGGCGGGCATCTCACCCATGGCGCCAAGGTCAATTTTTCAGGTCAAATTTTTAACGCAGTTCAGTTTGGGGTAAATGCAGATACGGGACTTATTGACTATGATGAGGTGGAGCAGCTAGCAAAGGCACATCGCCCCAAACTGATTATCGCCGGATTTACCGCTTATTCCCGTATAGTTGATTGGCAGCGTTTCCGAGCGATCGCGGATGGAGTAGGCGCCTATTTGCTAGCGGATATCGCCCATCTGGCCGGGATGATCGCCGCAGGAATTTATCCTAATCCAGTGCAAATCGCCGATGTCACGACTAGCACAACCCATAAAACTTTACGGGGTCCCCGTTCAGGACTGATTTTGGCTAAAGCCAACCCTGAGATTGAGAAAAAACTCAATTCCAAGGTCTTTCCCGGTATTCAAGGGGGGCCTTTAATGCATGTTGTCGCGGCCAAGGCGGTAGCCTTTAAAGAGGCTATGGAGCCGGCGTTTAAGGATTATCAACGGCAAGTGATTCGCAATGCCCAGGCGATGGCAGAGGCTATTCAGTCTCGAGGCTATAAAATTGTTTCCGGTGGGACCGATAGTCATCTGTTTTTAGTGGATCTCGTTGCCAAGGGTTTGACCGGCAAGGCTGCAGATGCCGCGTTGGGTCGAGCAAATATCACCGTAAATAAAAATACGGTGCCTAATGATCCTCAATCTCCGTTTGTAACCAGTGGTATTCGCATTGGTAGCCCCGCCATGACTACGCGTGGTTTTAAGGAAGCGGAGATTTGCGAATTAGCGGGATGGGTTTGTGATGTGCTGGACGATATTGAAAATGAGACTGTAATTGCGGACACTAAGGAGAAAGTATTGGCTCTCTGCGCCCGCTTCCCGGTCTATGGTTAGGGATTAAAAGGGCGATGCATTGTCCATTCTGCGGGGCGGGAGATACTAAAGTCACCGACTCCCGTCTAGCAAATGAGGGCGAGGCCATCCGCCGCCGCCGAGAATGTCAAGGGTGTGGTGAGCGTTTTACCACCTATGAAGCTGCAGACCTGGTTTTGCCCCGATTACTCAAACGCAACGGTACGCGGGAACCCTTTCAGGAAGAAAAGCTTCGGGCCGGTATCCTGCGGGCGGTGGAAAAACGTCCTGTCAGCACGGAGGCGGTGGAGGCCGCCATTCGCCGGATTGTCCATCGCTTGCGGGCGAGCGGCGAGCGGGAATTCGACTCCCAGGTGCTTGGGGAGTGGGTCATGGATGAGCTGCGCCACCTGGATGAGGTAGCTTATGTCCGCTTTGCTTCCGTTTACCGCCGTTTTCAAGACGTGCAAGCTTTTCGGGAAGAAATCGAACGCTTAGAACGAGCGCTTTCGCTGGAAGAAAGGGCCGCCCAGCTATCTTTACTGCTTGATGGAGGATCTTTGGTTAATAAATCGAACTGAGCGGGGCTACTATTCTTCGTTCTCTTTAGGATTTCTTTGTGCCCTACAATAACAGGCGTAGCTTGGTTTTTGCTGTAGTCGTGTCAGTAGGGACATTGTTGGCACAATATAATATCCTCGTTAAAATTTTCGTTTTTGATGCGGGCAGGTGAACGATAGAGCGTACATGGCTCGGGCTCTGAAGCTAGCCCAGCGCGGTTTATTTACTACTGACCCTAATCCCCGGGTAGGCTGCGTCCTGGTGCGTGGCGGCGAAATAGTAGGGGAGGGCTGGCATCAACAGGCCGGCGACTCCCATGCGGAAATCAACGCCTTGCGCCAAGCGGGTATTCGGGCCCAAGGGTCTACTTGTTATGTGACCTTAGAGCCTTGCTGTCACCGAGGGCGAACTCCACCCTGCACTGAGGCTTTAATTGAGGCGGGCGTGGTGAGAGTTGTCGCGGCGATGGGAGACCCTCATCCAAAAGTCGCCAGCCAAGGATTGGCGCAACTTAGAGAGGCTGGTCTCCAAGTGGAGCATGGGTTATTGCAGGAAGAGGCTCAGGCCCTTAACGTGGGTTTTGTCCAACGCTTGGTCCAAGGTCGTCCCTGGGTACGTTGTAAGCTAGCCATGAGTTTGGATGGGGCCACGGCGCTAGCTTCTGGAGAGAGTCGTTGGATTACCGCTTCCCCTGCCCGTCGGGATGTGCAGCGGTGGCGGGCCCGCAGTTCCGCGATCTTAACGGGGATTGGTACTGTCGTGCGAGATGATCCCTCCCTCAACGTCCGTTATGAAGAATTGCAAGACGAGGTGCCGCCAGGGTTTAGCCGCCAACCATTGCGCGTTGTCCTGGACCGCCGATTAGCCATTATGGCGCAGGCCCGGTTGCTTTCGTTGCGGGGACCGGTAATGATTGTATGCGCTGATGCAACCTCACCTAAAGCGGAATCTTTACGTGGCAGGGGTGTGGAAGTGATCAGCCTGCCGGTGACTCCCCAAGGGTTGGACTTAATGGCCTTAATGGCGGTTCTGGCTGCGCGGGAAATTAATGAGCTTCATGTGGAATGCGGTGCGCGGTTGGCAGGTTCGCTGCTCCAGGCCGGTTTAATGGACGAGCTTGTACTGTATATTGCTCCTAAATTGATGGGAGAGGCCGCCTTAGGGTTATTGCAACTGCCTGGCATTCAAACCATGAGGGATTGCATTGAGGTAGACATCAAGGAAATGCGGGCGGTGGGTCAGGATTGGCGATTAGTGGCTAAGATAGCGTCGCCTAGCAGATAGATACCTTCCAGGCTAAAAATTTGGCGTTGAAATTCACTAGAAGCGGGTTAAAGTAATCATGTTCACCGGGATTATTCGGGCGGTTGGGAAGGTGGTGGCGCTACAATTCATGGGGAGCGCGGCTGTTCTGCGTATCGATGGCGGTAAACTGGGTTTTGCCCAGGCTAGTATTGGCGACAGTATCGCTGTTAACGGGGTTTGTTTAACTGTGACTCGCCAGGAAAACAACATTTTCGATGCTGATGTTTCCCAGGAAACTTTATCCCGCACGGTACTAGGGAGGCTGCAGCCTGGCGATCGAGTCAATCTGGAGCCAGCCCTCACCCTCAAGGATGGTCTTGGCGGACATTTAACCAGTGGCCATTGCGATGGCGTGGGAACGGTGGTTGAGCGCAAACCAGTAGCTGGGAGCATCGGTTTTTCTATCCATGCGCCGGCAAATCTAGCCAAGTACATTGCCGAGAAAGGGTCCATTTGCGTTGATGGCGTGAGTTTGACCGTTAACGAAGTGAAGGGGAGCCTCTTCATGGTGAATATTATCCCCCATACCCTGGAAGCTACTACCTTAAACGAATACCATTCGGAACGGGAGGTAAATTTAGAAGTGGATCTTTTAGCTCGTTATTTAGAGAGCCTGTTACGCGGTGACTCGGTAGCGACAACTCGGCCACGTCTTGGTGAATCTCTCCTCACCCGACATAATTTTAGTAAATAATCCATCATGCCCTTGAGCAAGACGGAAGCGATCATTCAGGATCTCCGTGAAGGAAAAATGGTTATCCTCATGGACGATGAGGATCGGGAGAATGAGGGAGACTTGATTATGGCAGCCTCCCAGGTGAGGGCGCCAGATATCAATTTTATGGCCCGCTATGGACGGGGATTGATTTGTCTGACCTTGACTGAGGCCCGTTGCCGCCAATTACGGCTGCCCTTAATGGTGTCAGACAGTAACGCTAAATATAGTACTAATTTTACGGTATCCATCGAAGCGGCAACGGGGGTGACTACGGGAATTTCCGCAGCGGATCGGGCTCGCACCGTGCAAGCGGCGGTTGCTCCAGAGGCGCGCCCCGAGGATTTGGAGCAGCCGGGCCATATTTTCCCCCTCATGGCTCGTCCAGGGGGAGTGCTTACCCGAGCAGGGCATACGGAGGCAGGTTGTGACTTGGCGCGGCTGGCTGGTTTTGAGCCGGCGGCAGTCATTGTGGAAATTCTCAATGAAGATGGAAGTATGGCCCGCCGCCCGGATCTGGAAGTTTTTGCCGAGCGCCACGGTTTGAAACTGGGCACCATCGCCGATCTGATTCGTTACCGTTTAGAACATGAACGCTCTGTCGCACGGGTAGCCGAGTGCGCTCTGCCTACGGAACAGGGGCTGTTCCGCCTCTTAGCTTATCAGGATCTGGTGGACCAGCAGCTCCATCTGGCTTTAGTTAGGGGCGAGCTTTGTCCTGAAGAGCCGGCTTTGGTGCGTGTTCACATGGCTGATACCCTTTGCGATATTCTCCAGGTACGGCGCGGTGATTGTGGCTGGCCCTTGCACGATGCCATGACTCGCATCGCCAAGGCGGGTACCGGCGTGGTCGTGATTCTACGCCGGCCGGAATCTTCTAGTGATTTGGTGCAGCGAATTCAGGACTATAATCTGGAGGATCAGGGGGAGCGTTTGCCTCGGCAAGAGCCTCCAAATGATTTGCGGACTTATGGAGTTGGAGCCCAGATCTTGACTGATTTGGGTGTGCAAAAGATGCGGGTGATGAGCGCTCCCCGGCGAATGCATGGGCTGGCGGGTTTTGGCCTGGAAGTGGTGGATTATGTTACTTGATGGCGGGATATTGAGTACATCAGTTCTGGGACAAAGAGTTGCGGGGGTGGATGAAGTAGGCCGCGGTCCCTTAGCTGGCCCGGTTATCGCCGGGGCGGTGATTCTTGATCCGGAATGTCCGATTAGCGGGGTAAAGGACTCCAAACAGTTGACGGCACCCGCGCGGGAACGTTTGGCTGCGCTCATCCAAGCGCAGGCAGTCGCTTGGGCCTTAGGTCGGGCTGAAGCTGCGGAGATCGATCAGTTTAATATCTTGCAGGCCAGCTTGTTAGCAATGGAGCGAGCTATTTCGGCACTTTCAGTGGTTCCCGACCTGGTTTTGGTAGATGGCAAGCATTGTCCCCCCACCGTGTGTCCCGTACGGGCCATCGTCAAGGGGGACCAACAGATTATGGCTATCGGGGCTGCTTCTATTGTGGCCAAGGTAGCCCGGGATGCCGAGATGATCGCTTTTGAGGAAAGCTATCCAGGCTACGGTTTTGGAATTCATAAAGGTTATCCGACCCGGGCTCATCTGGCTGCTCTGAAAGCACTGGGCCCCTGCTCCATTCACCGGCGCTCTTTTCGGCCGGTGAGACGCTTCTTGGAAGCATAGTAACGTTCTAGCTCATCAAAGGCTTCTTAAGGGCTATTTCTCTATCTCTTTATCTTTTTTGCGGGGATTTCATTTCTGTGAGAGGCTGGGGCGGATTAATCCAATACCCTTGGGCATAATTTACACCAATTTCTCGCAGTTTCTCTAGTACTTCTTCCTTTTCTACCCATTCGGCTATCGTCTGCTTTTTCATAATCTGCCCTATCTCATTGATTGAGCGAACTATGGCTAAATCGATGGGATCGTCTAGGATGTCTTTTACAAAAAGACCATCGATCTTCAAAAAATCCACCGGTAAATTTTTGAGATAAGCAAAGGAAGATAGGCTACTGCCAAAGTCATCCAATGAGAACTTGCAACCATGGGATTTTAGCGATTTGATGAAGCGGATGGTACAGGAGAGATTGGCGGTTGCTGCTGCTTCGGTGATTTCAAAGCATATCTGGATAGACGGTATGGGGGTTTTCTCAAGCTGCTCGATAATAAAGGCCAGAAAGGTTTTGTTTCTGAGTGAGTGCCCGGACAAATTGATGAAACAGGTGCGCAGGGGTTCAGGATTCTGGGCTAACCAGGTAAAGGTATTAGCGATCATCCAGCGGTCAATTTTAACTGCAAGATTATAACGTTCCGCTGTCGGTAAGAAAGCGCCAGGTAAAACTACTCCTCCCGCGCCATCCTCCAGCCGCAGAAATACCTCATAGCACTTCTCCTCTTTTTCGGTTGCAAGGGGTATGATGGGTTGGAAATATACTTGGAAGTAATTTTCCTTAAGAGCGCGGTGTATTCGGGTCATCCACTGCACTTCTCCCCGGTGAGAGGCTAGTTCCTTATCAGTTTCGTGGTACACATGAATACGGTTACGGCCCTTGTTTTTAGCCGCATAACAGGCAGTATCCGCAGCTTTTAGCACTACCGCGATTCCCATGCTAGCCTTGGTGATGGGAACCAACCCAATGCTTACACCGATACGGAAACTTTTGCCCTCCCAAGTAAATTGAAAGTCTTCGATAGCCTTGTGTATTGCGGTAGCTACCCGCTGGGCTTGTTTTAGAGAACAATGCTCTAGCAATACCCCAAACTCATCTCCACCCAGACGGGCTAAAGTATCCCGTTTTCTAATTTGCCCCCTTAGTACTTCCGAGACTTGCCGCAGTAGTTCGTCTCCTGCTACATGTCCGCAGGTATCATTGATGACCTTGAAGCGGTCGAGATCAAAGTAGCATAGGGCGTACTCGGCCGATTCGGCTTTTAATGTTGCCAGCACCCGCTCCAAGCGGTGCTCGAACTCCCGTCGGTTAACTAGGCCGGTCAATGAGTCATGGGTGGCCTGGTGGGTGATCTGACGCGTCATATGGCGCGCTTCGGTGACATCGCTGAATACTAAAACCACGCCTAATACTTCTCCCGTGCGGCTGCTAATCGGAGCAGCCGAGTCCTGAATAGCATATTCTTGGCCGTTCCGGCTAATGACCACACTATGATTTGCTATTTCGATTGCGCCCCCTTCCTTTAGGCACTGGGCGATAGGGTCAGCAATGGGTTCACGGGTCTGTTCGTCGATGACCCGAAACACAGTTGCTAGCGGTAAACCCCGTGCTTTGTCACACGACCAGCCGGTCAATTTTTCCGCGACTGGGTTCAAGTATTCGACGATGCCTTCGGCGTTCGTGGTAATGACCCCATCCCCGATAGAGTGGAGGGTGATTTGAAGGAGCTCTTTTTCTGCGAACAAAGCTTGCTCAGCACGCTGGCGCTTGATAATATCTCGTTGTAGATTGGCATTGGCTTGGGCAAGTTCGGCGGTTCGCTTGAGCACCTTTTTTTCTAGTTGCTCGTTGAGTTTCTCCACCTTCTTTTTTTCCGTATCCAGATGATCTACCAGGCGGGCGTTTTCAAATTGAAGGGTTAAACTTTGCACTAGGGTTTTGTGCATCCGCACCGCGCTGAGAGAGATAAATCCCAGGAACATCAACTGCGCTCCCCCCACGGTGGCTTCTTTCATGTCTCCGCTTATTATCAAATACAAGGCGCTGGGGAGCAGCGCAGGAAGCGAAAAAGCAAAGAAAGCGCCTTTAATAATAGAGAAGGTAGCTATTGCGCCTGCGGATAATCCACAGATCCAAAGGGCTGCGAATCCCGTATGAACCAGGGAACCATTGGGGACAAGGAAAATAACTGCCGAGCCCCAGGTTGCACCGGAGATCCCTATCCCTGTCATAAACCATGCTAGCCACTCACCCACCTGCTTGGAGTGGTCCGGTGAGCGAGCGTATCGATGAGCCAATCCAACTCGCAGTACAGTGACAAGCGTAAAGAAGAAGGCCCAGCCCGCCAGAGTTCTATGTGGCGTCACGGTCCAGAATACTGCGATAAGGATGAGTGCTGCCACTATGCTGGCGGCCTGTCCGACATGCGATTGCTCATAAAGTATTTCGACTTGTTTAGCCCGGAAGCGGGTTGCTTCAGGATGCGCCTTGTCTAGCATATTGCTGTGCTGCTATAGATTGATATGTGGCGCTAGTAGGATTATCAGGAGAGGCACGTGGAGCTAATAATAAGAAATTGTAAGCGCGTTTATCATAGTTTGTAACGGGGGCGCAGTATAATTTCAAGTGTTTCAAAAGGCAGTTTTCAATGAGAAGACATGGTTTACCTGATTGATGGAGTTATCGTGACTGGTAACTCCCTTATAGGCGGACAGCCAGAGGTAATTCCAGATCCAGGGAGTATAATAAGTGCGGCGGTCTCACTATCCTCATGGACATCGACTTCCCAAGTGCCGATAGGCCACTCGTTTCTCACGCCGGTCAATATTTTCCGTGGCAGGCGATAACACTCGCAGAGGCGAGTATGAATGTTGGGGGAAGTGAAATTGCGGGCGCGACTAGCACCGCTCATGACAGCAAGCTGGCTGGCAACATATTCATGCCGTACCTCGCTGGTCTCCCCGCCGCTGAGACAATTTTGAATACTGATGGTAGATGACAGAGGGAGAGAAACCACAAGTAAAATTCCAAACCAGATATACAATATTATAGTTTCATTATAAAGAATTTTCCTTAAATAGGCGATATTTTGAGCACTTTCCGTTGGTCGAATAATTTCCTTCGTTCCCCAGAATAATTCCTCGTTAGGGTTGCGCGCTTGTTGTTTTTCCTTAAATCTCCTGGCTAAGTTACGAGTAGCTAGAATTATTGTTTATCTGACCAGGATCAGAGAAAATGTAATTATCTTTTAACCTTTCATAATTTTCCTGAGTACCCTTCTAAGAGGGTATATAATTGCGTACTTTAAAAAGTTTTCAAGCATGTCACCCACTGAACTTATCCGAGAAATAGAGAAAAGAAGAACCTTCGCTATCATTTCCCACCCGGATGCAGGGAAAACGACTCTCACGGAGAAATTACTGCTTTTCGGTGGGGCGATCCAGTTAGCGGGTACCGTAAAATCCCGCAAGGCGTCGCGCCATGCCACTTCGGACTGGATGGAATTGGAAAAGCAGCGGGGAATTTCGGTCACTTCCTCGGTGATGCAGTTCCCTTATAAAGATCGTATTATCAATTTATTGGATACGCCTGGCCATGCTGATTTTTCCGAGGATACTTATCGGACTCTGACTGCTGTGGATTCGGCTTTGATGGTCATTGATAGCGCCAAGGGCGTTGAAGAGCGAACCATCAAATTGATGGAAGTTTGTCGCCTGCGCAATACGCCTATTCTGACTTTTATCAATAAGCTGGATCGAGAAGGCCAAGAACCTATCGAACTCCTAGACGAAATTGAGCGGGTACTGGGGATTCGCTGCGCGCCCTTGACTTGGCCCATTGGGATGGGAAAACGCTTTAAAGGAATTTTCCATCTAAGCCATAACCGCATCCATTTATTCAGCCCTACCCATGGCGGCAAGATCAAAACTGGGGAGCAGATTCAAGGATTGGATAATCCCCGTCTCAGTGAACTGCTAGGCAACCAGGTGGAAGAATTGCAAGAAGAAATCGCTCTGGTGCAGGGTGCCAGTCATCCCTTTGATAAGGAAGCTTTTCTGGCTGGAGAGCAGACGCCCGTGTTTTTCGGATCAGCCATGAATAATTTTGGCGTGGAAGAACTGCTAGATGCTTATGTGGAGTATGCGCCTTCCCCTCGGGCCCGTGAGACGGCGACTCGCAGGGTAGCCCCCAAGGAGCTAAAATTTAGCGGCTTTGTATTCAAGATCCAGGCCAATATGGATCCCCAGCATCGGGATCGGATCGCCTTTTTGCGAGTGTGCTCCGGCAGCTACCAGAAAGGGATGAAGTTGCGACATACTCGCTTGGGACGGGAGGTACAAATCGCCAATGTCCTAACCTTCATGGCCGGGGAACGGGAGCAAGCTGAAACTGCTTGGCCTGGTGACATTATTGGCTTTCACAACCATGGCACTATCCAAATTGGTGATACTTTCACCCAAGGCGAGGAGCTGCAATTTACTGGAATTCCCCATTTTGCGCCGGAGCTTTTTCGCCGGGTTCGCCTCAAAGATCCGCTCCGTACGAAAGCCTTGCTTAAAGGGTTACAACAGCTAAGCGAGGAAGGAGCAACCCAGCTCTTTCGCCCTTTGCTGGGTAACGACTTGATTTTGGGGGCAGTAGGGGTGCTCCAGTTCGATGTGGTCGCCCATCGCCTAAAACATGAATATAGCGTAGATTGTGGTTATGATAGTGTGCAAGTGGTCACTGCCCGTTGGGTGAGCTGTAACGACTCTCGGCGGTTGGAGGAATTTCGCACCAAAGCGGCTGCTCATTTAGCTTTGGATGGAGCGGGCAATCTTACTTATTTAGCGCCCACTCGGGTTAACCTGGATCTCACCATGGAACGTTGGCCCGAAGTGGCTTTCCATGCTATTAGGGAGCACGCTTTGGGGGTAGAAGACGGAAATCCATTAGTGGCGAGCCTATAAGTAGATATATCTATTCATAATGGTGTCGTTGTATTTAAAATTGCTTCTAAATACGGGATCTTGTTTTTTGGCGGCGGCGTTTTCGGTAATTAGAACGGGCTGGTGGAAGCGATTGGTGATCTGGAAAGATCAGAGGCGCCAATTCATTCAAAGCTCGCTGATAGACTTTACGCTTGAAATACACAATTTCACGGAGTGGATACCAATAGTTGACCCAGCACCAATAGTCAAATTCCGGTTTATCCGTCAGATTTAACTGAACGTCTTGCTCTTCTCCAACGAAGCGAAATAAATACCAGATCTGCTTTTGGCCAATACACAGGGGTTTATTACCGTAGCGGACATAACGGTTGGGTAGGCGATACCGTAGCCAACTGCGGGTGCAGCCAATGATCTTGACGTGCTCCACGCCTAGCCCCACTTCTTCTTCTAATTCCCGGTAGGCAGCCTCTTCAGTAGTCTCGCTTTCTTTGACTCCTCCTTGGGGAAATTGCCATGCTTTCTCTCTTGCTCGCCGCGCCCATAATACCCTATCATCCTGATTACAAAGGATAAGCCCTACATTCGCTCTGAAGCCGTCTCGATCAATCACGGCCTGTTCACACTCTTAATAGTCAATGAAATAATCCCATAAAGATACCTAAAATTAGCCCCTTAGCGCAAATCTTGCAGGGACGCGAGATCCCCTCGCGTTTCCTAAGAGTGGGTACGGAAAGGTATGGTGCCAGTTATGTTATTGCTTCATAGTTCAATTCGCGCTATGGTTTTCTCGCTTGCGGAGTTTGAGGCCAGGGGCAGCACCTGACGGATGCTTTTTGGCGCTAATGGATATTGGGGAGTCTGCCAGATTCGGGGGAGAAGTATTTACTTCACAGTGTAAAATTATTTTACAGGGGGGCCGGGTAAAAACCAAGCTGTTCTCCTGGGCGGTACCGACGGAACTTCAAACATCAGGTTAGATACCGAGAGATAAATAATTATGGGGCTGGCTATCTTTGATTTGGACAATACCCTGTTAGGGGGGGATTCTGACTATTTATGGGGACAATTCCTAGTGGAACAGGGAATCGTAAGTAGTGATGACTATCAGCAAACTAATCAGGCTTTTTATCGGCAATACCAGGAAGGGACGTTAAATATCTATGAATTTCTGGCATTCCAGCTAGCGCCGCTTAGGCAGTATCCCCCCCAGCAATTGGAGATTTGGCGGTCACAATACCTGGAAGAAAAAATCCGTCCTATTATTTTACCTCAGGCCCGGGAGTTGCTTGCTTTGCATCGAGCCCAGGGCCATGCACTACTGATTATTACGGCAACCAACCGTTTTATTACTGGGCCTATTGCTGAAATGCTTGGGATTGATGACCTTATTGCTACCGAGCCCGAGATGCGAGATGGTTGCTATACAGGGCAAGTAAAGGGCGTTCCTTCTTATCGGGAGGGCAAAGTGACTCGCTTAAAAACGTGGCTTAAAGAACGGGCATTAACCCTAAAGACAAGTTGGTTTTATAGCGATTCCCATAATGATATACCGCTCCTGGAACAGGTGACTTATCCAGTTGCCGTAGATCCTGATAGCCTGTTGAACACCTACGCTGGCACAAAAGGCTGGGCTATTATTAGCCTGCGGAAAAAGCAGGCTGACATTTACTCTTTGCTACCTGTGGAGATTCGGCGTAATTCCAAAGAGGGAGGGGGATCAGATTGATCTTCACCGGCAAATCTATCTATTATCTTCTTCAATGCAGCTACGGTTTCTTCTAACTGAATAAGGCGATTCTCCATATCAGGGCTGCTTTTCTCTACCGGTATTTTTGTTTCTCCCTGTATTTCAGTTTTTCCTCTAATATGGCTGCTTTCCTCGGCTATTTCACTGGCAACCGTATTGACAGCCTGCTCGTCAATAGTATGGCTTTCCTCTACATAAGAGTACAATAATAAGCGATCGCAGAGGGAATTGATTCGGCGGGGCAGTCCCCCAGTGTGCTCATGGATCGCATCATAAGCTTCATCGGCAATTGCGGGATCGGCGTTCCACCCTACCAATTTGAGGCGATGCTCAATGTATCCTTGGGTTTCATCTCTGTCTAGGGTATTGAGATGATAAGCAGCAATAATTCGTTGCCGCAGCTGCTCCATATTTTCTAAAGCCAAGGTTCGCCGAAATTCCTCTTGCCCTAGAAGAAAACATTGCAGTAATGCCCTCTCCCCCACTTGAAAATTAGAGAGCATGCGTAGTTCTTCAATAGATTCAGGGGGTAAATTTTGGGCTTCATCCACCAATAGTAGTACTTGCTTTCCCTCCTGAGCCCGTTCTAGTAGAAAGCACTCGATGGTCTTCAATAAGGCCGCTTTAGTGACGCCTTCATGGGGAAGTCCATAGGAAGCAGCGACAATACGGAGCGTATCATTGGCTTCTAGCTGGGTGGTAACTACTTGGGCTGCCACGGTGTTATTATCTGTAAGCTCGGAGACTAGGGTCCGGGCCAGCATTGTTTTACCTGTGCCGATAGGGCCTGTGATGACAATAAAGCCCTCCCCTTGCATAAGACCATAGCGTAAATAAGACAGGGCCCGTTTATGAACTGTGCTGCCATAAAAAAAGCGAGGATCGGAGCTAAGTTGAAAAGGTTTTCCCGTTAACGCGTAAAAATTTTGATACATTATAGTATGCTTCAGCTGGTTTTTTTAAAGTGAGTAAATCTTTCTTTAATACATAATGCTCTTAAATGACAGAGCGGGAGATTACTCTGCTATGAGATTGGATAATAGCTGTTTAGTTCGTAAGCCATTCAATAGTGGTCCGCGGCCTGTGGGGTTTTGTAAGCACCAGTCTGGAAAAGTACCAGCTTGGCAAGAAAACAATATAAATATGGAAGCAGCGAATTATCCTTCAATACTAGCAAATAGATCGCTTCGTCTAAAGAATTATATTTAATGGAGATCAACCAATTTTTTTATTGCTTTTATATCGGTCAACTTCTTTATTAGCTTAAATAACCCAAGCTGCAACCTATAGAAACTGCTTGAGGGCTATAAGAGATCGAACAAGAGGGATTATTCAGCGAGGATCTTCCTAAATATTGATAGAAGCATCGACCGGGTACGCCGACTGCTGGTTCACCTCCATTACCTCACGCGGGGGAGGAGGGGGATGTATGGCCAGCAGGTGTGACTGGAAGCGTAAGTTATTTGATAAATAGGACATTAAATGAAAGTCACTGTGTTTGGTTCGGGCTATGTGGGCCTTGTGACGGGTACTTGCCTAGCAGAAGTCGGCAATGAAGTACTCTGCATCGATATCGACGAGCAAAAAATTGCGATGCTCAAGCAAGGGGAAGTGCCTATCCACGAACCTGGATTAGACGCTTTGGTACAGAAGAATATAGCAGGCAAACGGCTCGGCTTTAGCACCGATATTGCTCAAGGGATCGCTCACGGGCTTTTCCAGTTTATCGCGGTAGGTACACCTCCTGATGAGGACGGTTCTGCGGATCTCCAGTATGTATTGGCAGTGGCGCGCAGCATTGGCAAAAATATGAAGGATTATCGTATTGTAGTCAATAAATCCACCGTGCCTGTGGGAACGGCTGATAAAGTTAAGGATACTATTTACGAAACTCTGGGAGAACGAGGTGTAAATCTTGAGTTCGACGTGGTCTCTAATCCCGAATTTCTTAAGGAAGGCGCGGCTATTGAAGACTTTATGAAGCCTGATCGGATCATTGTCGGTGCCGATAACCCTCGCACTACTGAACTGCTGAGGATACTATACGCGCCTTTCAATCGAAGCCATGATCGCCTAGTAGCAATGGATATACGCTCTGCGGAGTTGACTAAGTATGCGGCTAATGCCATGTTGGCCACCAAAATTAGTTTTATGAATGAAATGGCCAATCTGGCTGAAAAGCTTGGCGCGGATATTGAGCAAGTCCGCCTGGGGATAGGCGCCGATCCACGAATTGGCTACCATTTTATCTATCCGGGTTGTGGCTACGGCGGTTCCTGTTTTCCTAAGGATGTTAAGGCCCTAGAGCGAATTGCCTGGGAAGTAGATTATAATGCCGACTTACTTAATGCGGTAGAAAGGGTAAACAATCAGCAAAAGCAAACCCTTTTTAACAAAATTCAAGGCCATTTTAAGGGTCAGCTCGCGGGACGGACTATTGCACTTTGGGGTTTAGCTTTCAAACCTAATACCGACGATATGCGCGAAGCGCCCAGTCGTACCCTCATGGAAGCGCTCTGGAAAAGCGGAGTTCGAGTTCAGGCCTATGATCCAATCGCTAGCAAGGAAGCGCAGCGCATTTATGGCAGCCGGCAGGATTTGACTTTATGCGAGACTCCAGAAGCGGCTTTGGAAGGTGCCGATGCGCTCGCAATAACTACGGAATGGAACGTATTTCGGAGTTTGGACTTTGAAGGGGTTAAAACTACCCTCAAAACACCAGTCGTATTCGATGGCCGCAATCTGTACGATCCGGGCCTCGTAGCAAGCCAGGGTATCGTTTATTACTCGATCGGCCGGCCAACAGTGGCAGTTAGAACCCCCGCCGACCTTTCGGCGGATCACTCTCGTTTGCCGGATATCTCTAGTCTATAATCTCATAATTAATTGGGGCTACACATGCAATGGGAACCAGTCATTGGGTTAGAAATCCATGCCCAGCTCGCAACAAAGTCTAAGATTTTCTCGGGTGCGGCCACCGCCTATGGTGCTCCCCCCAACACCCAGGCTTGTGCCGTTGATTTGGGTTTACCTGGAGTGCTGCCGGTACTCAATCAGGCGGTTGTCCGTATGGCGGTCAAGTTTGGGTTAGCTATTGAAGCTAAAATAGCTAAACACTCTGTTTTTGCCCGTAAAAACTACTTTTACCCAGATTTACCTAAAGGTTATCAGATCAGCCAGTACGAACTTCCTATTGTGGCCGATGGTCATGTGATCATTGAATTGGAGGATGGTGTCGAGAAGCGTATCGAGATCGTTCGCGCCCACCTGGAAGAAGATGCGGGGAAATCTTTGCATGAGGATTTTCATGGGATGACTGGCATTGACCTGAACCGGGCTGGTACTCCCTTGCTAGAAATCGTTTCTGGCCCGGATTTACGTTCGACCAAGGAAGCGGTAACTTATATGAAAAAGATCCACACGTTAGTACGTTACCTTGGAATTTGCGATGGTAATATGCAGGAAGGGTCTTTTCGTTGTGATGCGAATATTTCCATTCGTCCTCAAGGGCAGGAGACTTTGGGTACCCGTACGGAGCTTAAGAACATTAATTCCTTCCGCTTTGTGGAGCGGGCCCTCCAATATGAAATCGAGCGCCAAACTGAAGTTCTGGAGTCAGGGGGCCAGGTGCTTCAGGAAACCCGCCTCTTCGATCCGGCAAAAAATGAAACTCGTCCCATGCGCACCAAAGAGGAAGCTACTGACTATCGCTATTTTCCCGATCCAGATCTGTTGCCGTTAGTGCTAGAGGATAGCTTTATCGATGAGGTTCGGGAAACTTTACCAGAGCTTCCCGATGCCAAGCGGAAGCGGTTCGTGATGGAGTATGCCCTCTCCGCCTATGATGCCAGCGTGCTGACAGCGAGCCGGGAATTGGCTGATTACTACGAAGCGGTGGTCAAAACCGCTGATGGAGAAGCAAAGCTGAGTGCTAACTGGGTGATGGGGGATTTGGCGGGTGCCCTCAACAAAGAAGGAAAAAGCATTGCGGACAGCCCTGTCTCTCCAGAGCAACTCGGCCAATTGATCAAGCGCATTGCCGATGAAACTATCTCTGGCAAAATTGCCAAGACCGTATTTGAAACAATGTATGCTCAGGGGGGTAAAGCCGATGAGATTATCGCACGCCAAGGCTTAAAGCAGGTAACGGATACAGCTAGCATTGAAAAGCTTATTGATGAGGTATTGGCGGCTAATCCTCAGCAGGTAACGCAGTACCAAGGGGGTAAAGATAAACTTTTTGGTTTTTTTGTTGGCCAAGTGATGAAGACCTCTAAGGGTAAGGCTAATCCTCAGCAACTCAATGAGCTATTGAAAAAGAAGTTGAGTTAAGGGGGGAGCAAGCCTAAAGGATCATAGATATTTTATAAATACTTTACTATTACGTTGGTAATTGTAGAGCACCCGTTTATTTTCTGGTAAAGCGGCTAGATCGGCAGGTTCGAATCCCCGTTCCTGAAACCAGTGGGCAGTTTGAGTGGTTAGGACGCAAAGGCGGTTAAGGCCCCGCTGTTTGGCCCCCTTTTCTATGCTAGACAGAAGGGCCGTGGCCCGCCCAGATTGGCGGTAATCAGGGTGGATTACCAAGCAGGCGAGTTCACCCATTTTTTCTTCTGGAAAAGGATAGAGTGCCGCGCAGCCAATGACGGTTCCATCTCGCTCCATGACCGTAAAATGATGAATTTCCATTTCTAATCGTTCTCGTGAGCGCCGCACTAAAAGATCCTTCTCCTCTAGGGGAGCAATCAGTTCCAGAATTCCGCCCACATCCTCAATTGCTGCCCGCCGGGTGTCTTCGAAGGCCATAGCCGTTACCAGGGTGCCTATACCATCCCGGCTAAATAGCTCCATTAATAGGGCTCCATCCAAATGCTGATCAATAATATGGACTCGAGGGACTCTGAGGCGGCAAGCATGAATAGCGCTCTGAAGGTGACCCGCAAGTTCGGGAGGTAATCCGGGAGTTGATTCTAGTAACTTTTTCGCCTCGCTGGCAGTCAGCTCCCGGGGCAGAGGAAAAGGGGCTGTGGCGGGCAAGCCACCGGTGCCAATAAAGATTAATTTATCTGCTCCCAAGGCGATGGCGGAGGCTGTGGCCACATCTTCCGCGCTAAGATTAAAGACCTCGCCGGTGGGAGAGTAACCCAACGGAGAAAGCAGAACGATGGCGTTGTTATTAAGGCGCTGCCGTATCGCTTCGACATCGACCTTACGCACTTCTCCTGTATGACGATAGTCTATTCCTTCCCTGACTCCTAAAGGGCGGGCAGTAATGAAATTACCGGAAGCAACCCGGACTCGGGCTCCCGCCATGGGGGAGTTGGGTAAGCCCATGGATAGCAGAGCTTCTATTTCAAGCCGTACCGCACCGACGGCTTCTTTAACGCAAGGCAGGGCGGCATTGTCTGTTACCCGTAGACCCCTAACATAACGTAGCTTCAATCTCCGTTGGGCAAGGGCGGCTTCAATTTGGGGGCGGGCGCCATGGACTAAGACCAGTTGGATGCCGAGGCTGCCTAGCAGGGCAATATCATGGATAAGATTTGGAAAGCTAGGCTCCTGTATCGCCTCTCCTGTGAAAGCGATAGTAAATGTGCGGTTCCGGTGGGCATGAATATAAGGGGCAGCGCTCCTAAACCAATGGACTTCGTGCAAAGGGCGATCCGTACTCAAAATGGTTTTGCCTCTATCAACTGAAATAAAAAGTAAGTGAGTCCTCGTTTCGGCGATCAGCATATTCTATGCGGGGCTGGTTGAGAAAGAGGTAATGGATAAATCTAGATAGTGTAGTCACGAGATTTTGGCCCAAAGAGCGATGCATCTCAATCTGCACAGCAGCGAGGGAGGATGCTGTGTTTTTGGCCTATTTGGTGGGGCGATACCACGTCAGTGCTTTAGGTGCAGGAAAGCATTTCCGACCAGATGGCGTAATCGGTGGAGGTCTTCGTCATATACCCTTTGCTCCGTTCGGTTTTTCCTTGGTGGAATAACGGCGCTCATCCCTCTTGCTCTTCTGCCTGTTCGAGAATAGCGTTGGGATCATAACCGCGATCACCGAGATGTTCGGCACACTTATGCCTTTTATCAGACGTCCAGCCTGTGTGCAATCAACAGGGGTACCTAATTATTGCCAGCAAGTGTTTGCTTTCTGAGAGTCCGGTGGCTACGCTGTTAGAGTAGCGTTTAATCTCGCATCTGCTTAAGGTTCAGCATTCTGTGCTGCCAAGGAGTTGAGTAGGATGAAAAAACAAAGTGCTGGGAATGATGCCCCGGTGGCCGAGATGCCAATTTATATACGCTCGGTTGGTCCCGTGCTTGGTTCCGGAGATCGGCAATACCTCAGAGGCAAACTTGGACAAAAGCTCTGCAAGTTCGTGCCTGCGGTCGAGCGCACAAGCGCGCGCGTGGAGGACATCAACGGTCCTCGTGGCGGGGTCGATAAGCGTTGCCGGATCAAGGTTGTGCTGCGTGGGCTGCCGAGCGTTGTGGTCGAGGAGCGGCACGAGGCGCTGCAAGCTGCCATGGACGGTGCCCTCACCCGGATGGAACGGGCTGTGTGTCGCGCCACCGACCGCCGCCGTACGAAACCTCTGAAAGGCCGTTCGCGAGCATTGCAAACGGCCAACGATTAATCCCTATCTAAGGAGAGTGGAGTCATGCCCCTTTACTGGTATCGCCGGCCACGGCTCGTGGTCCTCAGTTCGAAGAGTTCTGTGCTGGAAGCAGCACGTGCCATGGAGAATAATAGTATCGGCGCCATCGTGGTGCAGGATCATGGGCGTATCGTCGGCATCGTGACTGACCGGGATCTCGCCGTGCGTGCGCTGGGCCACAAGCTCGATCCCGAGAATACGGCCATCACCGAGGTGATGACCCCTTCGCCGTTGATGCTGACTCTCGCGGACAGCCGTGAGGAGGCGATAGCGCTCATGCAGCAAGGCAACGTCCGGCGTATCCCGCTCAGCGAGAACAACCGGGTCGTGGGTATGGTGACGCTCGATGATCTGCTACTCGATGAGGCCGCACCGTTGGAGGAGTTGGCTGCGATCGTCCAGGCGCAAATCGGAGAAGGCGGCCCAACCGAAAGTCCTCGATCACCGGCGCGCCGACGGAGCCTCGCTCGGGCCGAGGCGACACTGTCGCGATTGATTAACGCGGTACAGACGGAGACGGGCCTTGAGGATCGGCAACAGGCGCGGATCGCCGTCGAGACTATACTCGCGTTGTTGGTCCGGCGAGTCACGCCTGGAGAGGCGAAGGATCTCATCGCGCAGCTCCCATCGTTGTTGCAATCGCCGCTGCGTGCGCTACAGCCAGGTCCGGACAAATCCATTACCCGGGAGACCGCCATTACTGAATTGTCTCAACAGCTGGGGTTGGATACGGCACGGGCTGAAGAGGTGATCGGCACGATCGCAAAGGCAATTAGCCCGGGTCAAGTGGAGGATCTTAGACGCCAGCTTCCAGAGGATCTGCGTAGTCTGCTCGTGCTTCCCGATCCTATCGATACGGCGTGACTTGCGCCCCGGCGCTCGTCCTAAGCCGGTATTAAGAAAGCAGAAAATTGTTCAGTATTATTGTGAATGTCGCTATAGTTCGTTGGTAGTAGAATCGGGCAGAGTATGAAATATGGGCGGTTTCCAATAACCAAGTGCAAAAAATGCAGCGCGTAGCTTCGGTCAGTTGCTGATGCGCTGCCATCTCCCGTCCCTGATCCTAAGTCAACGAAAGATGCTTTTGCATCCCCGATAAGATTAGATTGGATAACTGAAACCGAGCTCACGGAGCCCTTCCGGCACTGGCGTCAACCATCCTGGCCGCTCCCCAAACCAGAAAGTAGGTGCGGGCTGGGCATATGATATGACTGAGAGCCGCAACTAGTCCATCGCCTCCGTACCGCCGCACGGTATGGCGCACATCCCTGTGTGGATAGTATCAAAAGCGCCGATCTATTTAGCTACGACGCAGAGAATAAGCCTGTTCTCTTTTATACGGTCATCGGCCCGTGTAGGGTGAAGGCGCTTGCAGTTTTTCGCGGCGTATCTGACATGTGAAGCAGCGCTTGGCAGTCGGATATGCATCCAGCCGTTTGTACCGGATAGCCTCGCCGCAGTCGATGCACAGGCCGTACTGCCCTGCCGCGATGCGCTGTTCCGCCGCAGCGATGTCACGCACCTCTCCTATATCGCGGATAATTTCGGCCTCGGTGATGTCGCGTAGCAAAGAGGCTGCCGCCTTATCGCCTGAATCGCCCACTCCGCCTACGAGATCGACATAGTGCTCATTCGTGGAGCGCGCAAGCACCTGTCGTATTTCATCAAGCAGAAGGCTCTTGCGCGCATCGATCCGTTGTGCAAAATGTGTGATTTGTTCTTTTGTAAGGGAGTTTTCAGGGGCATTCATGGCATTATGAATAGCAGGTTTTCCAAGCTGGGCATCGATCAGTGCTAATCTACTGATCTCTAAGATGGCCTTCGAGCATAGCGTTTGAAAGCGTTAATTGTCAAGCTACTTATAGCTTCAATACTATTGCTCCCGCACTACTTTTGAGGTTGAACGAAAGGTTGTTTTTGGACCTGTGATCAAGAGGATTGAGACACACAATCTCAACCGGCTTCCAATTTCGAGCGCTGCAGTTCCAACGTTCGGGGTGGGGCGAGTGACCAGGATCGCACTATTCAGTCCGGCGTGCCCGCCTGGCGAGCGTTACGAACTAAATGGCGCTGTGGCGATAGAGGTAATTGTAGTAATACCAGCTCGGTGATTCACTGCCGGGTTTTGATGACATCGGCAAACAGGTGCGGCGGATAAATCTGGCAATATTTCAAAGTCTTAAACAAAGCTTCTCAATAGGGATTGTCGTTGCTGATTGCCGAGTGGGAGAACGGTGGCATGATACCGAATCCAAGTAGCGGGCCGCAGTTGCCCAAGAGTAAACCTTTTCAAATCCCTGCTTCCAGAATGATTCATTGTAAACCTACTTCAGCCTTGTTGTCGCATCCTCTTGCTTTAATAAGTGAAAATTACAAGCAACGGATATCTGGCACAGGGGGGTGTTAACCCTTGATGACAGCCAGTGGCTGCAGCTCGATTTGCACGTCGACCAGATCGACCTGGTTTGCCATTACCTCATCGATGTCCTTGTAAGATCCCGGCGCTTCATCCAGATCCTTGCGGTGGCGGATAGCGTGTAGTATTCCTCGGTCTTTCAGGGCCTTTACCTCTTCCTTCAGATCCAGTGTTTTGCGCGCTTTTGTTCGGCTCATGATTCTTCCGGCACCGTGCGCGCACGATTCGAAAGACTGGGCTTCTCCTTTCCCTTTCACGAGAAAAGACCGTGTGCCCTGGGAGCCGGGGATCATTCCCCATTCTCCTTTTCGGGCTCGCGTCGCGCCTTTTCTATGGACGATGACCCACTCTCCAAAATGTTTTTCCTCGGCCGCGAAGTTGTGAGGTTTATTGATAAAATCCGCGAATTCGACCTCGGGTAAAATCTCGGTAAACGCCGACCTGGCCCGTTCCATCATCAGTTTTCTGTTGGCCAGTGCAAATTCGAGGCAATAGTTCATTTCGTTCCAATACAGTTTGAAATATTCAGACGTTTCGGGAATATATGCCAGTTCCTGCGACACGTCCTCGCCGGCGTCCTGGTTCATCTTTTTCGCTACGCCCTCGTAATGGTTGGCCACCGTGAAACCAATGTTGCGGGAGCCGGAGTGAATCATAATCCAGATATAGCCATCCGATCCCTTTTGTATTTCGATGAAATGATTGCCTCCGCCCAATGTACCGATCTGATAAAGGGCACTTTCATACTCTTGCTCAACAATGGGTAATTCCCCCTTTCTCTCAGGCATCCAGGCTTCGTCTTGACGCGTTTTGTGATGCTCAAAGCCCACAGGAACGGTCTTGCGGATGATACCCATGATCTCTTTCAGCTTTGGCGTTTCGATATGCTCGAGATTGGTCCGCAAGGAACACATGCCGCACCCAATATCCACACCGACAGCATTGGGTATAATAGCCCCCTTGGTGGCCAATATAGCACCGATAGGCATGCCGTAGCCTTGATGGGTATCAGGCATGATAGCAATGTGTTTGAAGGCAAATGGAAGATTCGCAAGATTTCGCGCCTGCTCCAGCGCCCCTTCTTCCATTTGATCCTCTTCCAACCACAGTTTTATTGGCAAGTTATCCGTTTCAATGATCGCTTTCCCATTGGTGCGTATGGTGCCGTCGTGTTTCACTGTAGACTATCCTTGTGTTTTAAATAATGCAGAAAATGCCACTCATAAAAATCTAAAATAATCTATGAAAACATGGCCTTATTCACACCGTCAACACCGACGCCGCTAGCGCGGTCTTACTCGTCTCTGGCCTGGATTTTACGTTTGGCTTGAGCGTGTCCCGACGATACTTGTTTAAGTTTATTGCGGCGTTTAGGTCCCAGTCTTATGGTCAATCCACAATCATACCCCAGTTCTCTATCCGATAGCGTTATTTCATGAAATTGGCTGTAACCTGGACACATCAAGACTAGAGGGGGAAAACCTATCCCCCAGTTCAACCGCACAGCCACGAAGATAGCCTTTGTATTCGATACGTTGGCGCAACATGAAGCACGGTATTCTTTTGCTTAGCTATTCTGGCGTGCAATTTGGCTGACCGTTGCTTGGGCTATCGCTTGGTGCTTTGGCTCCCCTATAGCCGTGCTGAAAATACCGTGATGGTCTTAAGCGCATCTTGGGCTAGCTCTTCCTCAAAACTCTTCGGCTCTCCTTTATGGATAATCGCGATCTCGATTCCCTGAATTTCATCACGGAAGCCCTGCCGTTTAGGGCGGAGAGGAAGCGCCAGCCTAACGGGTATGCGGTTAAGCTAGGAAAACCGCTCCTGATACCCAATATAGCGTGCTTTGATCTCATAGGAATTGAGGGAGTACAGCTACAAGCCTCTTCCTTCAGGGAGAGGTCGTTGACACAAGGTAAGCACCAGCTAGGATCCCAATTTTAATAGCCGGTCTTTGTGGGTTCGGTTATATAGTGTATATAGCGGGTTCCGCTTTTGATTTTTCTGGCGGGTAGAAGCTTAGTAGTTTCGCCAATTTTCAGTAGCCCTTATGCTAATTTTTTGGCAAATCCAGGAAATAAAATAGAGGCACAGTTGGGGGTATCTATGCGGCTTGGCATTTTTCTGACCGAGAACTTATTCTGCGCCTTAACTCCAAAAATAATTTTGCAATTTTCATCTTCAGGGATGAGATCACCCAATGCCAGCAAAGCAGGTCCGGAATCAAAGGAAGTAGGCTAGCAGCCCAGGGGAATGTAACTGCTTTGAGCGTTTTATTTATCAAACACTGCATCAATTATCGTTTCAAATTAAAGCCTATGTTGAAGCAAACAGGGCCTAAGTCAACAGGTAAAATACATTTTTTCTCCATTTTTCAACTTATTGAATAACGACAACGACGTTGGCACCAGATTTGTATTATTCTCGTTAATACAGAGTCTCGTGAAATCGTGGTTACCAATTCAGCCTAATGGAGTGCATTATGATCTTTCGGCAGCTATTTGACCCTGAATCCTCGACCTATACTTATCTTATTGGTGATCCGGCTACTAAAGAAGCAGTATTTATTGATCCAGTGAATACCCGTGTTGATGAGTATCTAAATCTACTTAATAAGTACAATCTTAAACTGAAATATTCTTTGGAAACCCACGCCCACGCTGATCATATCACCGCTAGTGGTTTGCTGCGCCAGCACACCGGGGCCAAGACAGGAATTGGGCAAGCTTGCGGCGCGCAATATGCTGACTATCAGCTCAAAGATGGCGTTGTGTTAGCTTTTGGCCAGGGCGAGGAGATTAAGGTGCTTGCCACCCCTGGCCATACGCCTGGGAGTATCTCCTATCTGTGGCGTGATCGGGTGTTTACCGGCGATGCGCTGCTTATCAACGGTTGCGGGCGCACCGATTTTCAAGGTGGCGATCCGGGGACATTATACGATTCGGTTACTCAGAAACTATTCACCTTGCCTGGCGAAACCATCGTTTATCCGGGGCACGATTATAATGGTCGCTGGGTCAGTTCAGTTGAACAGGAGCGTACCGGGAACGGACGGCTTGCGGGCAAAACCCGCGCTGAGTTCATTGAAATTATGAATAATTTAAATTTGCCCAAGCCCCGGCTTATCGATGAAGCTGTTCCAGCAAATAGGCGCTGTGGCTTAACCGAGGAAGAAATTCGCCAGGATACTATGATGGGCGAGAAACGCGTCAGCACGCCACAGGATTTAGTACAGGAGGCCAGGAAGCAGGTCCGTGAAATTGACGTTGCCACCGTGAAGCAAAGGTTGGGCGATGGTAAAACAGCCATCATTGATGTGCGGGAGCCGGAAGAATTCGCGGCGGGTCATCTGCCTGGCGCTATCAATGTACCACGTGGTGTTTTAGAGTTTCGCTTAGGTAATACTGCGGAGCTGGCTGATCCTAATATCCCTATTATTCTGTACTGCCAAACAGGTGGGCGCGCAGCATTGGCTGCCTGGTCGCTCAAATGCCTTGGTTATACTGATGCAACGCTAATAGCGGGCGGTTATGACGCATGGCGAGCAGCCAAGCAGAACGCTGATTAGTCTTACTCAAAACACATTACTGGATAATACTATATATCCTATACAGAATCATGATCTGAGGAGGAATTCATCATGGCCCAGACTCATCACAGGCTGCTCATTGTGGGTGGCGGCGCCGCTGGTATTTCAGTGGCGGCCAATATGCGCCGTAAGGATAAAGCCATGGACATTGCTATTATCGAACCTAGTGAGGTTCATTACTATCAACCCGCATTTACGTTAGTGGGGGGCGGCGTCTATGATTTTGACAAGACCAAGCGCCAGGAACAGGATCTGATTCCTAAGGAGGTGGAATGGATTCGCGACTATGCCGAATCCTTTCAGCCAGAGAGTAATTCGGTTACATTGCGCTCGGGAAGTTCGGTGAGTTACGATTATTTGGTCGTTTGCCCTGGTATTCAGCTTGATTGGCAGAAAATCGAGGGACTTAAAGAGACTCTTGGCAAAAACGGCGTCAGCAGCAATTATTCTCCGCACACGGCGAGCTATACTTGGGAATGCCTCCGGGATTTCCAGGGAGGCACAGCCTTGTTTACCCAGCCGCCGATGCCTATCAAGTGCGCTGGTGCGCCACAAAAAGTGATGTATCTAGCCGCAGAGCGGTTTCGCCAGCGTAAGGTACTCGATAAAGCTAACCTAGAATTCTGCAATGCCGGTCCCACGATGTTCGGTGTTCCGTTTTTCGCCGAAGCTCTAGATAAAGTGGTAGCCGGTTACGGCATTAAAGCGAATTTCGGTTGTAACTTAGTTGCCATAGACGGACCCGGCCATACCGCAACTTTTGAGACGACCGGGGCCGACGGTAGCAAAGAAAGAATCAATAAATCCTTCGATTTTATCCATGTAACGCCGCCTCAAAGTGCCCCTGACTTTATTAAAAACAGCCCTCTGGCTAATGCCGCAGGATGGGTGGAATTAGATGAAAATACTTTGCAGCACCCCCGCTTCAGTAATATTTTTGGTCTTGGCGATGCGGGCTCGACGAGTAACGCCAAAACCGCTGCAGCAGTGCGCAAGCAGGTTCCGGTCGTGGTGCAGAATATCCTGGCGCTGATAAACGACAAAGCACTCGAGCCAAAATACGATGGCTATGGCTCGTGCCCACTGACCACTTCATTGCACCGTGTGATGCTGGCCGAATTCTCCTACGGCGGCAAGGTAACCCCATCGTTTCCTATACTTGACCCACGCAGTAACCGCCTAATCTGGTGGTGGCTGAAAAAATACGGCCTCCCGCCCCTGTACTGGGACTACATGCTGAAAGGCTATGACTGGGATATTCCGCACAAGGCATCTTATGCAGAGAAACTGGTTGCGGCAACCGCATAAGGGAAACTGGTCTGACGCTAATTGAATTTTTCGCCAGACCAGTTGTTTTAAGCAGGGCAAAGTCCATGTTTTTTCTGGAAAGGCTCTCTAAAGAATCGTCCTATGGCTGAATTACAGCGTTAGAATTGAACGATAATGTCCGCAGCGACAACAAATTGATTCTTATCGCTGTTATTATCAAAAGCCTCGAAATTGGTGGCCCAGTCATAACGTACTTCTGGACGAACGGTGACCCATCTTAATGGTCGCCAGTTCAAGCCGCCGGTGATGGCAAAATAATTTGCGGCGGCGGAAACCGGGAGACCGGAGCTATCATTGACAAAGACACGGGTGCCGTCGTCATCGCGGAACCACTCGAACCGTAAACCCGTGCTTACAGTTTCATTGATATCATAAAATAAATATTGATTGATGCCAAACCATTCCGCCGATTTGTTGTTATTAATGGCACGCTGTTCTATGCCTAGATCGTGCTGAAAAGTATAGTGAAGCCGATCAGTGAAGTCGTGGTTGAAGACCACGCTATAGAGGGTGCGATTGTTATCAGGATCATCTGGGGTTCCCCCCACATCAGAGACATCGCCCGTGATGATGGCGACAGCCAAGGAGGTTCGCGCATCATCACTGCTCCAGCTTACCCCGCCTAAGAAATTAAGATTTTCAGCATCTTTGGAAAAATTGTCCCAACCGAGAACGCCGCCACCATTGATGCTAATATTATCGGTCAAGGGGTAACTGGCTAGAAAACCAGTATGGGTGAAGGGTTCGCCATACTGCATCGTATAGGCATGGGAATAGAAGAAGTTACCGGGGGCCGTCACGACTTCATTACCGATGATAGTATAAAAATGACCAAGCTTTACCGTGATGCCGTTGCCATAGGGAGCATAGGCTTCCACGTATAGTTGCGGGATAGCAAATTTGTAGAAGCGAAAAGTATCATCACCGATGATGTTGTCATCTAGGCCCGCTGCCTGGGTGAAACGGGCATCGGTACCAAAAAGAAAATCGACCCGCCCGCCAAAGTCCCAGCGATCGCCCTCGACATTCACGCCGCGTTCAAAGAACAAATAGGCTTCGTTTCCCATGAATTCGTTGGCACGGTCATTAAAGGTAACGGGTCCATTGAAGTTATCACGGGGATCGTCTGGATTGATAGTATAGCCGCCTTCTAGCCAGCCATTAATCGTTACTCCTAGTGACTGCATGAATTTTGTTTCATTGATATTGATGCCGGTTAAGGCATCGAAAAGTCCTGTGGTTTCTCTAAAATCTTCTGCTTGTACACCGCCTGCGGTGGTCAGAAATAGCAGGCATCTCAGCCATGGATGGAGACGGGTTTTTTTGCTTATCGCAGTAGTATTCATATTATTTCCCATCTATTTATTGTGATATGTGACGCTTTAAATCGAATCATCGTGGGGATGAGGGGTTACCGCTTATGGTTTTAAAAAGATCCTCATGTGCCCACAAAGAAGTGTACACTCTGTTTTAGCTTAATTTAAGCTTATATTGCTTCGCTTTTGAGTGCTTTAGATCCAAAAAGGACAAGATGTAGGATATACTTAATTGTTGTGATTACGCTAGGCTATAGAGGGATAAGCCGATGATTGAATCGAAGCTTTTAGATGAACTCGCCCGCAAGCTGGCAGAGGCCGTTCCGCCGGGCTTGCAGGATTTTCAGAGGGATGTAGAAAAAAATTTTCGTGCCGTTTTGAGTAGTACTTTCGCTAAATTGGACTTGGTAACCCGAGAAGAATTTGATCTTCAGCAAGCAGTGCTAGCACGCACCCGCATGAAGTTAGAGCATTTAGCTACTCAGGTTGCTTCCCTTGAGGAGCAAATCGGCCTTTCCAAGACGCCACAAGAATCCCAGAAAGCGCCAGAGGAGAAATTAATAGAATAGATTCGGATTGAGACTAGCACTTAACAGCTCCTGCTAAAAATACACTATCTCCTAGAGAGTTTATGAGCATTATTACCTTATCCTCATCTAAAAGATGAGTAAACAATGCGCTCGGAGAGGTATACAGGGGAAGATAGAGGAGATATGACTGCCGCTCAAAAATCCTTGGGAAATGTGAGTCTTTGCAAGATCCAATTGCAAGATAGATAAGAAATACCTTATTCATAGATGTCGCTAGCGATTGCCTACAGCCGGGCTCAGGCGGGCCTGGATGCCCCTTTGGTGACTGTGGAAGCCCACCTCTCAAATGGTCTCCCCGCTTTCTCCATCGTGGGTCTGCCAGAAACCGCAGTTAAGGAGAGCAGAGAACGGGTGCGAGGCGCACTGCTCAACTGCCATTTTGAGTTTCCGGCGCGCCGTATTACGGTAAATCTGGCACCTGCGGATCTGCCCAAGGAAGGGGGGCGCTTTGACTTGGCGATTGCTTTAGGTATTTTGGCTGCCTCGGGGCAGATTTCCTCACCTGCGTTAAGGGCTTATGAATTTGCCAGCGAGCTTGCCTTAAGTGGGAAGGTGCGAAGTATCCGTGGAGTGTTACCTGCCGCATTGCAAACGGCAAAAGCGGGCCGTAGTCTAGTGGTCGCTGAAGAAAATGCTCCCGAAGCGGCCCTCGTGTCCACGGTTGAAGTATTAGCGGTTTCCCATCTATTAGAAATTTGCCAACATCTTCGGGGCGAGTCACGGCTAACTCCCTTTACTCCCAACCCTCTTAAAGTGGTTGCCGATAAAAGAGGGGATATTGCAGATATCCGGGGCCAGTACCATGCCAAACGAGCGTTGGAAGTGGCAGCCGCAGGGGCTCATAATTTGTTAATGATCGGACCACCAGGAACTGGCAAAACCATGCTGGCCAGTCGCCTGCCGGGGATTTTGCCTGAGATGGCCGAAGCCGAAGCGTTGGAAAGCGCCACTGTACAGTCAATCAGCAGCCAAGGTTTTAATTCTAGCCGCTGGCGCCAACGGCCTTTCCGAACTCCCCATCATACGGCTTCTGGAGTAGCCTTGGTAGGCGGGGGCGGGCAGCCACGGCCAGGGGAGGTATCCTTGGCGCACCATGGAGTGCTCTTTCTCGATGAGTTGCCAGAATTTGAGCGTCGGGTACTGGAGGTTCTTAGGGAACCCCTGGAATCGGGCCGCATTGTTATTTCCCGGGCAGCTCAGCAGGCCGAGTTTCCGGCTCGTGTACAGCTGGTGGCCGCCATGAATCCTTGCCCCTGCGGTTATTTAGGCGATTCCAAAGGCCGTTGCCGATGCACCATAGAGCAAGTACAACGTTACCGGGCCCGGATTTCCGGGCCTTTATTAGATCGCATCGATATACAAATCGAGGTGCCACCCGTACCTTTGCATCAGTTACGAACCGAAAGTGAGAGCAGGATGGAAACGAGTTGCCAGGTTCGAACTCGGGTGGAAGCAGCGCGGGAGCGTCAGTTAGCCCGTTTTGGGCAACCTAACAGCAGGTTAGGCAATCGGGAAGTGGAACAGATTTGCCGCCTTGGAGAGAAGAATTATCAGTTACTGGAGCGGGCCTTGGAGCAATTAGGGCTTTCGGCGCGCGCCTACCACCGTATATTGAAAGTTGCCCGGACGATTGCCGATTTGGAGGGAAGTGAAACTATTCGCACGCCCCATCTTTCCGAAGCGATTGGTTACCGGCGATTAGACCGTTCCCTTGCCAAATCTTAACCCCCAACAGCGTTTGGCAGTCCGCCACATCGATGGCCCCCTGTTGGTGTTGGCGGGAGCTGGCAGCGGTAAAACCCGAGTGATTACCCACAAAATTGTCTATCTCATTGAGCAATGTCATTTGTCGGCGCGATCCATTGTGGCGGTGACGTTCACCAATAAAGCCGCCCGGGAAATGAAGTCTCGGATAGGACAATTACTAACTAAGGGAGAAAGCCGGGGATTAGTTGTTTCTACCTTTCACGCTTTGGGACTCAATATCTTGCGCCGCGAACACGAAATTCTCAGACTGAAAGCGGGTTTTTCTTTGCTGGATGCCCAGGATAGCCGCGCACTTATCTGCGATCTCCATCAGCAAGAGTTTAGTAGCGGCGGAGAGGAAAGCAGCTTCCAGTGGCAAATTTCCACCTGGAAAAACGCATTAGTGACGCCTGAGGAAGCCTTATGCAGGGCCAGCAATGATCAGGAAGCCATAGCAGCCCAGCTTTATGCCGCTTATGATCGGCGCCTGCGGGCTTATAATGCTGTCGATTTCGATGATTTGATTGGTTTACCTGTTCATCTTTTAACGACGCGCCCGGAAATTCTCAGTCGTTGGCAAAATTATTTCCGTTATCTGCTAGTAGACGAGTATCAAGATACCAACGCAGCCCAGTACCAGTTGGTTAAGTACTTAGCTGGAGTGCGGGGTGCCGTTACCGTGGTGGGAGATGATGACCAATCGGTATACGCTTGGCGGGGCGCCCAGCCGGAAAACTTGCATCAGCTCAAAGAAGATTTTCCCCAGCTTACGGTTATTAAGCTAGAGCAGAACTACCGCTCCACCACTCGCATTTTGCGGGTAGCCAATCAACTGATTAGCTCTAATCCCCATGTCTTTGAAAAACGACTTTGGAGTGCCTTAGGCGAAGGTGATTCCATTCGGGTGTTGACCTGCCGGGATGAGCACCATGAGGCAGATAGAGTCGTTGCCGAACTGATGTACCATCGTTTTAAGTACCGCACGGCATGCCGTGATTACGCCATCCTATACCGGGGCAACTATCAATCTAGGCCCTTTGAGCGGGCTTTGCGGGCCCACGGCATCCCTTATGTTCTGAGTGGAGGGACTTCCTTCTTCGAGCGAGGCGAAGTCAAGGATATCATGGCTTACCTGCGCCTGTTGGCTAATGAGGATGACGATAATGCTTTTTTACGGGTGGCTAATACGCCGCGCCGGGGAATCGGAGCGGTCACCCTGGAAAAACTGGCGGGATACGCGGCTTTGCGGGGGCAGAGCTTGTTAGTCTCAGGCTTTGAATTAGGCTTAGGAGAGCATCTTTCCGGTGAAGCCTTGCCTAGGCTGCGCCGATTTTGCGAGTGGGTTGTGGATTTGGCTGATCGGGGCCGCCGTGGCGATCCCATTGCGGTGATAAAAGACCTCATTGCTGACATTGATTATCGTGCCTGGCTTGATGAAAATTGTAATGATCGGCGTACCGCAGAGCGGCGGATGGCTAATGTGGAGGAGCTGGTAGGGTGGCTGGAACGCCTCTATCAGCGGGGAGATGAACGCCGGGCCCTCGGCGATTTGGTAGCGGAAATAAGCTTGCAAGATATCCTGGAGCGAACCCAGGAGAAAAAGGACCGGGATGCGGTTAACTTATTGACGCTCCACGCCGCCAAGGGCCTAGAATTTCCCTACGTTTTTATGGTGGGGATGGAGGAGGAATTGCTACCTCACCGAACCAGCGTGGAGCAGGGCACTTTAGAGGAGGAACGGCGCTTGGCTTATGTGGGAATCACCCGGGCCCAAAGGAGTCTTTGTTTTACTATGGCGGAAAAGCGTCAGCAGTATGGGGAAACCATCTTGTGCGAACCCAGTCGGTTTTTGTCAGAACTACCGGCTGCGGATCTTCAATGGGAGCGGGAGGGAATTCCCCGTGACCCCGCAGAACGGATGGAGAGGGGTCAAGTGCATCTGGCTAATTTGCGGGAGATGCTCCGTCAGTAGTCGTCATTTGATGATTTGGTTTTTGCACGATTGGTTGGAGAATTTTAAAGTTTGCGGTTAAGCCCTACTCGGCTTGCAGTAATTCGCGTTTCCCGGCAGTTCTTGGCGAAGGGTTAACTTGGGTTAGGTCTGAGAGTTGTTATCGCCCTGCGTGCTTTCACGTTAGATTTTCCTAGTCGGCTTTTGCCTAAGTTACATTAAAGTATCTCTGGTTTCCATGGAGGGATAAGAGGTAAAATAAGCTCTGATTAAGATTAAACTGATTTTTTTGGAGGTGGCTTATGCCCGCTTATCGATCCCGAACGACGACTCACGGTCGTAATATGGCTGGTGCCCGGGCCTTGTGGCGGGCCACCGGTATGAAAGAGGGCGATTTTGGTAAGCCCATTATTGCCATTGCCAATTCTTTTACTCAGTTCGTCCCCGGTCATGTCCACCTCAAGGATTTAGGACAGCTAGTCGCCCGGGAGATTGAAAAAGCCGGGGGGGTGGCCAAGGAATTTCATACTATTGCCGTGGATGACGGAATTGCCATGGGGCATAGTGGCATGCTGTATTCTCTGCCTTCGAGGGAAATCATTGCCGATTCAGTAGAATACATGGTCAATGCCCACTGCGCCGATGCTTTGGTGTGCATTTCTAATTGTGACAAGATTACTCCGGGTATGCTGATGGCTGCCATGCGCTTAAATATTCCAGCAGTATTTATCTCGGGTGGGCCCATGGAAGCGGGCAAGGTTAAAATTCGGGGTAAGAGTGTAAGCTTAGATTTGGTAGATGCCATAGTGGCGGCGGTTGACCCTGCTGAAAGCGATGCCGATGTAATGGCCTATGAGCGCTCAGCTTGTCCTACCTGCGGTTCTTGCTCCGGGATGTTCACTGCTAACTCGATGAATTGCCTGACCGAAGCCTTGGGGTTAGCGTTGCCAGGCAATGGTTCCTTGCTGGCGACTCATGCTGACAGGAAAGAATTGTTCCTAGAAGCAGGACGCTTGATTGTGGCGTTGGCAAAACGTTATTACGAGCAGGATGATGAAACTGTTTTGCCGCGCTCAATTGCTAATTTTGGGGCTTTTGAGAATGCCATGAGTCTGGATATCGCTATGGGCGGTTCGACTAATACGGTGCTTCACTTGCTGGCCGCTGCTCAGGAAGGGGGAGTGGATTTCACGATGGCGGATATTGATCGCTTGTCCCGTAAGGTGCCCAATTTGTGTAAAGTGGCTCCTGCAACGCCAGAATATCACATGGAGGATGTTCACCGGGCGGGGGGTGTCATTAGTATTTTGGGGGAATTAGATCGGGCAGGATTGATCCATCGCCAAATGGCAACCGTTCATAGCCCGACCTTGGGCGCGGCGCTTGACCAATGGGATATCGTCCGTTCCAGCTATGAGGCTGCCCAGAGTCGCTATCTTGCCGCTCCGGGGGGTGTCCCTACCCAAGTGGCTTTTAGCCAAGGGAATCGCTGGGAAAGTCTGGATTTGGATAGGGCGCAAGGTTGTATTCGCGATATTGCCCATGCTTACAGCAAGGATGGGGGGTTGGCGGTGCTTTATGGTAACCTCGCAAAGGATGGTTGTATTGTCAAGACTGCTGGAGTAGACCCGTCGATATTGATTTTTTCCGGGCCGGCCCGGCTATTTGAGAGTCAGGAGGCGGCGATAGCAGCTATTCTGGGAGATAAAATTCAGCCGGGTGACGTTGTGCTTATTCGTTATGAAGGCCCCAAGGGGGGACCTGGAATGCAGGAGATGCTCTATCCCACCAGTTATCTGAAATCTAAAGGATTAGGCGAAGTCTGTGCGCTCATCACGGATGGCCGCTTCTCTGGAGGGACTTCGGGACTTTCTATTGGCCACGTTTCTCCTGAAGCGGCTGAAGGTGGCACCATCGGTTTGGTGGAGGAAGGTGACAGAATTGAAATCGACATTCCTCATCGGCGTATTCATCTCGCAGTGGACGAGGAGGAATTAGCACAGCGCCAAAGAGCCATGGAGGCAAAGGCGCAGCAGGCTTGGCGGCCAGTTAATCGCAATCGTACTGTATCCCTGGCGCTGCAGGCCTACGCGGCGCTCACCACCTCAGCAGCGAAAGGTGCGGTTCGGGACTTGGGGCAACTTAATAGATCATAGAACTGCCGATGCCGCGAAGGGGTAGGGGCGCAGAGAAGGGATGCCAGATGAGACGTTTATTTGGGAAAGCGCTCCTCCCTAACTCTAACAGGGAGAGGCGTAGTAGTGATGAGATTGGGGTTTCGCCCTGACTAATAGCAATGGCCTCCGTTGGTTGACTGTTCCTCGCGCTCGATGCGCCGTTTCACTTCGTCTGTCTATGCGCGTCTGCACGCATAGACAGACGCTTTCGCTAGGGGGACATTAATCATCGCCGTTTAATTCCAACGAAGCACCCAGATAAGGTGCTGTTTTTAGGGAAACTTGGATTTTTCCTTATTTTTCTAATTGGGAAATAAGGTAAGCAATTGCAGCGGCGATGTCTTCATCACTGAGGTTAGGATTACCGCCTTTGGGCGGCATAGCCTTGTAACCTTGGGTGGCATGTTGAGTTAGAATTTCCACGCCTTGAGTAAGGCGAGGCGTCCAGTCTTCCGCATTCCCAATCACGGGGGCTCCCGGCAAATTGCCGGTGTGGCAAGCGGCACAACTATTTTTAACTATTGTTTTGCCATGGTTGAGCTGGGACTCTTTTCCCTTAGTGGCTGGCGGTGTCTCGTCATTGTTAGCAGCCGGGGCGTTTTCTTTGTTTTTTGCAGGAGCAGGTGCTGCTGGTGATTTTTCTTCAGAGCTTGCAGGGGTATCGGGCGTTTCGCTGGTTTTTTCCGGTGCGGAGGCAATATTTACTTTCCCCGCTGGTTCGATACGCTTAGCGATGGCTTCTGGAGAACTGGTTTCGGCAGTTTGTTCCGTGCATCCAGCAGCTAAGAGGGAAAGAGTAACTATTCCCATACCCATAATAGAAAGCAGGCATTGAGGGGAAAGAAAATTCATTTTATGAATTTGTTTGTTCATGGTGTTAGCTGTCCTGATTAGAATTAATGTGTTATTAGGAGATAGGTTTGAATATTATTTTTGCTAAGAACATAGACGCCTACGCTAGAAATAGGTATCCTTCTCTATTTTAGGCGCCCGTAGCTCAGTTGGATAGAGCGTTGGCCTCCGGAGCCAAAGGTCAGAGGTTCGAATCCTCTCGGGCGCGCCAAGGTTAGTGGGTTTTATCCTCTTATGGATTCATGTTTGGCGCAGGCGCTCCCTATTGTCTCCGCTAAATTCGATAGTGTGCGGTCTTCCTGTTTTACTAATACTTGAAGTTGCTTCTTGGGCAGTGGGGTGGGTTCCAGTTGCCATACTCAAAAAATCATTGACCAAGGCGTGGCGTTTAAGCATTTTTCCACCATTGGCACTCGATATCCGTCCTTATAAAAAACGCTACTAGCATCCATCTAGTACTAAACGTAAAAAAATTGTTAAAACTTTCAAGGTTAGGTACGGTTAAGTTGAAGCGCCTCTATGTCATGGATAGTGTTCCAACATGGTGATGGTTGACCCTAATCCCTGTAAGTGCTACTTCGCCAATATGGTTTATGAAGCTGGGATTGATTCCTTAAAAGGTAAAAATCACGGCGGCCCAGCTTATGGATCGAAGACCGCACTGAAGTGCCAATTCTCTAGGCTGACAAGGCGAAAAGAGACTGCGCGCTAAGCCATGGCGAAACGCCAACAAGCCAGTCTAATCATCTAGAAATGAAAATGGTTAAACTAATAAAAATGCTCGCCGATATAGAAGCGGACTAATCTGTCGGCCGCGTTCTTTATTGTTAAGTTTGCCCGCCACCCCTAGCTAATTGGACTTTCCCCTGTTGGGGGTAAAAGCCGTCGATAGGATTACTTTTTTATATTCAATGACCTAGAGCAATTTTGGCACACTAATGTAGGGGGACGACAAGAGTGGGCACTGTTCGCTTCTTTAATCATCATATTAAACGTTCTTTTTTAGTTCTCGCTTTTTGTGAGTCAGTTATTTTATTTTCCAGTCTCTGGTTAGCCGCGCTTATCCGCTTTATGGGAAATTATCAGCTCATTCAGGAGAATTTAGGGCTTTTATGGCCTAAGGCGATAATTTATACCGCTGTGGTAGTCATCGCTCTAATTGCCTCTGGGCTTTATCGTCGCCATCAGCGCTATGGTTTAGCAGGAATTTTTAACCGTTTAATAGTGGCAATGCTAGTAGCGGGGACATTGATGGCGGTTACTTTCTATTTTATACCTGAATTCCATCTAGGCCGGGGTATCCTTGTCCTTAGCATTATTATTTCTACTTGTGCACTACTCCTTTCCAGGGTTTTTTTCCTTTATCTTATGGGACTGCAGGGTCTACAACGGCAGTTACTCATATTAGGTACGGAAAAGCGCGCAGCTTCGGTGAATACTCTCCGCCGCCGCTCTGACCGGCTTGGTATTGATATTGTTGGCTATGCTCCCTTGCCGGGGGAGATCCCCCTGATTCCTAAAGAACAATTAGTAGAAGTGGGGGGGGGGCTTCAGGAGTACGTAACGCATGGGGGTATTGATGAAATCGTGATTGCTGTTGATGAACGCCGAGGCCGTCTACCCTACAAGGAACTACTGGATTGCCGTATGGCAGGAGTTACGGTAACTGATGTGCTCGATTTTTTTGAACAAACGGCTGGTAAGCTCAAAATTGATATTATGTATCCTAGCTGGCTTCTGTTTTCCAGCGGTTTTCATCATCATTTCCTGCGGCAATTCACTAAGCGGCTCTTTGATATCACCGCTAGTGTAATGTTGCTTGTTTTTTGCTCTCCATTGATGCTGTTTGCCGTGATTGCAATTTTACGGGAGAGTGGTCGGCCAGTGCTTTATCGTCAGCGGCGAGTAGGCGAAAATGGCCAGTCCTTTTATATCTTTAAATTTCGGACCATGAGTCAGGATGCCGAAGCGGATGGAAAAGCCCGTTGGGCAGCAAGCGGTGATCCTCGTATTACTCCTGTGGGGCGGTGGTTGCGGCGTACCCGGATTGATGAGTTACCACAGATTTTTAACATCTTATGGGGTCAAATGAGTTTTGTAGGGCCACGGCCCGAGCGGCCAGAATTTGTGGAAACTTTAACTAAGGAGTTGCCTTACTATGAGGAACGCCACCGGGTTAAACCAGGACTGACCGGCTGGGCACAAATATGTTATCCCTACGGTAGTACTGAGAAAGCTGCTTTCGAGAAACTTCAATATGATCTTTATTATGTTAAAAACTACAGTCTTTTTTTAGATCTAATGATTTTGTTGCAAACGGTTGAAGTCGTTGTGCTTGGAAAAGGAGCCCGCTGAACTTCTTGTTAGTCAATACACCATGAATAATTTGGCCTTGATCAGTTATGGTGCTGGCGCGGTAGCCTTTACTGCTCTTTTCATTATACTGGCTATCGGCTACCGTAATCGCCCCGTGGGGGGGGTATTGCTCTTTGCGGTTGCAGTAAATGCAGGCTGGCTAGCCGTCTCAGCGTATGACTCATATGTTGATTATCTTTCGCCGCTTTGGGTCCAGATACTGGAAACTTTTCGGGATGGAGTCTGGTATGCTTTTCTTTTTCATGCGTTAGGCTTTAATTTTAAGTTTCAGGGGCTTACCCGCAGACTTGCGGTGTTGGTTTTCATCTTTGTACTTCTGCAAGGGGGACTGTTAATTGGGTTTTCCTGGCTAGAATGGCTGCTTGGCGCCAAATTAAGCTATGAGATTGTACTGGTAGGGCAAATACTATTGGCAGTTATTGGTTTAATGCTGGTGGAACAACTGCTGCGTTCTGTGCCTCAGGATAAACGATGGGCGATTAAACATCTCTGTTTTGGGCTTGCCGCTTTATTCGTTTATGATTTTTTTCTCTATGCGGATGCTTTGCTATTACAAGTAGTCGATACGGGGGTGTGGTCTGCCCGTGGTCTAGCTAATGCTATGGTCGTTCCTTTTATTGCAGTTTCGGCTGCTCGTAACCCTCAATGGTCGCCAGATGTCTATGTTTCCCGGCGGATGGTATTTCATACTGCAACTTTTCTAGGGGCGGGATTCTATTTATTGGCTATGGCCGGTGCAGGCTACTATGTTCGCCATTTTGGCGGTTCCTGGGGGATTATGGCCCAGGCCGTTTTTTTATTTGCGGCTGCTTTACTGCTCCTGTCGCTCCTTTCCTCGGGCCAATTAAAGGCGAAATTGCGGGTTTTTATCAGTAAACATTTTTTTAATTACAAATATGACTATCGCGAGGAGTGGTTACATTTTATTAGTATGCTTTCGGAGGACTCCTCGATCCCGTTAGGAGAACGAGTAACTCGAGCTCTCGCTCAGATCGTGGAAAGCCCGGGTGGCGTGCTGTGGCAGCCTAAAGAGAAATATTATGTACCGACTTTTGTCTGGAATTTTCCTTTTCCAGAGGGCTTAATGGAGCCGAAGCAATCAGCATTTCTTCAGTTCCTGCAGGAACAAGAGTGGATTATGGAAGAAGGCGCAAAAGGGGAAGCAACCCATCCCCATCCTGTGCCGATACCAGAATGGTTTAATAGCTTTCCCAAGCTATGGCTGATTGTACCTTTAATTCACAGGGAATCATTGGTTGGCTTCTTGGTTTTGGCTCGCTCCCAGGCGAGAGCGGCTTTGGACTGGGAGGATCGGGATCTTTTGCGCACTACCGGCCGGGAGGCAGCAAGCTATTTGGCCCATCAAGAAGCAGCCGAACAGTTAGCCCAAGCCCAGCAATTCGCTGCTTTTCATCGATTTTCCGCCTACGTGGTCCATGATTTGAAAAATCTCATCGCACAGCTTTCCTTGCTGGTGCGTAACGCCGCATACCATAAGCATAACCCAGCATTTATCGATGATGCTGTGCAGACTATTCACCACGCAGTTCAGCGAATGCAACGGCTAATGAGTCAACTCCGCAGCACGGGGGAGGAAGAACGGCAGGAAATCTTTGACGTAGTGGCGTTGGCTCGTGAGCTGGTAAAACATTATGCCGCCCAACAGCCAAGACCAGAAGTGGAGGGAGAAGATAAAGATTTTATTGGGATATGCGCTAACCGAGAACGGTTTAAGAGTATCTTAGGGCATTTAATCCAGAATGCCCAAGAAGCAACCTTGCCTGAAGGACGTGTTGTTTTACGGATAAGCAGAGAAAAGGAAATAGTTCGGATAGACGTTGAAGATAGCGGGCAGGGCATGGTTCCCGCTTTTGTTCGGGAACGGCTATTTCGCCCTTTTGATAGCACTAAAGGGCTTACGGGCATGGGGATTGGAGCTTTTGAGGTGCAGGAATATATCCAGGAGATAGGAGGAGATATTGAAGTCCGCAGCGTGCCGGGTAAAGGAACTTGTTTTGTGCTGCGGATACCTCAAGGCGAGGTAGAAAGATCTCGGATGGAAGAAGTGAAGGAGGCAGTTTCATGAGCAGTAAGAAAAACTTGCTGATCGTGGAAGATGATCTTGGCTTGCAGGGCCAGTTGCGGTGGGCTTTTTGTGGTTATGAAATAGCAGTAGCTAAGGATCGTCAGGAAGCGGTTGCATTAGTACGCCGCCATGAACCTCCGGTAGTAACGTTAGATCTTGGTTTGCCTCCTAACCCTGGTGGCGTCAGCGAAGGCATGGCCTCCTTGCAGGAAATCCTGGCTCTGGCGCCCTATACCAAAATCATTGTGATCACAGGGAATGACAGCCAGGAGCATGCGGTGCAAGCAGTGGGGGCGGGTGCCTACGATTTTTATTCGAAGCCCATCGATCCCGACATTCTTAAATTGACGATTGATCGGGCTTACCGGCTTTATGAATTGGAGATGGAAAATCGGCGTTTACGGCGGGCTGGTCATTCCTCCCTGGAAGGGGTGATTGCCGTCAGCCCTGGAATGAAGAAAATATGTCGTACCATTGAGAAGATCGCACCCGCTGATGTCACTGCGTTTATTTTGGGTGAGAGCGGTACAGGCAAGGAAGTTATTGCTCGGGCCTTGCACCAACTGAGCTATCGCCGAGAGCAAACTTTCGTGGCTATTAACTGCGCGGCTATTCCGGAGAACCTTTTGGAAAGCGAGCTTTTTGGCCATGAAAAAGGAGCCTTTACGGGGGCTGTGAGACAAACCCGGGGCAAGATTGAATACGCTCATGAGGGTACTTTGTTCTTAGATGAAATCGGGGATTTGCCCCGGGGCCTCCAGGCCAAGCTGCTGCGTTTTCTGCAAGAACGGGTGATTGAGCGGGTGGGTGGCCGTGAAGAAATCCCTGTGGATGTGCGGGTTATCTGCGCGACCAACCAGGATTTAAAAGAGCTTATTGCTCAAAACCAATTTCGGGAAGATCTATATTATCGAATTGCCGAAGTTACCGTGACTCTTCCGCCTTTGCGGGAACGCCCGGGCGATGCGGTAGTCATTGGGCGGGCGCTGCTTGAGCATTTTTCGCGCACGCAGGGTAAAGCGGTCCGCGGTTTTACAGATGATGCTATTAGAGCTATTGAGACTCATACCTGGCCTGGCAATGTTAGAGAACTAGAAAATTGCATAAAACGGGCTGTGATAATGGTGGAAGGCAACCGTATTGCGTCGGAAGATTTAGACTTGCCCGCCTCTGCCTCCCCCGAACAGCAATCTTTGTCCTTAAATTTGCGTCAAATACGGGAGCATACTGAACGGGAGGCGCTTACCCGCGCCATCACCTTGGTGAATGGCAATCTCTCACGGGCAGCGGAACTCTTAGGGGTGACTCGTCCTACTTTATACGCATTATTAGATAAATATGAAATGCGTGGTTAAGAGTAACTGCCGTTGTTGTTTATCATCAATGTTTTCTTTGTTTATGCGCTTGCCATCCGGGGTTGGAATTCTTTTTTGAAATAAGGGAGCAGGGCAAACTTGTCTTTTGCTTTTATTTTCTCTTGTTTTAATTCTTCGATGTAATTACGTTTGGATTCTCGCCAGATCGTTCCATGATTGGTTAGAATATTCCATGCATCCGGTTGTGTCTGATAAACTCTCCTTAGAAGCGTTTCAAGGTTGTCAATACAGGGTAGCCGCATACCGCGGTGATCGATTGCTGGGCCAACCGATGTCAGACGAATACCAAAGCGTCTTAAGGTTCTTAACAATGCCGGCGAAGCCAAAGAATACCAGTGAGTGATTCCGTATTTATCGCTTAAGCGTATTGCAGCAGCAAACAATTCTAAGGTGAATTGAGAGTATAGCAGTCGATCCCAGGAAATATGATTAGGTTTTCCTTTTTCGGTGTGTCCCGCTTGCATTGTGGATGCCATTTTCATGACTCGTTGTCTAACATTTTTGGATATTGCAAAACGGGAAATTTCCGCAGGTAAGTGGTGTGATGACGGCCGAGATTCTCCGGGGAGAGCGGTAAGCGATGCGTTGCAATGGGGTTCCATGGGGAAACCATGTTGGTACCCAGAAGAATTTGGCTGAACTAATCGAACCGTGGCGACGGCCTCTCCTGTATCGCGATGGCAGATAAGTGTATGGACGGAATATTCATCGTACTGATCCATTTCCATCTTGCTCGGGAAATCGGAAGCATTTTCGAATGAATTTTCAAGGCAATAAACCTGGTAGCGTAGAGCAAGGGTTTGCTCAAAAAGTTTAGGCGATTCTCGTGGTAAGAATTCGAAGACTTTAAAATGTTGCTGAAAGAGTTCATGAATACAAAGCAGTTCGGAGGTGGAGGTGGTGTCAAATTTTTGTTGGTATGCGCTTTGGCAATAAGCATGGGACGGCATTGGCATTTATTTCCTTATATTGAAAGGGTATAGGAGCATCAAATTAATTCTTAGTGATGTATTTTTATTCTAATAAATTGGTTGAACTATTTAGATTAAGCAAATAAAATGCCACCCTGCAAAAACCAATAGAAATATACAATTTCAGAGATCGAAACATAGGCGGTTTAAATAATCATGCTATGAATTTGTCCCTAAAAACAGACACTATTCTTTCTGTAAAATTTTATCTTCATGTATTATCAGCGGTTCTTGTGTCTTCATATAGAGACAAATTCATTTTGATAAAAATAATCTAAGGGCAATTCTTTCCTTTATCGGTAATTAATTCCCATACATCAGGGCGTTCTTTGTGCGCCATTTCGAGAAACTGATCGAGATGCGCGTAACAGGGCTGACGCTTACCATGATACTCAACGGTTGGACCCACGGCTGTTAGATATAAACCGTATTTTGATAAAAGACGAAGCAAAGGAGGCTCTACCATGCAAAACCAGTGTTGTATCCCCTGTTCCTTGCTCATTCTTACAAGGCCGGCGACGAGCCCTAGGGTAATATGGGGTATAATTCGGCGCTCATCTCTATAAATTTCATGGTGCTTAGAAGCAGCGCTTGGCGAAATAAATTCTCCCAAACGCTTCCTAAAATTTTTAGAAATTGCAAAGCGGGAAATTGCAGCAACCTTTGATCGGGGGAATCGCCGGTGATCAAGGAATAAGGGGTGAGAGGTTACTGCATGAACAGGGAAACATTTTTCAACCTCTAGTCGGGGAAGAATGAGGCGAACGGTACCTGCAAAGTTGCCTGTTCTCGAGTGCTTGAGAAGGCTATGGATTGAATATTGATCGAAGCCATCTTTTTCTTGCCTCTCTGGGAATTGCCAGGGATTTTCAAATTTGGTTTCCAGGCAATAAACTTGATAGCGTAGCCGATAAGCTGCTTCTTGTAATTGAGGGGTATTAGCCGAAAGCACTTCAAAATAGTCTGAAAATATATCTGCTAATGTTCTTTCAGTATTAATTGGTTTGGTCGCTAGCATCTCCATGATGACTCCTCTGTTTTTTGAGTTATCCTGGAATGTTTGAGATCTCCAAGATAGTTAATAACTAAGGGGGCGCTTCCTTGTGATTTTCCGCTTCTTGACAAAGAAACATTATGATGTTAATCCCAGTTTTAGGATAAAAGCAGCGCTTAAAATAAGCGGTAGCTCACACCTCTCGTATTTTGTACGGGACCTACACGCAGATCGTGCAGAAATTATTAAAAACTGCTGCCTCTGTAGCTTTACAAGAGAGACGCCAAAGAAAAAAATAGCCTTTATGATCCAGCGCGGAATTGAGCCTTTTGTTAGCCTAGGAAATAGAGTAAATGCACACACAAGATGAGCCGCTAGAAAAAAATTCAGTAGAGAGTTCTATTCAGCGTCAAGGCGAAGCTTTTATCTACCAGGAGGCTTTTAGCCGAAATACCGGCTGGGTGACTGAGTGGGAACAACAGATATTACGTGGCAAGAAAGTGGCCATTGCGGGGATGGGAGGCGTGGGGGGCGTCCATTTATTAACTCTGGCGCGTTTAGGCATTGGCGTGTTCCATATTGCGGATTTCGACGACTTTGAGCTTCCTAACTTTAATCGCCAGGTTGGAGCGATGGTGAGTACCCTAGGGCGGCCTAAAGTCGAGGTGCTGGCTGAAATAGCCCGGGATATCAACCCGGAAGTGGATCTGAATATTTTTAATAAGGGAATTAACCGCAACAATGTTGATGCCTTTCTCGAAGGGGTAGACCTTTTTGTCGATGGCTTCGATTTTTTTGTGTTGGATAGGCGGGCCCATGTTTTTGCCCGCTGCGCGGAGCTTGGCATACCTGCAATTACGGCGGCGCCTATTGGAATAGGAACGGCTTATTTAGTATTTATGCCGGGGCATATGACTTTTGAGGAGTACTTTTGCCTGGAAGGCCTGCCCATAGAGCAGCAGTATGTGAATTTTCTTGCGGGGCTAACGCCCAAAGGATTCCACCGTGCTTATCTTGTAGACTCTTCGCGGCTTGATTTGGCTGCTCGCCGCGGTCCCTCAACGGCCATGGGCTGTCATCTGTGCGCGGGAGCCACAGGCGCGGAAGCGTTGAAGATTCTGCTGGGACGAGGCCCTGTACGGTCTGCTCCACGCTACCATCAGTACGATGCCTATCGGGGGAAATGGCATCTTGGGTGGCTGCCTGGCGGCAATAACAACCCGTTCCAGCTTTTCAAGCGTAAGCGGGGATACCGGATGCTTGAACAGCTTTCTCAGAAAATACCTACTGTAGCTTCGTCAAAGGCTGGTTCTGAGGTTGAGCGTATTTTAGATATGGCCCGGTGGGCGCCTAGCGGAGACAATACCCAGCCCTGGCGCTTTGAAATTAAGGACTCTCATTATGTCGTTGTCCATGGCTTCGATACCCGGGATCATTGTGTTTATGATTTAGAAGGCCATGCTAGCCAGATCTCCGTGGGGACACTTCTGGAAAGTATTACCATTGCGGCGTCCCAATATGGCTGGCGTACCGACATTCAACGAGATCTTAATACTGCAGAGACTCACCCTAAGTTCAATGTGCATTTTGTTCCTGAAGCTACCCTTCGTCCCGATCCCCTGTGGCCCTATATTCCTGTGCGCGCTACCCAGCGCCGGGCTATGTCTCTGCGCGCGCTCACGGTCCGGGAAAAAAGCCTTCTCGAAGAATCTGTTAAGCCCTTGTTTTCCATTCACTGGCTTGAAGGGCTAGAAAATAGGTTAAAGGTAGCCCGGTTACTGTTTATGAATGGAAAGCTGCGGTTGACCATGCCGGAAGCTTATGAGGTGCATCGAAGCGTCATTGAATGGAATTCAAAATTTAGCAAAGATCGCATCCCGGATCAGGCTGTGGGCTTGGATCCGCTGGGAGTGGGACTCATGCGCTGGGCACTGAAAGACTGGGGGCGGGTAAAATTTTTAAACACCTATCTTGGGGGGACGCTACTACCCCGGATACAACTCGATTTTATTCCTGGTATTGCCTGTGCCGCTCATTTTTTAATTATCGCTCCAAAGCCGCCACAATCCATGGATGATTACATTGCCACGGGAAGAGCCTGGCAGCGTTTCTGGCTGACGGCCAGCAGGCTTAACTTACGGCTTCAGCCAGAGATGACTCCCCTTATATTTAGTGCCTATCTTCGAGAGGGAATACAATTTTCAAAAAGCGAATACAGCCAGCGTCTTGCCGCAGCGCTTTCGTCTCGACTAGAACAACTGCTGTCACCGGATATCTGCCAGCGGGCCCAGGTGATGGGCCGGATAGGAGCCGGCGCCGTCCCGAAAGCACGCTCCACCCGGTTGCCTCTTGAACGATTAATGGTGAGGTGAAGTTTAAGGGCGGTAACCTTTGTTCTTGTTGGTCATGGATAATTGGTATAACAAAGGAATAACAAAAAGAGTCAGCAAGGTGGAAATTCCCACGCCCCATACAATCGCCGAGGCCATGGGGCCCCACAGCAGGGAGCGCCCGCCTAGGCCGGTGGCAAGGGCAAATAGACCGGCAATAGTGCTAAGGCTAGTAATTAATATAGGGATAAGGCGCCGCCGGGCTGCATATACCGCAGCATGTAATACACTCATGCCCCGGTTTAAGCGTTCATTGGCCGCCACGATGAGTACGATCGCCGCATTGACGGCAATGCCAGTTAGTGCTACGGCACCGTAGAGCGTATAAAGACTTAGGGGATTACGAGTCACCATGAGCCCGAACAGCACACCGGTAAACGCCATGGGTACGGCGGCGAGAATTATCAGGGGCTGCCAGTAGCTGCGAAACTGGGTGCCCAAGATAAGATAGATTAATCCTATACCTAGTAGAAATAGCAAGGTGAGGGCCTGGATGCTTTCCTGAATATCTTCAAAGGCACCGGAGAAATCCAGGTCAATGCCGGGAAAACGGGCGCGCAGGTTTTCCCACTCTTGCTGGATATGCTCATTAACAGCCACTACATCGGTCATTTCTCGATTAATGTCAGCCTCCAAAGTAATGGTGCGGCGAAAATTATAGTGCCGAATTGCTACTTGCCCAAGGCTTTTATCTACCTCTACGAGCCGGCCTAGGGCGATCTCGCCGCCGCCGGGTAAGGCAATAGGCTGTCTGAATAGGGCATTGATATCAGGTACCGAGGCTCGTTTAGCGCGTACCCGTACCTCCAGCTTTTCTCCCTGTTCGCGCGTGCTGGCAACGATCTCTCCGTCAAATAGCAGCCGAATAATGCGGGTGACGGAAGCCGGATCTAGTCCGGAACGCTTGATAGCGTCTCCATTTAGGCGCAGGTTGAGTTGCAGTTTGCCAGGAATGTTATCACTGGTGATGTCTTTGACGCCGGGAAGACGCTGTAAAGTAGCTTCCAAGGCGGCCACTGCTTGGTGCAATTTCTCTAGATCATCACCACGCACCTTAATACTGATGGGTCTAGAGACGGGGGGGCCTTCAGAGATGCGGAGGAAGGAAATGCGTACGGGTCCCGGTGTTTTTACGAGGTTTTTCCGCATGGTTTCAATGGTTTCATCGACGCTGCGAAGTTGCCCGTTTTGAGGCTTCAAACTAACGACGACCTGGCCGTACTGGTCGCCTGACAGCACTTCCGCGCCTGTGAACATCATGCCTGCATAGCCCACAGTTTGGCGTAATTCTTCTGGCTTGAGATGTTTTCCCACCTTGCTATCTAATGTTTCAATTAAACGAAGGGTTTCATCCAGGGTCGTATTAGGCGCCATTTCCACATTCACATAGAACAACCGAATCGGGTCAGCGGCAAAAAAATCAGTTCGTACCATGCTGCCCGCTAGGACGCCAAAAGCAGCAACGAGCAGCAATATAGCCAGCACGGAACGTTTAGGTCGCTTTAGAAGGGTAATCAATGCGTGGGTATATTTAACCCGCAAATAGTGAGCAAACCGCACGCGATAACGTTGCAAGGGGGAAGGGTTATGGGCGCCGGTTTTCGAGCCCATGACATGCACCGGCAGTATCCAAAAGGCTTCGAACAGACTAATCAGCAGAGCAATGGTAACTACCAGGGGAATGACGTACATAAATTTTCCGAGGATACCCGGCGTGAGCATAAGCGGAAGAAAAGCGGCTATCGTGGTTAACACCGAGGTTGCCACAGGAGCAGCCACTTCCGAAAGCCCCTGGGACACTGCAACCGCATGTGCTACCCCTCGCTGTAAGCGGTAGTAAATAGCCTCTACCACGACCACCGCATCGTCCACCAACATACCCAAAGCGATCACTACCCCGAGAAATACCGAGATATTCAGACTTTCCCCGAGCAGATAAAGTAACAGGAAGGTTCCTGCTAGAGTAAAGGGAATGCCGATCCCGATAAAAAACGAGATCCGCGATCCAAGAAATAGCCAGGTGGTCAGCATTACCAGCACCAAGCCAACTACCGCATTATTTTCCATGATTTTCAATGCGGCTTCGGTGCGGGGCGTCTGATCATCCACTAAGATCAGTTTGACGCCGCTTTCCCGGCTGATCTCATTGTGGGAGGCAATATAGGCTTTAAGGCTTTTTATGAATTTCAGAGAGCCGGTGCTGCCCTTTTTGTCTATAACCAGCAATACTCCCGGCTGGCCTTTATGACGAACTAATTCCTCTGGTTCCTCCCGGCCGCGGCTTACTGCGGCGACGCTATTAATTGGCGTTTCACCCAAAGCAGTTTTGAGCGGGAAACGGCCTAATACCTGGGGATCGCTGCTTGTTCCCACTAGGCGTATCAGCCATTGTTGGTTTGCCTGGCGGACGCTTCCCGCGGCGGCATCCTGAAAATAGGCAGCCACCGTTTCAGCCAAATCCTCGGGGGTGGCTCCAACGGCATATAGACGCCGTGGCGAAAACTCCACTTGCAATTCTGGGTCCCGCAGTCCCACCGTGCCCACGTTTTTTACCCCGGGTATGCGCTCTAGATCTTCCTGAATGATGCGGGCGTTACGCCGTAGCACCTCATTGTCCGCTACTCCGCTGACCAAAATCATGGCGGCGGGAAACATATTCGCGGTACTCAACTCGAAAAACTCGGGTTCTTCGGCGGCTTCTGGCAGTTCTTGATTTGCCTTACTTTGCACTTCCCGGCGCAGATCAGTGACACGTTTATCATAGGTGCGCTCATTGATGTCTTGAAACCGCACCAGAATGAGTGATAGATCTTCCCGGCTAGTGCTGGAAGCAAAACGGATATCCTGGACTTGACGGAGCGCATCTTCCAGCGGTTCGGTAATTAGTTTCTCCACATCTTCCGCGGAGGCGCCTGGAAATACCGTGCTAATTTGTACCCAGTTGAAATTAACCGGCGGGTTTTGTTCCTTAGGGAGGTGAAGATAGGCTAGGGCACCTGCCGTGAGCACTAGCACAAAGGTGAGATTGGCTAGAACGTGATTGTGGAAAAAACGGATCAGCATCTTTATTGGATCAAGCTAATCAGCAAGGTTGGTGACCTGAACTGCTTCCCCATCCTGGAGGGTAAAGCGACCATCAATGATAATGAGAGTATCTCCCGGTAGATTGATCTTGGTGGGCTGGCCTTCATGGGCATCGGCTAGAGCTACGAATTTGGCCCGTTCCCGCGCTAATACAAACACGCCTAGTTTGTTGCCGCGCCGAACCAACAAATCGGCAGGTAAATGGGGAGTTTTAGGGCGCCAAACTAAATCCCCGGTGGTGCCAATCAAGGCGGGCGCAGCGGTAAATCGCAGGCGCACTTCCTGGCTTCGTTCACGGAGATCAAGCGCGGGAACCACGCGGTGAAGCTTCAGGGAATAGGGGTGATTTTCAGCGATGAATACCACCGTGGCTGCATTGCGCAGGGAAAAGATATCCCGGGGCTGAAGTTTAGCGGAAACCAAGATTTGTTCTGCATCCAGGATATGGATAAGCGGCGTGCCCGGCATAGCCAGTTCACCCACCTGCCCCAGCCGTTCCACGACGATGGCCTTAAATGGAGCGCGAATTACCGTCTTTTCAAGCGCTCTTTGCTGTTGTTTTACCGTGATCCGCTGGACTGCCAGCTCCGCTTTGCTAACCTTTAGCTCGGTTTCGCGCTGATTGAGTATTTCTTCCGTGATAAGCCTTTTTTTAGCCAGGGATTGGGTGCGGGTTAATTGACGCTGCGCCAACGCATGGCTGGCTTCAAGCGAGTTTAGGGTTGCCTTGGCCCGCTCAAGGGCGAGTTCTAGATCTGTTTTCTCAAGCAGCACTAGCGGGGTTCCGGGCGCGACTACTTGTCCTATTTCAACGGGCAAGCCAAGAATAACAGCGGTGACCTCAGCGTTGAGCTGACTATTGTTAAGGGTAATCACCTCTGCGGAGGCAGTGATTGGGGGGAATTCCGCCAGCTGCGCTAGAGGTTTTACCGTAACCAGTTCCCTGGCCGCCGCCTGTAATTCTGGCATACTGCTGAGTAATAAGGTGAATAGGAGTAGTAAGTGGTTAATAGGTATCCCCGACAGTTTTGCCCTTGCAGTTGTGATGAAGGATGATACGCTAATACCTATTTGTTGGAGTTGGCGGCTAACGTTCGCGACCGGGGCTGATCGCCCCATGAGCGCATCCCTGCGCTCTCGCTCACTGCGCTTTTCCTGCTTCAATCCGGCCCTTTGGTAGCCTGTCACTAACTAACAGCCTCCTCCGGTTTGTGCGCCAGTCCACAGGCATCAATTCCCGCGCTCCTCGCGGTATTACCCATTAAATCAATCACCCGAGCGGCGGCAATATCCCGATCGTGCGCGCTTCCACAGTGCCCGCACGTCCAGGACCGCACCCTCAGCGGCAGCTTTTCCCCTACCGTCCCGCAATCAGGACAAACCCCCGTGGTACGCTGGAATCGCGGCACCACATTAAGTTGCCGTCCGTACCACTTCGCTTTGTAAGTAAGCTGCCGTCGTAACTCGTACCAACCGCAGTCCCCAACCGATCGGGCTAGCTTTCCGTTGGCCATCACGCCACGCACGTTCAGGTCCTCAATCGCTATGGCTTGGTTTTCGCGTACGATCGAAGTACTCAGTCCGTGCAGAAAGTTCGCCCTCTTGCTGGCTATTCTTTGGTGGAGTCGAGCTACGCGGCTCCTTTGCTTACGCCGGTTACTGCCACCTTTTGCCGTCTTCGATAAACGGCGCTGGGCAAACCTCAACCGGCGTAAGGCGTTCTTTAAAAATCTTCTGGGTTTCTCTTTTCTGCCATCGCTCATGGCTATCAGGGTCGATAGCCCTAAATCGAGCCCAATGGTTTTATCCGTGGCGGGCGGGTGTATCACGTCGATACAGTCACACTGGAGCGAGACAAACCATTGCCCACAGGCATTGCAGCTGACCGTGGCGCTGTTGGGGAATACGGGGATATCCTGGTAGGACCAGACCACGCGCACCGGGCCGAGCTTGGGCAGGCGCAATAATTGGCCTGGCATAAACACCTTCTCGCCCCGGCGTTTGTCGAGCTGGAAGGTACAGGAGTGCACCCGCCCACGCCGTTTAAACTTCGGGTAGCGGGCCTGCTTGTTGAAAAACTTCTGGAAAGCCTCATCCTGGCTTTTTAGGACATACGTAAGGGCCGTCGCACTGGCGGCCTTAAGAAAAACCTTCTCTTTTTTGAGCGCCGTCAACGCCCGCGAAAGCGCAATGGCATTCAGGGACTCTCCTTTTTCCTTGTAGGCCCTGGTGCGTCTATCTAACGCCCAATTCCACACATACCGGCAGGCGCTAAATGCTTCCTCTAGCTGCCGCCGCTGTCGGAGTGTGGGGTAGAGTCTTAATTGGTACGCTTTCATTTTCGGAAAACCGCCGCCACCAAAAATTTAATCTTGCCCTCGCGCTCGATGCTACGCAAGCTACGCGCTCTCGCTGGGGGGGTCGTCGTACATCCCTGTATTCCTTCTATGTTTATCGTCTATAAAGGTAGGCGGGAATAGGGTTAAAAGGGTGTTCATGTTCAAACAACTACCGCTAAGTGAGCGGGCTAACGGGGAATACTTCCATCCTAATTCAGCTCGAAGAACGGTGCCCGTCCTTGTAGGTGGAGAAAGAGGGCAGGAAAACGCATAGTGGACTAGCTAGGCTCTGGCGCAGCGGCTAGATAATTTACGGGTTTAGGGTAACGTTGCCAAGGGGGTTTGTCTATAAGCGCGTGTATAGGCATGTTCCTAAAGGGCAAGGGGGGTAATGTGCAAGCCAAAAGGTGGGAAATGGTAACAGCCTATAGGTGTCAAATTTTTTGACACCTTCTTTTTAGTTGTGGTGTAAAAGAAAGAGAGGGGCCTATTCGGCCCCCCGAAAGTACTACAGCATGAGCGCCTTAAATTTTTATTCTTAGCGGCGGCGCTTGCGGGTGCCGGCAAAGCCCAGGGCGGCTAAACCCGTGCCAAGCAGAAATATCGAAGAAGGCTCGGGAACAGTAGTAGTGGTGACTTTAAGGTTAGAGATAGCATCTTGCTGGAACTCAAAATTAGTGGTGTTGAAGCCGTTAATATCGCCAGAACTCATTCCGAAACTGATATTATTGGGGCCATTGCAAGCAGCGTTAACCGTGCCCCCACCCGCTGCACCGGTGAAACAGTCGGCTGGGTTGGTGTTATTGAAAGGGTCGATTAGGCTGGTATCAAAATTTATCATCTTAAGTTCTAAGCTGCTGATCGCGCCAGTGAAGAAAGCCGAGTCAAAGCTGCTAACGCTAATGTTAATTGTGGCGCCTCCACTACCAGTGACGCTGCGTATCCCTGGGCGATCATCATTGCCGAAATTATCTAAGGGTTGGGCATCCCCAGGGTCGCCGGTGAAGGGCGCCAGGGTTTCGTCATTGTCAAAGTTGCTTGTCCCGCTGCTTACTGTACCAGACAGGATCTTGGTGCCATTATTAAAACCTGTTCCCTCCAGATTGTCATTGTCATCGTCCCCATACCAGATTTCGAAGAAGTTGGTGCCTCCTCCAATCGCACTAAAACTGGCGGAACGGGCGGTGGGATCCACGCTTACGACTTCTTCCCTAAAGCCGAGCACAAAGGTCCATTGCTCGCCGGAGCCGATAAAGGTTCCATTGGCATTGCCGCTAGCATCGTTAAAAACGCTTAATTCGGCATGGGCATACTGGGTAAAGGTATCGCCTACAGCGATTTGGTCCGGTTTGAAAGAACCCCCTTCATCTGGAACCGCTAGGGCGCTGCCCGCGTTCCAATCAAGGGCATGCACATCGATAGCGTTAAAAGCACCTCCTCCGCCGTCGGGATCGATAAGCAACGCGTGGGCGTTGGTGGTTCCCAGCAAGATGCCGAGAGCGACTGTGGTTGTGAATGTTGTCTTTTTCATAATTTTTGCCTCCTTACAAATACACTCGCGATAATTATTCAATGAGTATCATACCTTAAAGCACAATTTGTGCCATTACTAAAATTAATTTTCGAAATCAAATAGATAATATTTTTTGATACACAGAGATATTTATGTTTTTATTATATTTGTAAAGGTTTTTGACTCGGTTGCTGTTGACTTCAGGGTATCCCCGAGCAAGCAATACATTTCCCCCGTCTGTTGGAAAGGAGTCAGGGGAATCTGAAGCCTTGCCTGCTGCAGGTTGCGCATAAGCCCGCTACAACTTTCGCTGTGCACTTACCTTAATAAAGTACAGAGTGGGCTGGAGATTTTTAACCTTTATTTCTGGACGACTATTTTGGGTGCCTTCCTTGCCGCGGACGCAACAGGCGGGCGGGAACGCCTCCCCACACCTCGCCACTGCCCAGTTGAGTTCCCTTGGGAACAACCGCTCCGGTAGCCACAATCGCGTCATCACCCACGTTGACGCCCGCCAGCAGAACCGCGTTAGCACCAATGGTTACGTTATTCCCAATCTGAATAGGGTAGTGAGCAAGCCGTTTACCTTCAATCACATGCGGTATTAATAAAGTATTCTGTCCAATAAGGGTATTGGCGCCCACCTGTATAAAAGGTGGATCATGAATAATCCCTTGACTGTAGGTGTTATGACCCAAGCGGGCGCCAAGTGCAAGGTAAAATACACGCATGAGGGGTGCGGGAGGCAAGCCGCTACGCATGATGGGATAGAAAAGAAGCAGATAGAATAAAAGGTAGATATGGTAAATAGACTCTTGCCGCGAGTGTTCGGGGATCTCGCCTTCTTGCAGGGGCATAAGCCGCAAAAAAAGCCGGTAAAGGGCGATAGCATAAAGATACACAAAGATAAGAGCTCCGACGACAAGAACAATGCCACGAAAATCCCCCAGTTCCAAGCCGCCTAGCAATAAATAGGCGGTGCCTATGCCCAGAATAAGCGCGGCAGTGAAGAAAGATAAAAATATAATTATCTGGCTGAAACCGATTTTGCGCATAATTTCCTCGAGAACATCCGGCCTAAAATGGAGTTAAACTTATCGGAGGCGTTGTAGTTGGACAATAAGTCCGCTAGACGGGTAGCGGCCTGAGCATAACGAGGCTGGTCTAGCATTTGGCGTGTGGTGGCGAGAATATGCGCCGTGGTCACGTTTGCCGCCCGCCGGAGTTCGCCCGCGCCTGCGCTTTGCACCGCCTCCATATTGAGGTGCTGGTCAAGGTTATTGACAATTCCCAACACTGGCACACGCTTTATGAGCGCTTGTTGGGTCATAAGGCTGCCGCCATTACAGATCACGAGGCTGGCGCGGGCTGTTGCTTTATCGCCGGGAAGATAATCCGCTATAAAGGCATTTTTTGGCGGGCTAGGGAGTTTGATTCGCCCCGCCGTTGCCACCAGGAGAGTGATAGGCAGATCGGCTAGCGCCTTTAACATCTCCGGTAATAATTGACTTTGCCCAGAACTGCCCAAGCTCACATAGAGAACGGGTTTGTCCGCAGGTATTTTCTCCCACCAAGCAGGAAGAGGGACTGCGGGCGACCAAAGAACCGGACCGAGATAATGATGCCCGGAGGGGAGATCGATGGTCGGCGCCAGCGCTGGGATATCGGCATAAAGTGTGTGATCGGCATAGGTGTAGATATGGCGTAAATCCAAGCTTATCTTGGGTAAGCCATATTCGTGCCTGATCTTATTTAAGGGCAGAGCATGATAGGCAAAGGCCAGGGGCTGGATGGCGTTAAACAGGTATTGTGCCGCCTTGATTCCGATTATCTTTGCTAAAGGAATATCCGGTACGGGAAAACGCCGTTTAGCATACGGACTCCAATAAGCATTAGCAATTGTCATATAAGGAATTTGAGCGAGCGGCGCGCTAACGGCTAGGGACAGACGAAAATCCCCTACGATCACATCCGGGCTTACTTCCTTGATTACCTTCGCGTCTTCGTTGACATAAGCGCGTAGTGTATCAGCCCTATAAACGGGACTGCCCTTGGAGAGCGCCTCAAGAAATTTTTCGCTAGCAAGAGAATGAATGGGGTGCCAGATAAATGGGAGCTTGCCCAGTAGTTTGTGATACCTTGCGTCGCACGCAAAATGAACCTCATAAAGAGCCGGGTTCAGATTCTTTGCCAGGGCCACTGGCCGCGCCACATGCGCCAATGTCACGGCTTCAGCAAAAAAAAGTATTCGCCGCCGCTTGCTTATCGAGCTAATTGGCCCGGTGCTGGAGTCAATCATTTAGTGATTTGCTTAAGGTTTGACGCAGCGCATGGGCTTCCTTTTTCTTGGCAAAGGGTTGCTTTGCATCTAAGATCCCATCGAGCACTTGCCGGGCCTGGGCACTTTCTCCATTCTGCGCCAGAGCCAAGGCAAAATGGTACCGAATAGTTAGGTTCTCAGGCGCCCTGTCCGAGGCTTTCCTGAGCAAGCGTAGGCTGCGTTTTGCTTCACCCTTTTCTAAAAGCAACATCCCCAAGGTGTCCATGACGGGTGGTGCATTAGGAGCCAGCTCCAAAGCCCGCTCAGCATATTCTAAAGCTTTGGCCGGATCGTTTTTGCGCAGCAGCCAGGCCAGGTTATTAAGGGCCACCACATTATCTGGCGCTCGCTTGACTACTGTAGTAAAAGCTGACGCTGCCTTCTGTTCTTGTTTAAGTGCTAGATAGAGATTAGCCAAATTATACTGCACTACCATATCCTCCGGATGCTTTTTCAACCAATCCTCTAGGGTCGCCAAGCTCTCATTTTGATTCCCCGCCTGGAGTTGGGCGTGCGCAAGATTGACGATGATTTGACTGGTGGGGGAGCGTTTTAGTGCTTCCCTGAAGGCTATTATTGCGTCCTGAGGCCGGTTCTGACGCATGGCCAACCAGCCTTCCTGGGCCAGCACTTCCGGATGTTCTGGGTAGGCCTGTTTTAATTCCTGGAATAGCTTATTAGCCGCTTCAGGTTGATTCTCCTGCATCAGCAGGCGAGTCATGGCGATTTTAGAAAGAGTATGGTTGGGGTTCAGTTTAAGCGCTTGTTCGAGCTCTTTACGGAGCTTATCCGTATTATTTACCGTGGCATAAGCTTTGGCCAGAAGGTAGTGGGCTTGGGCCGACTGGGGCTGGACCTCCACCAGTTTCTGAAAGGTTTTTACCCCATCCCGTAGCTGGCTGTTTTCCAGTTGTGCCGTTCCCACCACGAGCAATAATGCCGGATGAGCAGGATAAAGATCCTGGATTTCCCGCGTGATAGCAAGACTCCGGGCGGGCCTACCTTGCTCCAAATAGTAACGGGCTAGCAATACCCGAGGTTCTAGGGCTTTAGAATTTTTCTCCATAGCCTGCTCTACCCAGTTCTTTGCTTTCTCCGGATGGCCCTGCTGTGCTTCTAGCGCACTGAGCTTGAGCAATGTTCTGAGATGACCCGGATGGTATCTGAGCGCTTCTTGGTAGAGAGCGTGGGCCTTCTCAATATTTCCCTTTTTGATGGCCAGCATGGCAAGATTATGAGTCGCTGATGGATCACCTGGAGCGATTTCTAAAGCTTGGCGAAATGCCTCCTGGGCTTTGCTTTCTTCTCCTTTGCCAAGATAGGCGGCGCCAATTAGATTTATGGGCAGGGGGCTGTCTGGTTGTTTCTCTCTCAGTCGTTTAGCCGCTGCAAGAGCTTTATCGAATTCCTGGGCCCGCAAGTGGCCAAGGATTATTAACCGGTCGGCCTGGGGGAGTTGAGAGTCTAATTCGATGGCTTTTTCCAGAGCGCCAATGCCTTGCTCATGTTCCCCGGACATCATGAAGCCAAGCCCTAGTTTCATGTAGGCTGCCGCCGACTCTGGCGTTTGCGCGGTGACTTTTTGAAAGTAGGCAGCGCTCTTTTCAGGCTTGCCTTGCCCTAGGATTGCGCTTCCTAGTAAATCCAGGGCGGCAGTATCATTGGGATTTTGGGCTATAATAGGCTCTAGGATAGCTTGGGCGCTCGTATAGTTGCCCTCGCGAAGACGTATCATGGCCAGAGTCTTAGCCGCAGTATCGGAATGGGGAAAACGCTTTAGGAACTGATTTAAGAGCTGTCCAGCTTGCGTTAACTGTCCTTGTTGGTAATAGGCGATACCGGCGTAGAATACTGCAGGCATGTATTCTGGATTTTTGCTTAGTGTTTTCTGGAAGCTTGTTAAAGCGTCAGCGTACTGCTGCTGCTGGAAATGTAATAATCCCTGGGCGTAGGTTACTCCTGGATGATTGCGCGCGCGTTTACTCAGCGTTTCCAAATCGCTGGCCGCGCCCTCATAGTCTTTCAAGTAAATGCGCACCAATGCCCGGTTGAGCAGATCGCTGGCATTATTGAAGCGGTGGGCAATGGCTTTCCCATAGGCTTGTTCAGCGGCTTCCCCGTTTCCTTGATAACGCTCTAGGTCACCTAGCAGACTCCAGGCGGGAGCGAAACTTGGCGTAGTCTGAAGGACTTTTTCCAGCCATTGCCGGGTCTCTTCCAGGCGGTTTTGCACTGCGGCGATTCGTGCTTTTCCAAAACCGGCCTCCGGGGCAGCAGGGTTAATGGAAAGGGCGGATTCGTATGATTTTTCTGCTTTTTCAAGTTCTCGTAGTCCAAGATAGGCATGTCCCCGTAGGGCTAGCAGCTCTGCCTGTTCATCTTCGGGAAGGGCAGGGTAATCGGTCGAGGTTTCAATGGCAGTTTGAAATTCTCTTTGCAAGAGGGCAGCGCGGGTTAGATAAATAGCCGCAGCTTCGGAGGCTAACCCGAGGCTGAGAGCTCGCTTTAGTTCTTTTTCGGCGGATGGCCCATCACCCGCTTTCACGTAGGTTTGACCTAGAAGCCAGCGCGCCTCTTGATTGTCTGGTGTTTTCTGGAGGGCATTTTTCAATTCGATAATGGTGGCCCTTATTTTTCCCTGATCCTGATATTCCTTGGCGCGTGAGATGTGCTCTTCGGGGGTGAGGTTGGAATCCCCGCTGCAGCCTGTTAACAGGGCAATTGCTAATAATAGTGAGCAGATTAGGATCATAGGGCTTATTAGTGGGCTCGGCATGGGCAACCTCAAGAAATATTGTGTGGATATTATGTTGTATCGTTATTTCATTATCGTACAAAATAGTCAGCTTCTTTAACATACTTTTCGATAAATAGTACGTTTGGGTAACACCATGGGGTATAGTCGCGTACAGATTCCCATTTTCGGGCTTGCTAGATTCTAGAAATTCGAGTGAATAGGGATGACGGTGCGCTGGTCAGGCTTTCAATGGGTTATTTATATAATTATAATATTAAGTTAATTATATAATAGACAGGGAATTTTTATCTTCGCAGCGAAGATAAAAATTCCCTAGAGGTTAAGGTATCTATAAAGGACGGCCAACTGTTCATGGTCAAATCGAGCAATCCGCTGAATATCCACTGGAACTTCAAGAACGGTCTGCCGCCAGAGCCCCTCTCTATCACGATTTCTAAGGACGCAGCGGGACGCTATTTTGTGTCTATGCTGTGCGATTAAGTCCTAGGCCGATAAGACAGCTGGCATCGTCCGGGTCTGAAAGACATGTTCGTCACGGGCGAAGGATTCAAATCCGACACCCCCAAGTACGCCGAGCAGTACGAGGGCGTTGCCCCACCCAAGGGTGCGGGCATATGAAAGAGACGCTGCCGCTGGACGTGCGTGAAATGGCGATGGATCTGTCCCTCGTTCGGGACGAACGAGCCATGACTGTGACATCGCGGCGGCGCTCCTAGCCTCTGGAGCGGCTGGAACGGGAGCGACAACATGGGTTATTACTTGGGGAGGAGGGTGTGTTGAACGAGGAAAGTTCTTGGAGCGATCCAAGAACCCTCGTCCGACAGGGTGGGAAGAAGTTAGAACAAGAGACCTAGGCAGGATTCATCCATATTTAACTGAACTTAATTAGGCCCAACTGATTTTGTGGCCTGAATTTAGGACTGTGCGGGGGAGATAGCCGCCAAGGCTGCACTCAGGCGGTAGGTAATCGACCAGAATTTTAAGTAAACAGTAACGATTCTGTAGTGTATACAGGAAAAGTTAAGGTCAACTATATGCATCTTAGAAGCCATAAATTTATTGGGTGCTTGCTCATATCCTTGATTGCAGCGGCTATCTTTGGCTGTGCCAGTAATAAGCCACCGGCCCCTGTTGTAGCGGCTCAAGAAGGACAGACGCCTTACTATATTATTGGTCCTGGAGACCAGGTAGATATTTTTGTCTGGGGTAACGAGGAACTTTCAAGCAGTATTATTGTACACCCTGATGGGCGCCTAACTTCACCGTTGGTTGAGGATCTTCAGGCAAGTGGTAAGACACCGACTGAGCTTGCCCGGGATATAGAAAAAATCTTGTCTCGTTATGTGAGAGCGCCTATTGTTACCGTTATAGTAAATGAGTTTATTGGACGCTTTAGCGAACAGGTTCGGGTGGTAGGTGAAGCGGCTGATCCTAGTGCTCTCAGCTATCAAGAGCATATGAGCTTGCTCGATGTGATGATTGAGGTAGGAGGACTCACGGAATTTGCCGCTGGCAACAGTGCAACCCTCGTTCGCACGGCAAATGGCCGCGAAAAGCAGTTTTCGGTACGGTTGGATGATTTGATTAGAGATGGAGATATTACCGCTAATGTAGAGATATTACCGGGCGATATACTGATTATTCCCGAGGCTTGGTTTTAAAAGGATAAAGACTCATGCATGAGCTGTGGTTACAGCTATATAGTTATTGGTGCGGGATTTGGCGTTACCGTTGGTATGGCGTTCTAATGGCATGGGTGGTGGTGATTGTGGGTTGGACATATGTGATCCAGATGCCTGATAGATATGAATCCTCAGCACGAGTTTATGTCGATACTGATTCGCTACTGCGCCCCCTTTTGAAAGGATTGGCTATTCAGCCTAATGTAGACCAAAGGCTTAGAATAATGACTCAGACTTTATTAAGCCGGCCTAATTTAGGAAAGGTACTCCGTCAAACCGATATGGATTTGTCCGTGACCACGCCGGAGCAGGAAATCAAACTCCTTAACCAGCTTGAAAAAAATATCCATATAAAAGGGGCGAGAAGAGATAATCTATATACAATTGCATATGAAAATACTGATCCTCAACTTGCACAGCGGGTGGTGCAGGCCATATTGAATATTTTTGTGGAAAGCACTATGGGTGCCTCCCGTAAAGATAGTAATACTGCTCAACAGTTCATTGGCCAACAAATTAAAGAATATGAAAAACTGCTTCGTACTGCTGAACAAAGGTTAATGGACTTTAAGCGGGAGCATGTAGGCATGATGCCCAATGAAAAGGGCGATTATTATCAGCGTTTGCAGACTGCGGTAGAGAATTTACGTACGGCGCGCACTGAGCTTAATATGGCGATAGGGCGCCGGGATGTACTTAAACGTCAATTGAGAGGAGAGGAACCGGTTTTTGGATTTGGAACAGGTGGAACAGGAACCTCGTCGAAAGATAGTAGTCCTGCGGGTATGCGTATTCAATCCTTGCAAGCGGAACTAGATGAGGTGTTGCTCAAGTACACGGATAAACATCCAAAGGTTTCGGCGATTAAAGAAACTATTGCGATGTTACAAAAAAGAGAAGAGCAGCAATTTTCTTTGCCGCAGAAGCAGCAAGGTGAAGGAGAAGAAGCTAATGAAGCGGGAGAATATGCAGTGGGGGGTAACTTTTATTATCAGCAAATGCAGATTTCTCTGGCAGAAGCGGAAGCCAATATTGCTTCTCAAGAAGCGGAAGTTAGCGCCTTAGAGAAAGATGTAGAACGGTTGCATGAGCTCGTCGATACTATTCCTAAGGTAGAAGCGGAATTAGCTCAGCTAAATCGTGACTATGGGGTTTATAAAAGCAACTATCAGCAACTATTAACCCGCCTAGAATCAGCGAAAATGGGTGAAAGGGTGGAAGAGTCGCCAGATAATGTTAAGTTTAAAATTGTGGAGCCGCCTATACAGCCGCTCCTCCCTTCTGGTCCTGACCGCCCCTTGTTATTAACGTTAGTTCTGGTGGTTGCGGGAGGTGCCGGAGGGGCTTTGGCATTTTTTCTTTCCCAATTAAGGCCCGTTTTTTATACCCGCCGGGATTTAGAAGAAGCGACGGGGCTTCCCGTCCTAGGCCCGGTATCAATGATATTATCAGGGCGTATTTTATGGAAGCATCGGCTTAATCTGGCGTTTCTTCTTACTTTTCTAGGTCTTCTCATCGCTGGATATGGATTATTGGTATCCAATTATCTCTTTGGTATCAAAATGTTCGACACAATTAAGCATTCGCTTTTTTAGTGCCCTAAAATTCCCTAAATTTAAGAGTAATAATTCAAACTATAAATATCTTACTAAATTAAGGTGAGACCCCGTTTTTCCGGGGGTAATTTAACTGATTAAATGCGGCCTATCTTAATAGAGAGAGGAAGTTTATCTTTATACAATTACGAGAAGAGCAAAACGTAGATTGTATTTTGACTAAGGATTGCTGGAGACATTGTCGGTAGAAAAAAATTAAGGAATATTTTTTATGAGTAGCATTGAAAAAGCGATGGAGCGTAAAAACATAATCGGTCAAGAAACTTTGACTCCTGCAAGTGCAACCCCTCTCTCTTCGAATTCTTTAGAGCAACAGCCAGCGTCCCCCAAAATACGGGTTAGGCCGGGAGAGAGAAGATCCCAAATGCATCAGTTAGATTTAGAGGCGCTGCGCCAAAAAGGTTTTATCGTACCGGCTGAACCCCAAAGCCGGATTGCGGAAGAGTATCGCATGATAAAAAGACCTATTCTGAAAAGAGCACTTGACGGCAGCGTTAATTCCGATGAATACAGCAATGTGATTATGGTGACGAGTGCACTTTCGGGGGAAGGGAAGACCTTTACTTCAATCAACCTGGCGATGAGTATTGTGATGGAGTATAACCATACTGTTCTTTTAATAGATGCAGATGTGGTGAGACCGCAGCTAACCCGCACTCTTAGCCTTACGGAAAGGACCGGTTTGGTGGAAGTGCTGAGGGATCCTACTCTAGATTTAGCTGACGTGATGGTGCGTACTAATATTGACAACCTTCGTGTTGTGGGAGCAGGAAAACCTTATTCCCGTTCAACGGAGTTGCTTGCCAGTAAACAGATGGCGATGTTTGCAGAAGATGTTTCCCGGCGCTATCCAGAGCGAATAATTATTATTGATAGCTCGCCTTTGCTTGCAGCTAGCCAGCCCAGTGCATTGGCTCATCTCATGGGCCAAATTGTATTGGTAGTTGAAACCGGACGTACCCCACAAACCGCTGTCAAGGAAGCGCTTTCCCTGCTAGATCAATCTAATAAATTGATCTGGTTGGTGCTGAATAAAAATCGGCAAGCATCAGGCCAGGATTATTACGGCGGCTATTACTACGGCAGCTATTCCAATGGCAAATAATGATTATCTTGTTAGGGATTTCGGATATGTCAGGGATTTTTCTTGATGTGCGCAAGGAGGCACTTTAACCTTATTGGGGGAGGCGTATTTTTACTTTTTGGAGCCTGTGCTAATGGGGCAGAATGGAGGTTTACGCCTCTACTAGCCGGGGGGGAGATTTATACGGATAATGTCACTTTAGCTCCCAGGGGAGAGGAAGAAAGTGACTTTATTACCCAAATTACTCCAGGTTTCTCTCTGCGGGGTAGGGGTAGCCGGCTCCAGCTAGGAGCCAACTACCTCATGCAGAATCTGTTTTTTGCCAAGGACGGCGATCGAAATACGACCTTTCACCGGTTTCTCGGATTGGCTAGGGCAGAATTAGCTAAAGATCACCTATTTTTTGATTTGCGAGCTACTGTTTTTCAAGCTCTGATTTCTCCTACAGGTGCCGCACCACCATTTCGCGGTTTTGGCGGTGGCATGGGCGGTGGCATGGGCGGTGGCATGGGCGGTGGCATGGGCGGTGGCATGGGCGGTGGCATGGGCGGTGGCATGGGCGGTGGCATGGGCGGTGGTAGAAGCGGAGTTTGTAGCAGCGGCGGTGGTGGTTTCGGCGGCGGTGGTTTCGGCGGTGGTGGTTTCGGCGGTGGTGGTTTCGGCGGTGGTGGTTTCGGCGGTGGTGGTTTCGGCGGTGGTGGTTTCGGCGGTGGTGGTTTCGGCGGTGGTGGTTTCGGCGGTGGTGGTTTCGGCGGTGGTGGTTTCGGCGGTGGTGGTTTCGGCGGTGGTGGTTTCGGCGGAGCAGGAAATTCCTTTGCAACCGGTAATATTAGCACTGTTGCAACTTTACAGGCATCGCCTTTCTACTGTTGGCGATGGGGAAATACCGCTTCGGGCCAGGTACGCTATCAACGCCAAGAAGTTTTAGTTGCTCCTGAAGGGAGGCCGACAAGAAATGCGGATAGAATATTCGGGGTTCTACGGAGTGGCTCCCGGTTTGACCGTTTTCGCTGGGCGTTTCTTACGAACCAGCGTTACTCTCATCGTGAGGATTCCCCAACAGTTCGACTTGCCAACTATCTTTTTAGACTCCAAATGCCTCTTTTCCGTCGGGTATCGGCTTTTGGGATATTGGGTTATGAAGATAATGCATTTAGCCGAGGGCTTGGAGATGGAAGCACCAGTGGAATCCGATGGAACGTGGGTCTTTCTTATAATCCCTCCCGTAGGACACGGATAATAGGGGCGGTTGGCCAGCGTTTTTTTGGTACTACTGCCTTTGTAAGGGCAACCTACGGAACCAAACGTAACATTTTTAATGCTTCTTATAGTCAGCGATTTTTTACCTTCGATCAATTGTTATTTCAACAACCGGATTTTACCGATGGCCCGATAAATACTTTACCGACGGTTACGACGGAGACTTTCCTGAGCACGCGTACCATGTTGTCCTGGACTCACCTGATGACCGAGAAAACCCGATTGTTAGTGCGCGGTTTTCAAGTAAATCGGGAGTTCCAGGAGAGCGGTGAAGAAGAGGATCTGAAGGGGGGGAACCTATTTTGGATCTAGAATTTTTCCTCGCGGACGAATATCTTGGCGGGTGGCATGTGGATGCATCGTTCTTTTCCGAGTACTTCTCTGGATCCTTCCCGCTCGGATAATCTCTGGAATGTTTCTCTTGGTATAAGGCACAGGTTTAGCCCAAAATCGGGGTTATCCTTGCGTTATGTTCATGGTCAGCGAAATTCTACGGATTCTGAGAATGATTTTGGCATGAATATGGCGTCTGCAACAGTATTCATGCGTTTTTGATAGCTAAAAGATATTTTAGAAACTTGTGTTAATTTAATTTAAGCCGTTATATAGCTTTCAAGAACAGAAAACGTAATTCTTGCTCTGTTTTTGGTATAGCCGGTGAGTATTTCTTACGCTTTTTTTCTTGGGGAAGAGAAGATTAAGAAGCCGTTTCGCGACTTTTGCGGTGATCTACCCTAGCCTTTTTTAAAGACGAGTGGTTAAGCTTGTTTCTGGCCTTCTTGCGAAGGAGGGCGGTAGCGTTTCTAAATAAAGGAGCTTTTCTTTGAAGCAGCCAGAGCCAATCACTAATGCCATGACTGTGGATGTGGAAGATTATTTCCAGGTATCCGCCTTTGAAAATATTATTGCACGAGGCGGTTGGGATAAGTTGCCTTGCCGGGTTGAGCAAAATACTGATCGGATACTGCAGCTTTTTGCTGATCGGGAGATATCTGCTACTTTTTTTATGCTAGGTTGGGTGGCAGAGCGCTACCCAACCCTTATACAGCGTATCGTGGAAGCGGGCCATGAGCTTGCTTCCCATGGTTTCTCTCACATACGAGTAACACAACAAAATAGAGACGACTTTCGTGAGGATGTATCCCGTACCCGTAAATTACTAGAAGATCTCTCAGGCACCGCTGTGAGGGGTTATCGGGCGGCAAGTTATTCCATCGGCAGAAGCAACCTGTGGGCGCATGAGGTGCTTGCTGAAACAGGTTATCTTTATAGTTCGAGCATTTATCCGATACATCACGATCTATACGGCATGCCCGAAGCGCCCCGCTTTGCGTTTTATCCTCCAGCAGCCCCCTCTCTTCTCGAAATTCCGGTAAGCACCGTCGAGTTATCGGGGCACAAATTCCCCTGCGGCGGTGGTGGGTATTTTCGCCTTTTTCCTTATGGTTTATTTCGCTGGGCAGTACGCCGGGTTAACCAGCTTGATGGCCAGCCCTGCATTTTTTATTTCCATCCTTGGGAGATAGATCCTGAACAGCCGCGCCAGCGGGGGATCAGCATGAAAACACGTGTTCGTCACTATCTTAATCTCCAACATATGGAGCAACGATTATTATGGCTAATAGGCGATTTCCGTTGGGATCGCATGGATCGCGTTTTTTTGCAGCAAGATTAACGAATAATGAAAAATGAAGCATTGTGCCTTAGTGATGCGCGTCCTCTGACGGTCTGCGTTTTAACCAAAAAAGAAGAAAATCGCTGGGATGAGTTTGTGGAAGCCCATCCTGAAGCAACCTTTTTCCATCTGGCGGGCTGGCGGGAGGTGCTGGAACGAGCTTATGGACATGCAACCCATTATTTCTATGCTGAGCAGGATGGCAAAATTGTGGGCCTGCTCCCCTTGGCGCGTATTCGCAGTCGACTATTTGGTGATGCACTTATCTCAACGCCTTTTTGTGTCTATGGTGGCGCGGTGGGATCACGGGAGGCATGCGATGCACTGGAAGCCGCCGCCTATCGGGTAGCCTGGGATCTAGGGGTGGATTATCTTGAACTACGTAACCTTCAACTTCGTCACTCCGATTGGCCCTGCTCTGAACTTTACGTGACATTTCGCAAGAATATTGATCCTGATCCAGAAAAGAATCTTGCAGCTATTCCTCGCAAGCAACGAGCGATGGTACGTAAAGGGATCAAAGCGGGATTAACCAGCAGCACAGACTCGGATATAGAACGTTTCTTTCTGATCTATTCTGAGAGCGTCCGTAATTTAGGGACTCCAGTTTTCCCAAAGCGCTATTTTGAAATCCTTAAGACCGTATTTGGAGATCGCTGCGAAGTGCTGACCATCTTTCATGAAGGGACTCCAATAAGCAGTGTCATGAGCTTTTATTTCCGCGATGAAGTACTTCCCTACTATGGAGGAGGGCTTGCAGGGGCTCGGGAATTTAAGGCCAATGATTTTATGTATTGGGAATTAATGCGCCGGGCCTCGGAGCAGAGTGTGCGTGTTTTTGATTATGGGCGAAGCAAGTTGGATGCAGGTTCCTATCGTTTTAAGACCCACTGGGGGTTTAAACCTCAGCCCTTGCATTACGAGTATAAATTAATTAAGGCAAATAAAGTTCCTGAGAAGAATCCTCTCAACCCCCGTTATCGTCTCTTTGTGGAAGGATGGAAACGGTTGCCCATGCCTCTCACCCGGTTAGTGGGACCCTGGATTGCCCGGGATCTTGGGTAAGGGCGGAAAGATGGGTGATCTTCTATTCCTTGCGCACCGGATACCTTTTCCCCCCAATAAAGGCGATAAAATACGTTCTTATCATTTGTTGCGCTTTCTTGCCAGCCGTTATCGTGTCCATGTAGGCGCTTTCGTGGACGATCCAGTAGACTGGAAATATGCTTCAGACCTTCATCGGTTAGGGGTAGATGAGCTTTGCCTGCGGCCGCTACCGCGGGCTCTCGCATTGGCCCGATCCCTGACAGCGTTGGTAGCCGGTAAGCCGCTTGGTTTAGCTTACTATAAAGATCGTTGCATGAGCCGCTGGGTGCAAGACATCGCTGCTCGGCCTTCCTTGGAAGGCGTTGTGGTGTTTTCCTCTGTGATGGCTCAGTATATAACTATGCTTCCCCGGCAAGTGCCAGCTATTGTCGATTTTGTGGATGTGGATTCAGAGAAATGGCATGCTTATAGTCAGACATCGAGTCCTCCTTTGTCTTGGGTTTATCAGCGTGAAGCCCGTACTCTTTTGGCCTTCGAGCGAAAAATAGCTGCGCAAGCAAAAGCTGCAACATTTGTTTCCTCGGTGGAGGCTGAGTTATTCCGCCGTTTAGCTCCAGAAGTGGCGAAACAAGTATTTGCTGCGCCTAATGGGGTCGATACGGATTTTTTCTCCCCGGATCGGCATTATCCTTCTCCGTATCCTCCGGAGCAGCGGGTGTTGGTTTTTACTGGTGCCATGAATTACCGTCCTAATATAGATGCGGTAATTTGGTTTACTAAAACTATTTTTCCGAAGATTCTAGCGGTGGTTCCTGCGGCCTGTTTCTATATTGTGGGTACGCAACCGGCTGAAGCTGTACGGCGTCTCTCGGCAGAGCGGCAAGTATATGTGACAGGTACTGTGGCGGATATGCGTCCTTATTTAGCCCATGCCCGAGCTGCGGTAGCGCCTCTGAGGATTGCCCGTGGAGTTCAAAACAAGTTGTTGGAGGCGATGGCCATGGCCCGGCCTGTGATAGCTACTCCAGAGGCCGCCGAGGGTATTGTTTTGCCTCCGGTATGTGAGAATCTAGTGAGTGCAACGCCGAATCAATTTGCAGCAAAAACTATTGCCGTATTGCTGCAGGGAAAGGGAAAGGAGGCAGGTAGGAAGGGCCGGGAGCATGTCTTACAAAATTACCATTGGGATAATCACCTAGAACGTTTCTCGGAGTTGCTTACTCATCCCTCCCTCGCGCCTATAATTAGTGTGGCAAAAGAGGCCACTGGTGGAGAAAAAAATGCAGATGAACCCGACCGAACAGCGGTACCTAGATAGGCAACAGGCCCATTGGGTGCTAAGTTGGCCTCTGGCAACGGTGGCAATAGCTGTGGTGTTGCTTGCCCTATTCCTGTTTTATCTGGAAACCGCAGTATCCATGGCGGCTATTTGGTGGCGTTCTGCGACCTTTGCCCATGGTATGCTCATTTTTCCGGTTAGCGGTTATATGATCTGGGCGCGACGGTGGCAGCTCCAGCAGCTTCAACCCCATCCTCGGCCACTAGCCGCATTCTTTATTCTGCTATTATCCGGGGGATGGTTACTGGCTAGGATTGCGGACGTGCTATTTGTCGAACAATTGTTATTGGTGGCCATGATTCCGGTAGTGGTGTGGGGGTTATTGGGAAAGAGGGTCGTTCGCGCGTTGGCGTTTCCACTTGTCTACTTGGTTTTTGCGGTACCGTTTGGTGAATTTTTAATTCCGCCGCTGCAAGATTTTACAGCCGCTTTTGCTGTCAAAAGCCTGCAATTCGGTGGAGTGCCGGTTTACTGGGAAGGGCGTTATATTAGTATTCCCTCGGGGGATTTTCTGGTTGCGGAAGCTTGTAGCGGGCTGCGTTACCTTATTACTTCGGTTGTTCTTGGCACCCTCTACGCTTATCTTACTTATTCTAGTTATGGGCGCCGCGCGGCATTTATTGTGGCTTCGGTTATCGTACCTATTATTGCTAATGGTATCCGGGCCTACGGCGTTATTATGCTGGCTTACCTCAGTAATATGAAGTTGGCGACCGGCGTGGACCATGTTGTTTACGGGTGGATTTTCTTTGGCGTAGTCATGTCGTTACTCTTTTGGCTGGGATCGTTCTGGCGCGAGGATAAGTGCCCCGGCAACAGGGCCTCGTTGTCTCGGCAATCTGGAGGGATTGTCGCCCAGCAGGCCCCCCGTGCAAAAAAACTGGGTGTAACTACTATTATACTGATCCTGGTGGCCGGTGCCGGTCCCGCGAGTGGAATTTGGTTTAAAGGCCAAGCATCGAAAACCGACTGTTCGGTGTCTATGCCTAAGGAGCAGCCGGTCTGGAGTGGTTCTTCCGTCCCGACCAGTATGTGGGAGCCAGATTATTCCCAAGCAGATCAAATCGTGCGCCGTCTCTATTCATTCCCAGATGATAGTGCGGTACAGCTTTTAATTATCTATTATCAGCAAGAGCATCAAGGAGCTGAACTTATTAGTTCTCAAAATCGCCTCTATGATGATCAAATTTGGCGTTGGATGGAAGATAATCGCCGAAGCCTCTCCCTTGGTGATGATCATCTCCAAGTGCATGAAACTGTTATCCGTTCCCCTAATACGCTGCGCGTCATTTGGCACTGGTATGATATTGCTGGCCAGCGAACGGCTAGTCCGATAAAAGCTAAATTTCTTGAAGCCTGGGCTCATCTTACCAAGCAGCCAAGCGGCTCCACGCTCATCGCTGTAGCTGCGGATAGCGGTAAGCCGGAGCAAGCCCGTGCGCTCCTGCTAAAATTTTTGAATGAGATGCCGGCAGTCTCTACCTCAGGCGCAATGCTAGCTTGCCAGTCAGTATCAGAGAGAACATAAAGCGGATGACTGTATCTTTCCCAAGCGAAAGCGATACGTCTTCTAACGTTTTTTGTGATGATACGAGCCGGCCGGTCATTGTTCATGTGATTTTCCGGTTGCAGACGGGTGGTTTAGAAAATGGACTAGTAAATCTAATCAACCATACTGCTGATCGGTATCGGCATGTCATTATCTGCTTGCGGGATTCAACTGAATTTGCGCGGCGTATCCGGCAGCCTGGACTCGCTATTTACGCTTTGCACAAGCGGGAGGGCAAGGATGTAGCGCTTTATTTCCGGCTTTGGCGCCTGCTGCGTAGCCTTAAACCTCACATTGTGCATACCCGTAATCTTGCTGCCTTAGAAATGCAGGGACCTGCGGCTCTAGCAGGGGTACCGATACGTATCCATGGGGAACATGGTTGGGATATACACGATCCGGAAGGAAAAAATTGGCGTTACCGTTGGCTTCGCCGGTTGTATCAGCCATTGATACACCAGTATATTGCTTTATCACAGCCTATCGTGAGCTATCTTCGTGAGAAGGTAGGTATTTCTCCTGCGCGCATCAAGCATATCTATAATGGAGTTGACACCAGACGTTTTCATCCTCAGCGGGATCGTTCTTCGGTATTACCGGCGGATTTCACTGGCGAAAGTAGTTTAATCATCGGTACGGTGGGGCGCCTTGAAATGATTAAAGACCAACTTACATTAGTCCAGGCTTTTATAAATTTAGTGCGCCGTTTGCCCAAAGATGAAAACAATCTACGCTTGGTTATTGTTGGAGAGGGTTCCCTGCGGCCTCGGTTGGAGGTTCTCGTCGCAGAAGCGGGCATGGCTCACCTTGTTTGGTTTGCAGGCGAACGAGCGGATGTGCCCGCGTTATTACAAGCTATGGATCTATTTGTCCTGCCGTCTTTGGCCGAAGGGATCTCCAATACCATACTAGAAGCCATGGCAACAGGGCTGCCGGTAGTCGCTACCCGGGTGGGTGGTAATCCAGAATTAGTTATAGATACAGTAACGGGATACCTGGTTCCTTCATCTGATTCTGAAGCTATGGCTAAAGCTTTAGAGCGCTATGCTAAGAATAGGAAATTGGCTGTAGAACAGGGCTGTGAGGCTCGACGATGCATTGAAGAAAGATTTGGAATTAACGCTATGGTGGAGCAATATGCGGTTCTATATGATACTTTGCTAGCCGTCCGATTTGGAAAAGAGAGTTTCAAATAAGGGTAAGCAGATGTGATGTTGGCGTTTCTAAAAGAGGTTGGGGGCAAAAATGGAAATTAAGCGGGCTATGAATTTGCCAAAAGGAACGCTGATGTGTGTTGTGGGTGCACGGCCTAATTTTATGAAAATAGCGCCGATTATGGCGGCGCTCGAAGGTTCGGTGCCGTTGAGCCTAGTGCATACCGGACAACATTACGATACGCGCATGCAGACGTTATTCTTTCAGCAACTGGGTATTCCCGAGCCTGATATTAATCTTGAAGTGGGCAGTGGCAGCCATAGTTGGCAAACGGCTGAGATCATGCAGCGTTTCGAGCCAGTAGTGGAGGCGGCGACTCCTGCTGCGGTGCTGGTCGTTGGGGATGTTAATTCGACCATTGCTTGCGCACTAGTAGCTGCCAAAGAACAGATTCCGGTGATTCATGTAGAAGCAGGACTGCGCAGCTTTGATCGCAGCATGCCGGAAGAAATCAACCGGGTGCTAACAGATCAACTTGCCCGATTATTATTCACAACTGAGCGTACCGCCAGGGATAATTTGTTGCGGGAGGGCGTGGAAGAGCACCGTATCCATTTTGTGGGCAATGTGATGATTGACAGTTTGCTCAAGCACCGCTCGAAAGCAGTTGCCCCGCGGGAGATATTATTGCGGAGCAAAGGAGATGTAGGAGTAGATGCTTGCGCGAGCGGCTATGCCGTGTTAACGCTGCATCGGCCCGCTAATGTGGATGATACGCCGACTTTGAGGGGTATTCTCTCGTTGCTCCAGGAGGTTAGCGAACGCATTCCGGTTATTTTTCCGGTACATCCACGTACGGCGGCGGCCCTTGAACGGAGCGGATTGCATCAAGCATTAGAGCAAATGTCGGGAGTGTTTTGCATGCCACCAGTGGGTTACCTGGAGATGCTGGGACTAATGAATAAGGCTCGGCTGGTACTCACCGACTCCGGGGGTATGCAAGAAGAGACTACTGCGCTGGGGATTCCTTGTATAACTCTACGGGATAACACGGAGCGCCCTATTACAGTAGAGGAAGGAACCAATACGGTAACGGGGGTTGCGCCGGAGCGGGTGCTTGCTGTTTTGGACGATATCCTGGCTACCGGAGGCAAGGCTGGGCGTATTCCTGAACTTTGGGACGGCAGGGCTTCTCTTAGGATCAAGGAAGTCCTAGGGGACTGGATTCGCTAAGCTTCAAGAGGTAGGGAGAAAAGTAAACTAGTGTTGGATAAAAATTTAATGAGAGTATTTCCGAAAAATTTTTATGGGGGTTTTCTGTGTGCGGTATAACAGGTATTTTTGACCTCCATGAGCGCCGCCCCATCGACCGGGAAATTCTCTCGCGTATGAATGATATTCAGCGCCACCGGGGTCCGGATGGTGGTGGCATCCATGTGGAACCTGGCATCGGTCTTGCTCATCGCCGTCTTTCTATCATCGATTTGTCCTTAGGCCGTCAGCCCCTCAGTAACGAAGATGGTACGGTTTGGGTGACCTATAACGGCGAGATTTACAATTTTAAGGAACTTATGGCTGAGCTTAGCCACCGCGGCCATGTTTTTCGCACCCAGTGCGATACGGAGGTCATCGTCCATGCTTGGGAGGAATGGGGTGAGAAGTGCGTGCATCATTTTCGGGGTATGTTTGCTTTTGCTATTTGGGATCGCAAGCAGGAAACGCTTTTTCTGGCCCGCGATAGATTAGGCATTAAGCCGCTGTATTATGCATTGCTGCCCAATGGGCAGCTCATTTTTGGTTCTGAACTCAAGGCGCTTATTACCCATCCTCATTTGCCGCGCCAGCTCGATTCTTTGGCGGTAGAAGATTATTTTGCTTTCGGTTATATTCCCGATCCTCGCACTATTTTCCGTTATGCTAATAAGCTTGCGCCGGGCCACACACTTACGCTCCGTTGTGGGGCGTCAAAATTGGAGCCACGGCAGTACTGGGATGTTACTTTAGAGCCACAAGCGTTAGGTTCTGAGTCAGCCATAGAAGAAACCCTTATTGAAAAATTCCGAGAAGCGGTCAATATTAGATTGGTTGCGGATGTCCCTCTTGGGGCATTCCTTTCCGGTGGTGTAGACTCCAGCGCCGTGGTGGCGGCCATGGCCCAATTGTCTAATGATCCAGTACGTACCTGCTCGATTGGTTTTTCTGATCCAGCATTTGATGAAGCCCGCTACGCCGAGCAGGTCGCCCATCGTTATGGCACTAATCATCATTCTGCTCAAGTCGATCAGGATGATTTCGAGCTAATTAACCGGCTGGCAGGGGTTTATGACGAGCCCTACGCTGACTCGTCCGCTATGCCTACCTATAGAGTGTGCGAACTGGCGCGCCAGCGGGTAAAGGTTGTTCTCTCTGGTGATGGAGGCGATGAACTCTTTGCGGGTTACCGTCGTTACCGTTGGCACTTGCATGAGCAGCGGGTGCGGGGAATCTTGCCACTGAGCATGCGGCAGCCTCTGTTTGGTATCTTGGGGCATTACTATCCTAAACTTGATTGGGCGCCGCGCATCTTTCGCGCTAAGACAACCTTCCAAGCATTGGCTCGCGATCCCCTGGAAGGCTACTTTCACAGTGTGGCGGTGATTCCGAATGAATTACGCCATCGCCTTTTCAGCCAAAGGATGCGCCAAGAGCTTCAGGGTTATGAGGCATCGCAGGTATTGCGAAACCATGCCCGACAGGCACCCGATCATCCACTGCTTCAGGTCCAGTACTTAGACCTAAAAACCTATTTACCCGGCGACATTCTTACTAAAGTAGATCGCGCTAGCATGGCCCATGGCCTTGAAGTGCGGGTACCGTTGCTGGACCATCCGTTTGTCGAGTGGGCTGGCGGCTTATCTCCCCATTTTAAGTACCGAAGTAGGGAGGGAAAGTACGTATTTAAGCGGGCTCTGCGCCCCTACCTTTCAGATGAGATTTTATATCGGCGGAAAATGGGTTTTGCGGTACCGTTAGCCGCCTGGTTTCGAGGCCCGCTCCGGGAACGAGTCCGCACTGCAGTGACCGGACAAATACTAGCAGAAACTGGGCTTTTCGAGATGCCAATCTTGCGGCATCTGGTCGACCAGCACCTATCAGGACTACGTGATTACAGTGCGTCCATTTGGTCCCTCTTGATGTTTGATGCCTTCTTGCGTCAGGCTATGGAGGGAGAATCCTATGACCGGAATGCTTCTAGCAGCATCTCGGCTTGATAACTAACGACTACAGCGAGATTCCCATAGGGATGTTTGCTTAACTCAAAATCTTTGAGAGTTTTGGTTATGTTGGTATTTAATCATCGGATTATGGCTTGCGTTTTGCTTGGGATGTTGCAAGGAGCTGTCCCCACTGCTGCCAGTGGCGATAAGGATAGTCAGAAGGTTTCTCCTCTCAGAGTTGCTGCAAGCAATATTTCTCTTCAAGGCAGTGGCGAGTGGCTTCCAGAGGCCCGCCAGCGGCTTTTCGGAGCCCAAGGGAGCGGAACTTTCCGAAGATTGCCGGGAAGTGAAAACGCCAGCGATAGTGACGAGCTAGTCAGGGACGGACGCCTACAGTTTGAGCCAGAAGGTGAAGGGGGCAGAACTGTCCGCAGGCTACCAGAAACTGAAAAAACTAACGGTAGTAGTGAGAGGTATCAAAAGTGGGAGGGCGTAGCCAGTGATTCCCCCAAGGATGAAATTCCCCAGCCTAAGCCCGAAGATGTGTGGAACATGGATGAGGGAATAGTTTATACGCGTATTCCTCGCACTACCTCTACAATTGAAATCAATGGGAAGATTTTTGGAAACCTTGGAATCTATGATGAACTCCCTGATGTCACTGCGCGGCTTTGGAGATTTTCAGGCCCTGGTCAGCTGGTGTACCGGAGTGCCGATGGACGTGAGGAAATTCTCTATGATTGTGTTTTTCCGGAGCCCCGTCCATGTGTTCCTATGGATATTGCTGTTAGCCTAGATGGCACTCGGATAGCTTTTAGCGTTTATCGTGCCGCCCACTTATATAACCGGCAACCGAGAGGTTTTCCAGTAGAGATCCCGAATAAAGCGTTGGCTCGGAAGGGAGCAGAGGCGCAAATTTTCACGTTAGATCTTACGACCGGCAAATTGGTTGCTTGGCCGCATATGCCTGGAAGCTGGGATACTGGGCCCGTGTGGCTTCCAGATGATCGTATTATGTTTACCTCGACTCGAGCAGGAGACTGGCCCAGTGTGCTTGGTTCGTCAGGATGGCATCCTACACTTCAACTTTGGATGGCGGAAGCAGATGGGAGCAAGGCAGTTCGGGTGGGACCCCATGAGCGAGATAATGCCATGCACCCGTGGCTTCATAGCAAGACGGGTCGGATTATGTATAGTTCCTGGCAGATAGTAAATATGTTGCCTTACCGCGGCAGAGGGGGGCTGCAGGTTTTATTTGGTACCAAGGATAATCTCTGGTGGGTGATGTCGGTCGACCAGCGAGGAGGTAGTCTAGAAGCGGAATTGGGCGCGCATACCAGGCAAGCGTCCATTGATCGAGGTTTACATACTCTCAAGGCACTCCATTTCCTTGGCGAGCGGGCAAACGGCGATATGTGCACTGCTAACTATTATCGGGGAAACAACTCGGGGGGAGGCACTATTCTATGTTGGCCCGTAGAGCCGGGAAATGTAGAGGGAGAAAGTCCGGTGAGCGCTCTTTCCCAAAAGGCGACATTTGAGCCCCGTGGCTTATATTTAGCAATTGCGGGTGGGAGTAACGATATACCAGCGGATGAGCGGGGGCGCGCGCGCGATCCTGAGGGACTTCCAGATGGTAATTTATTATTTACCTGGTTACAGGGGTATTGCCATACTGCTAATTTCAATCATTTCAAAGGTGACGTGCAAAAGCGTAAATTGGGTTGTGACGCAGGTATTTACCGTACTACACGAATTCCGGCAAATCCTGCCGCCGAAACAAATACCTTAGTGGTGGTAGATAGTCCCGATTGGCAAGAGTTTATGCCGCGGCTAGTGCGCTCGCGCCAGGTGGCGACTCCTCCTATTAAAACGACGGATTCTGGACAATGCTTGCTAGGGGCGGCGTCCATGAAGGCAGAGGTGAGAAATTATGGTGGAGAAGGGCAATTTCCAGACCGGACCCCCTGTGCTCTTCAGGGCTGCTCTACCCACGGAATAGATTTGTCAGAAATGGTAAAAATACGGTTTTGGGAGGTAATCCCTTTTAAGCACAGGATGCGAACTTCTGATTTCAATGGTTCCCAAGGCATCCGGACCCGAATCTTGGGGGATGTACCGCTAGAGGAAGATGGTTCTTTTCTTGCCTCACTCCCTTGCGATATGCCCTACTTAATGGCGGGAGTGGATAGCAAGGGCCGCGCCATTGCTCGGGATCAAGTAGTGCAATCCCTGCGGCCAGGAGAACTCCATACTTGCGGTGGGTGTCACCTTCATAGCACCAATCAGACTCCGAAATTCGAAGAAAGCCTTGCGGCTCAAAATCCACCAGTAATTTTAAAGCAGTCTTCGGTTCCTGAATGGACATGGGCGCAGGATGTCTTCCCCTTGCTTCAGAAAAACTGCGCTTCCTGTCATAGTGGGGATGAAGCTCCTGACGGCTTAACCCTGGATCGGCCAGGTACAGATAAAGGAAGTACCTATTGGCAACTTGCCAATAATATTAACGCCCAGCACCTGTTTGAGCCCCCTCCGGTAGATATTAAGGGCGCCTCGCCGCCAGGCCGGATGGATCGCCCCTGGCTTAGCAAGTACGTCCATATGCTTTTTGCGCGGGAGAGTTTATTGTATTGGAAAGCCGCCGGCCAACGGCTAGATGGCCGCGCCGATGAGGATCGCTCCAATGATATCGATTTTGGCCCTGATCATCCCTGGACCTTAAATGAGGCGGAGCTAGAAATATTAGCCGATTGGATAGAAAGCGGAGTGTATGCAGAGTGAAAATCCTTCATGTGCTCGATCACTCATTGCCTCTCCAGAGCGGCTATACTTTTCGCACTTGGGCAATCCTCAAGCAGCAACGAGCTTTCGGCTGGGAAACTGCCCAAGTAACGGGCGCCAAGCATGGCAAAGCCCCTGCTAAAGAAGAGATCCTAGAAGAATTCCGCTTCCATAGAACCTTGCCTGGGGGAGAACTCGCTGGACAGCTTTCAGCATTCAGCCAATTAGCTGTGGTTCGCAGTCTTGAGCGCCGGCTTGCAGAAGTAATTCAACGTGAGCAACCTGATATCTTGCATGCTCACTCTCCTGCCCTAAATGGCTTAGCCGCGCTGCGCGCTGGACGGTGCGCTGGTTTACCTGTGGTCTATGAGTGCCGGGCTTTTTGGGAGGATGCCGCAGTGGATCATGGAACGAGTACCCGGGGAGGAATTCGTTACCGTTTGAGTCGTGGGCTAGAAACGTATGTATTTCAGCGCGCTGATGCCATTACAGTGTTGTGCGGAGGGTTACGCCGTGACATTCTTGCTCGCGGCGTCCCGGCGGATAAGGTGACTATTATCCCGAACGGCGTTGATATTGAACGCTTTTCAGTGGGAGCAAGCCGTCCCGATCCAGTATTTGCCCATTCCTTGGGATTGGGGAAGGGGCCCGTATTGGGTTTCATAGGATCTTTTTATGCCTACGAAGGTTTAAGCCTTTTAGTTCGAGCGATGCCGGCGCTGCTGCGCGCAGCGCCCGAGGCGCGTTTGCTCTTGGTGGGTGGGGGTCCGGAGGCGGAGGATCTGCGGGCGTTAGCTCAAGAATTGGGAATAACTCGCCAGATAGTATTTACAGGCCGGGTTTCCCATGAAGAAGTGACACGTTACTATGATTTGGTAGATATATTCGTCTATCCGCGATTACCGATGCGGCTCACCGAGTTGGTGACTCCCCTTAAACCCCTAGAAGCCATGGCCCGAGGGCGGATAGTAGCAGCCTCTAAGGTGGGCGGCCATTGTGAACTTATCCAGGAAGGGAAAACAGGATTTCTATTTTCACCAGGGAATCCAGAAATTTTGGCGGGATCTCTTCTCAGTATTATTCAGCGCCGCAATGATTGGTCGGAGATACGTAAGGCCGCCCGCCGGTTTGTCGAGCAAGAGCGCACCTGGGCACGGAGCGTTAGTGGTTATCAGCAAGTTTATGACACCGTCATCGACGGGCATGCAGATAGTGAAAAAAAACCAGCCCCAATTACTCGTTATTAGCACTCTCTTCCCTCATGAGGGACAGCCAAGTGCTGGGCTTTTTATCCGCGAGAGGATGTTCCGGGTAGGAAGGCACTTACCTTTGGTCGTGGTCGCGCCCACCCCGTGGTTTCCTGGTCAGAGTTTTTTACGTCGCCTGCGACCCCACTTCCGCCCGCCAGCACCGCGGCGAGAAATTCAGGACGGAGTAGAAATTTACCGGCCCCGGTTTCTTTCGGTTCCTGGTTTTTTTAAATGGCTCGACGGATGGTCCCTAGCGTTTGCTGTCGTCCCCACTTTATGGCAATTGCGTCATCGTTTCAGTCTCATTGATGCCCATTTTGCCTACCCTGAGGGGTACGCTGCGACACTCCTTGGACGCTGGTTTGGGGTGCCAGTGACTATCACTCTCCGGGGCACGGAGGTACCCATTGCCCGATTCCCTTTTCGTCGCCGTTTGATGCTCAAAGGACTTGCAGGCGCGACACGCGTATTTGCTGTCGCTGCTTCTTTGAAGTGCCATGTGATCGGCTTAGGGGCCGATTCTCAAAAAATACGGGTTGTGGGTAATGGAGTAGATACAGAAAAATTTACCCCTGTATCCAGAGTAGAAGCTCGCCGCCGTTTTAAATTACCTTCAGAGGGACCGGTTCTTATTTCTGTGGGTGGACTTGTTGAGCGCAAAGGTTTCCATCGAGTTATTGAGGTATTACCAGCGCTTAGAGAGCAATTTCCGGATCTGCATTATCTCATTATTGGTGGATCTGGGCCCGAGGGAGATATGAGTGAACAGCTTCGGCGTCAGGTTCAGAGCCTTGGGTTGGGGGAATCCGTGCATTTTCTTGGGGCTTTGCCTTCCCAGCAGCTTAAGTGGCCTCTTTCAGCTGCGGATGTTTTTGTACTAGCGACCCGTAACGAAGGCTGGGCCAATGTATTTCTAGAAGCAATGGCATGCGGGCTTCCGGTAATTACCACTGAGGTGGGTGGAAACCGCGAGGTTGTTTCCGATATCCAGCTGGGTACAGTGGTACCTTTTGGTGATCCAAAAGCTTTAGAAGCGGCTTTGCGCGAGGCGCTTTCTCATTCTTGGGATCGGGCGGCAATACGGAAGCATGCCTGTGAGAACCATTGGGATTACCGGGTTGAAGTATTGGTTCAGGAATTTGAGGCACTTGTTGATGGGAACAAGATAGGAACAAGGGTAAAGCCGGTGTCCAAGGAGTTTCGTTCGTGACGACTCTTGCCACCCATTTTATTTCAAGATTTATTTTTCCACTCCACGAGTACATTAAGGGGCATGGGACGGTTCGGATTTTACGTCAACTTGAAACCAGCCAGTGGTGGTCGGCAGATCGCCTGGCGGAATTTCAGGCAGCACGCCTGCGAAGATTAATTAAGTTTGCTTCTCAACAAGTGCCTTACTATCGGAAACTGTTTGCAGAAGCGGGGATCGGTCCCAATGACATTCGTTCTCCAGAGGATTTGCCAAAGCTGCCGTTTCTTACTAAGGATCTAATACGGGCGAATATGGATGTTCTCAAAGCGGACAATGCTAGCTCTCTTGTACGCTTTAATACGGGTGGTTCTACAGGTGAGCCTTTGATTTTCTATTTAGGTAAAGAGCGGGTAGGTCACGATGTGGCTGCTAAATGGCGGGCAACCCGCTGGTGGGGAGTCGATATCGGCGATCCTGAGGTAGTGGTGTGGGGGTCGCCGGTAGAGCTTGGGGCTCAGAACCGTTTGCGAGAGTGGCGTGATCATCTTTTGCGGACTCGTCTATTGTCAGCATTTGATATGTCCGAGCGCAACCTCGACTATTTTATCGCTGAGATCCGGCGCTTGCGCCCAAAGATGTTATTTGGCTATCCAAGTGCCATTGCTCACATTGCACGTCATGTGCAAAAGCGGGGCGGGTCCATGAACGATCTTGGGGTACAGGTTGCCTTTGTTACTGCGGAACGCCTCTATGAGGATCAATATAGTGATATCGAGTCTACCTTTGGATGTCGAGTCGCTAACGGCTATGGCGGGCGTGATGCAGGTTTTGTTGCCCATCAGTGCCCGGAGGGCAGCTTACACATTACGGCAGAGGACATTGTGGTGGAATTGGTTGATCAAGCGGGGAAATTGGTAGCGGCAGGGGAGCCCGGTGAGGTAGTGATTACTCATCTTGCTACTAAAGAATTTCCCTTTATTCGCTATCGCACTGGTGATGTAGCGGTTTTTGACGACCAGTTGTGTGGTTGTGGGCGCTCCCTACCAGTACTTAAAGAAATCCAGGGACGAACGACAGACTTTATCGTAGCAGCGGATGGCACGGTAATGCATGGGCTTGCGCTGATTTATGTCTTGCGCGATTTGCCGGGAATCGAATCGTTCAAGATCATCCAAGAAAGTAAGACCGAAATGCGGGTATTGTTGGTGCCTGTTAATGGTGGGTATAGCCGTGCCGTTGAAGATGGCATTCGGCGGGATTTTCAAGATCGGCTGGGGAAGGGAGTCCGTGTGAATGTTGAACCAGTTGCAGAGATACCGCCTGAACGATCAGGGAAATTTCGTTATGTGGTCAGCCATGTGACTTTACATTCATAATTATGGCAAATCTAAGCTTGGGTTAGTTGTATTCGCAATTTGTGGGTTTTTCTGGATTTGCCAGTAGGTTATGTTCATAGGTTTGGCAGGTTGGCGAGTAACATTTAGGAGTCTATTCACTCATAGTTTAGGCGAATGCATAGTCATTTAATATCTTATCATTGTCCTTATTAATTAGGGAGACAATATGTACCGCCTTTCCATCTATGCTACTTTGATGTTGATGGGTTTTGCCACGCAGGCAGGAACTTGGATAGAGATCCCCGATAGCCATATGCGGCAGGTTTGCCCAAGTGAGTTGGTTAAGCCTTCGACGAAAGACTGCGCAGCAGTTATTGAAAGTTGGTCTGGAGGAGCCTTCGATCCGGTGGGCAACCGGATGCTTCTTATGGGAGGTGGCCATGGCGGGTATTATGGTAATGAGCTCTATGCGTTCGACCTTGATACTGAAAAGTGGACTCGCTTGACGGACCCAACCATACCCACAGCTGATGCCAAGACCGTTTGCTACAGTACTTGGGACGGAGGACTTACACCGACCGCTAGGCATACCTATAACCATTTGGCTTGGATTGACCATCTTAGTGAGCTCTTCTTATTTGGGGGAGGAACTTCTTGTTGGAATGGGGGCACTCTTCAGGATAGTTGGACCTTTAATCCTATTACTAGAAGCTGGAAGTTAAAAAAGCGTACTAGCCCGGTGGGAGATAATTATGTGCAGATTATTTATGACCCAGAAAGTCGAGAGGTTTATGCTAAAAATAGTTCAAGAGTACAACAGGCATTATTCAGTTTTAATTTTTTTACTAACAAGTGGACGAAAAAAATTTCGGGGATCGACTTAGATATGCTCTTTAGAACTGGCACGTTGGATACTAAGCGCCACCAGATTTGGTTTGTGGGTGATGGAACCGTCAATACACTTCTCCTTCACCCTCCTTTTACGCTGGCGGCTATTCCCACTAAGGGGGGTGATGCAATTGTCAACACCCGTTCTCCTGGTGTCGCCTATGATCCCGTCGGGGATCAAATCGTCGCCTGGTGTGGCAGAGCCCCTAAGTGTCGCGGTGCTCAGACAAATGAGGTCTATATCCTTGATCCTGCTAAACTTACCTGGAGGGTTGATATACCTAGTGGCGAGGGGCCAACCCCTAATAAGAGTTCTGCCGGCACTTTTGGGCGTTGGCGCTATGCTCCAAAGAACGATGTGTTCGTTGCCATTAACAATGTGGATGACAATGTATGGCTTTATCAGCCTGATCGGCAGCCGCTTTCCGCTGAAGCGCGTAAGAACGCTCGCCCTAGCAAATAGAGAAACCTTGGTGGACGATTTATCCGATCAAGGGAGAGTGGCATTTCTCCTTAATAGCTCCCATTGAAGTTTTAAGATTTTTGCCTAATGAAATCAGTTTCGTCACGTTTTCGCAGTTGGTTTGGGCGAGAATCTGCCGTTCCTTATTGCCCAACCTTCAGCGCTTCTAGGGTCATTGAGAGGAAGGTAGGGATAGACGCTGAGCCCGCGTTTTTTGCAGATCCAGTTTCACTCAGGGCGGCTGCGGAGCAAGTGGCGGCTGAGCGGCCCCAGTGGCGGGGACGGCTTCTTGAACGTGCCTATTCGGATTGCAGCACTGGTCTTATAACGTATGGCCGACGCGGGGATCTTCTTGGAAAAGCATTTCCATGGAACTCGCTTACCAATGGGCCAGGGGAGGATGCGCTTTATGCCGCGCGGCCCCATCGTTTTGCCTTTGCGCCACGCTTGGCTTTAGCCATTCTTTATGGTGCGCCGCTAGAATTTATACTGGCTGCAACCCTTGAGGGCTGGATGCAGGTAGCTAGCGCTGGATGCTCAAAACTCCCCTATCTCAGTAACCTTGTCGTTATTCAGCGCTTCATTGCTCTTTCCTGGGCGTTGGCTTTCCTGATTGCGAAGCGAGGCGATGCGAGCTACTCGGGTCGCTGCTCTGCTGTGGAGCATGCCGTGCTAAAGATTTTGTATGCGGATGCGCGGTTTTTAGCGCCCCGTCTCGGAAATTCTTACCCCAATAACCATCTTCTTTTGGATAACTTTGCGGGCTGGTATATAGGGCTTTTGTTTCCAGAATTTATCGAAGAGCGGGGATGGCTAGAACGCTATGAGTCCTTATGGTTGCGTGAACTGGCCCGGCAGATTTATGAGGACGGGACGGGTTTTGAGCATTCGACTCACTATCAAGAATATACCTGTGAAATGACCGCCGCCTATGTAATCTTGAGTCGGCGGAATAACCGCCCCGTACCAGATTGGATACTGGAGCGATTGAAACGGATGTTGGCATTCCAGATAGATTTAAGCGGGCCAAAAACAACGCCGTTAGCGATTGGCAATGGAACGGAGGACCCTCTTTTTCCCTTAGATATTGGAGAGGGGTGGGGATGTGCGGCTATTCGAGAGCTATATCGAGCGCTTTTTGACTCTAGCCTTTCTCCCTCGCCTTATGAAGATTCAGCGGCTGAGCGTGCGTTTTGGCTGCTAGGCGGCGAGCTTGCTTCTTCGCCTGTAGAACTGAAAAGATCTCCGCGCTTTAAGTCTTACCCCGTAGGCGGGTTTTTTGTTTTCTCTGAGCCTGATGAGGGTACTCGCCTAGTTTTTCGTACCGGACCAGCAACTGGCAAGTTGCTTATGGGGGGGCATATGCATGCAGATCTGTTAGGCATCTATGTTAGTGTGGCTGGAAATCCCATGGTAGTTGATGGAGGAACTTATACTTATCGGACACAGGCGGAACGATGGCCGCCCGATTCTCCCCGGTGGCGCGCTTACTTTGCCGGACCTGAAGCCCATAACGGTTTATCTATTCGGGGTGTCGACCCGCTGGGTTCTCTTAAGCGGGATTTCCGAGATCGGGAAGTGGCCGCTCGGGTAGCCACGACACGCCTAACTGCGGGTGCTGTAGGAGCTTGGGTTGAGGGAAGAATCGAAAGCCAGAACGCCTATGATAGTTATTGCCGAGGGGTAGTCCACGTACTCGGCGAATATTGGCTCGTTTATGACCAATTGCCGGAAGGTATCTCCTCCGATGCGGCGAGTTTCGGGCTACAATGGGTGCCGGGAGCAAAGGTCGAAAGGAGATCGCCCCATGAGATTTGTGTGGTTACGAATGAAGAGTCGCTGGGCATCACTTTTAGCGAGGGTTTAACCCCCCCCCAGGTTCTTGAAGGCAGTTTGGCTCCTTTGGGAGGGTGGGTATCACCTCACTATGGCCACTTAGAGGCGGCCCCTCAGATAAGAACAAAATGTGAGGGAAACCGTGAATTAACGGCCTTTTTGCTGGCAGCAGGTAGAAAACCAACAGAGACCGTTTCGCTCCAGAGAATGCAGGGCCACCAGGGCGGGTTGGCTTTCCGAATTACCTGTGGCGAACGGATGGATTACCTTTTTCTAGGACCGCAAGAAGCGTCACCGGGGATAGAGGCGTGGGGCATTCGCTTTGAGGGTGTCTGGCTATGGTTACGGACCATCGCTGGAGTGCCGACGATACTGCGCTGGCTCGAAGGCCAGTCATTGCAGGGTGAGGCAATGGGCTTGTCCTTGCGAGCCCCAGCAAGGACACCGGTCCTTGAGCTCCGGCATTCAGGTGCGGTTCTGGAGAATCCCCATGGTACCTTGGATGGGCTCTCTCTCTGCTGGCCGGGCAGTTGAGCCCTTTCTCAAAGGCTCCTGGGCGCATCTAACTTGCCGATACTCCCCCAAAGGGTTATTAAATTAGGATAAGTTATGAAGAATAAAATGTTACGTATTTTTTGGGGATTAAGATGAGCTCGCTGGATGCCTCTACCATGGCACATGAGCATCGCACCCAGCGAGAGGACCTGGCTTGTCCTCGTTGTGCTGGCGCCATTGTGGCCAATGATACAGAGCTTGGGTGTGTTGCCTGTGGCGCCAGTTATCCCATTCGTGATGGCATTATAGATTTTCGTTGCCATCGTCATGATTATTATTTTAATCCCCTCTCCCGGGAGGCAATGGGAGAGCTCACCCGTGAGGCGCACCACGTACCATGGGCGAATACTGTACGGCGTTTCCTTAGGGGGGTGAGACAAAACCCCGACTGGCTCGATAATCTGGTTGCTGACGGTCGCTATGCCTGGAAGCTGCTGTTACGGTTGCCGCCAAATGCCCACGTTCTTGATTTAGGTTGCGGGCTAGGGAATTTGACTAAAAATATCGCACCAAGCGCAGGCCGCGTGTATGCTTTGGACTTAACTTTCGAACGACTTAAGCTGGCTCGGGTACGCTTTGATCGCTTCAATCCAAATGACGATATCGTATTGCTTGCTGGGGGCGATGGAGCCTCTCTGCCATTTCCGGATGGCAGTTTGGATTGTGTAACGCTTTCGGGCGTATTAGAGTGGGTAGCCGATGATCAAAGCGTTTGGGATCGAGGGGGTTCTCGGCTGGAAAAAGCAACAGGGGCGTTTTTAAGTTTCTTTGGCGCTGCTAATCCGCGTAAAATCCAGCTCCGTTTCCTGAACGAGATACGGCGGGTGTTAAAGCCAAAAGGTCAGCTTTTTATCGCTATTGAAAACCGTTTGAGTTATCGCTATTTTGGTGGTCGTCGTGATCACCACTCGGGTCTGTGGTTTGCTTCGTTGTTGCCCCGTTTTTTAGCAAATATTTACTCTACCGCTGTGGCTCGTCGTCCTTACCGGACTTATACTTATTCCATCAATGGTTACCGACGGCTCCTTAACGCCGCTGGATTCTCACACCAGGAAGTTTACGGGCTCGCCCCGGGTTATACTCACCTGGCTGAACTCCTCCCACTCCAGACGGATAAGCATCTTTGGCAGCCTCCTGGCTCTCAGGGTTTTGATCATATCCGGCGCAGCCGGAATTTTGTTCCCGCCTACGGAATTATTGCTTCACCACGGGTGCCTACCGGTTTGTCGTTAGCGGAGAAGATAGCGGCGGCGATTGAATCTCAGCTCAGCCTCGATGGGAATTCTGTATCCTTCGCCCATTTCCACACGACCGGCAAAGGCAAGGGAGTCATCAGTGGTCATACCAAGCATGGTCCAATAATTGTAAAATTACCCTTTAATAATTCTGCTATAGCAGGCGCCGAGCGCAACCATCAATTCCTTCAGCAGGTGGCGTCCATGGGGAAGGTTCGGGAATTGCTTCCGCGAGCGCTCGCAGCAGGCAAAATTCAAGGGGTGCCCTATTATGTCGAGAGTCGGGTGGAAGGTCGGCTATTACGAGCAGAGTTGGGAAGACAGAACCAGTTGGATTTTCTCAAGGCCGTAGCGGGTTTTTTACAAATATTTAATTCCGATTTCCATGAGCGGGCGCCAGAGGAACTGTCAGGCGAGTTCTATCGGCACCAAGTGAGCTTACCTCTAGAGCAAGTAGCTGACGCTTTAGAGGATCCAGCCCTTATAGAGGAGGCGAAATCCTATTTACGAGATCAGCTATATGGTCTGCGCGTACGCCGTGGACGAGCGCATGGCGATTTTAGCACGAGTAATATTTTCGTTCGAGGCTCCGAAATAAGCGGGGTGATTGATTGGGATAATTCTGATCTTTTAGGGATACCGATATTGGATGCGCTTAACTATCTGGAAAGCGCCCATCGCTATTTGAACGCTGATATGAGCCTTGCACAGACAATACCATTGCTTGCGGATAAGGATCAGCTCAATGAGAAAGAGCAGCAATTTCTTGAGGAAAGCTATAATCGTTGTGGTATCGATTCCAACCACCATGCCGCTTTTGTCTCTCTCTACTGGTTGCGGCATGTGGCCCAGCAACTGGATGAAGGGCTTATCTATAATGCCCCTGCCCTTGAAGAGCGGGTAACGGCAGTGCTCAAAGGGCTATTGAAGTCTCATAGTCGATCAGACTCGTAAAAAAAGGAATGTCTTTTAGGCCGGTTTTGTAGTAGGCCATAGGATAAAGGTTGGGAATAGCTTTGGAGCAGAAGGTGCCAGAAGAAATTCTATCTGGTTTTGACAAGGTGGTATTGGGTGGACTACGTCCCTTAGCTTCATTACTTGCCTCCAGCGGCAAACGGGCACGCCTTTCGGTGCTGATTTATCATCGTGTGCTAGCGGCGCCAGACGCCCTGCTTCCGGGTGAGCCAGATGCCGTGCAATTTCGTTGGCAGATGGAACTCTTGGCGCGTTATTTCAATCCACTCCCTCTATCAGAAGCCGTTAGGCGCTTACGGGAAGAAACTCTACCTCCGCGGGCAGTTAGCGTAACTTTTGATGATGGTTACGCGGATAACGTGGAGGTTGCATTGCCTATTTTGCAGCAAGTGAAGGTGCCAGCAACATTTTTTATCGCTACCGGCTATTTAGATGGCGGGTGGATGTGGAACGATAAGGTCATTGAAACGCTGCGCCATATGCCTAATGGAGATTTTGATCTAACAGATATGGGGCTAGACATCTACCCTTTAGTAAGTACTGTAGATCGTTTGGCGGCGATTGAACAAATCCTTGTCCGACTAAAATATCTTCCCAGCGAGGAGCGGGAGGAGCAGGTTCAAGCGCTCACTCAGCGTTGCCAAAAATCACTTTCCCATAGCTTGATGATGACTTCTATCCAAGTGCGCCAGCTTCACCAGGCAGGGATGGAGATTGGAGCCCACACTCATACCCATCCTATTTTAGCATCACTGGGACGGGCATCCGCAGAACAAGAAATGGCGACAAGCAAGGCTCGACTAGAAGATCTGCTGGGCGAATCGGTGCGTTTATTTGCCTATCCTAACGGTAAACCTGGAAAAGACTACCTTCAGGAACATGCGGATATTGCTCAAAATCTAAATTTTGAAGCTGCGGTTTCTACCGCCTGGGGCGTTGCTTCGGCTCAAAGTGATATTTGGCAATTACCACGCTTCACGCCTTGGGATCGCACCCCAAGCCGATTTATGTTGCGTCTCTTGTGGAACTACCGCAGTGCTGGTACGCCGTTTGCTTATTCCGAAGCGGAATGATGAAGAACTCTCAAATTCAGGGGAACGCAGGCAGTGCAGGAATTTATCGAAGCTAATCCAAATACCCGTTTTATCTCCTAATTTTCTGGCCGTAAATACGACCAGAGTCAAATTCAGGCTATCCTTAATGATATTGGACGTGAGAAATGAGTGCTTAAGTGTCAAGTCAAGTTTAATTCCTACGGTACGGTCGGTTTTTGTATCGTACGGCAAGGTACTAAGATGATAGAAATTTAAGATTTTATGTTGCTATGTCGGATTTAGGGAAAGTTTATCGAGCAAGCATTTTTTGATTCCTTGGTTAAGCGGTGTTCTGGAAGTGATGTATAGCAATTGTGAGTCAATCTTTGCCAGATGGACCGTAACGCTCCATGAGAAAGGGGAAGTATCGCGAGAGGTCGAGACGAATTTTTTTGCTTGCGGTTTTATTCAAATGAGAGCGCACATGTTAAGGTCCTGCTAAATTGGGCTATAGGTTTCTCATCTTTTATCTTTGGCAGCTTAGCTTATAATTGAGGTGGTGGGAGAGGCGTAATTTTTTCAGAGAATTGTTACCAAACTTGGGATTAGAAGTCGGTAGGACTACTAATAGGGCGAAATGATACTTAGATCTCGGTGGTGAAGGTGAGGTTAGTATGCGAAGCTGGTTAAAGCTCAGTTTTCTTTTCCTGATATTAGCTGCAATAACTCCGATGGTGACTCAGGCTCAGCAGCGTTGTGGTAGTTTGCTGCCCGAGACAGTCCGTTACCAAGATCGCCAGGATGATTATCTAGACCCGCATCCTGCCGCGCGGCGTCACTTAAAACTAGTCAATCGTGCTCATTTCTTTTTCGAGATTCGTCAGTTCGATTCATATCCCATGCATATTATGGAGAATTTAAACTATACGCTTGTGCATTTTCCCAACCACCATGATGCATTGTATACCATTTCTCGGTTCGAACGCCGGCAGAGGGGTACTTTGCCCCAGAAGATAACATGGACATGGCGCCGATCAGCAGAATGCTACTTCGTTCGCGCTATACGTTTTCGCCCTAAAGATGGCGTTGTGAGAATGCTGTATGGCATACATCTGCATAAAAGTGGAGAGATGGAGCAAGCTCTAGAACAATATGAGATTGGACTGGATTTAATCCCCGACTCCTCAGAGTTGAATTATAATCTTGGGCTGCTCTATTTTGAGCTTAAAAAGTATCAGCTTGCTAAAAAATATGCTGCCACGGCTTATGAGCTAGGATATCCTTTGCCGGGTTTAAAGAAACTTTTAGAGAAAGAGGGATATTGGCCTTAATTAGTAGTAGTGGACCAGTTGAGTATAAGCGTTAATAGAATTATGTCTTCGCATCTTTAAGTTCCTTTTTAACACTTCTCCTTTGTTTTTTTGAAACCATCACTCCCAGATCAGTTTTACGCTGTTTCTGAGGTTATAGCGCGCTAAGTTTTACTGTATTCGGACAGTAAATTATTTGGGGTAAAGGAAAGCCGTTTAAAGTAATGGGATAATATTTGAATTATGATGGGACTTTGTGGGTTAACTAATTTCTCTGCTAGAGAACTAAGGGATGAGAAGTTGCTCCATGAGATGAGTAAGGGCCTACAGCTTTCAGGGAAATTAGATAGGGTTTTGATGGAGCGAGTGGCTTGTGCGGCGCCTGAGCGGAAATTAGGCATACTCCCAGATGGCTTAGTCGCTGCTGTTATAGGCCAGCCGTGGTGGTCAGATCCGAAGCTTGAACGCATTGCCCGTGAACGAGGGGAGGGAGATGCCCTCGGCGAAGCTTATCGACATTACGGAACTGGGCTTTTGCAATACCTTCATGGTGCCTTCACCATTGCTGTATTGGATGACCGTTCTGGCCGGGCATTTGCGGCCGTGGATCGCATCGGGCAGGAATCTCTCTACTACACGGTGGCCGGCGGTGGATTCGTTTTTGGCTCAAGTGCCGATAGTGTACGGGTCCATCCAAGCGCCGACTCTTCGCTCTCGCCCCAAGGGATTTACAATTATGTCCATTCCCATATGGTCCCGAGTCCTGGTACCATTTACTCAGCCTTGTGCAAGCTGCCAGGGGGGCATTATGTAGAATATGATGGCAATCAAACCTACGTGGGAAGCTATTGGGAGCCTCTTTTCGATGAAACTAATAGCGCCAGTCTCGAGGTGTTAGGGGAGCAGATGCATGCTCTTATTTTCGAATCGGTTGAACGCCTTAGCAAGGGGCGGAGAATCGGTGCTTTTCTGAGCGGTGGCCTAGACAGCTCGACCCTAGCAGGTATGCTTGCCAAATTGCAGTCGGGCAATGCCAATACCTATTCCATCGGTTTTTCGGCAAGCGGGTATGACGAGATGGGGTATGCGCGTACCGCAGCTCAGCACTTCGGCACAAAGCAGCATGAATACTATGTCACGCCTAAAGATGTTTGTGCGATAGTGCCGGAAATCGCTCGGGTTTATGATGAACCCTTTGGCAATTCTTCGGCGGTAGGAGCTTACTATTGCGCTAAACTTGCCGCTAACGATGGAATGGAGTATCTGCTTGCGGGGGATGGGGGTGATGAGCTCTTTGCGGGCAATGTGCGTTATGCTAAACAGCAGATTTTCGAATATTATGGAATGATACCACTTATTCTGCGCAAAAGGGTATTAGAGCCGCTTTTATTCCGTTTACCAGAGTCCATGGGCGTAGTGCGGAAGGCGCTAAGCTACGTGCGCCAGGCAATGACGCCGTTACCGGATCGCTTAGAAGCTTATAACTTCCTTCAGCGGGAAGGCGCCGAAGAGGTGTTTCAAGCAGACTTTTTGGCGACCCTAGCGCCTGAAGAGCCCCTATTCCTGCAACGTAAGCGATATTCGACACCCCAAAATGCTTCAACCCTTAATCGTATGATGTACTTGGATTGGCAGCAGACCCTTGCGGATAATGATCTTCGCAAGGTGGGACGGATGTGTGCCCTTGCCGGGGTAGAGGTGGTTTATCCGTTGCTGGATGACCCCCTTATTGAATTCTCCTGCCAGGTGCCGTCGGCGCTGAAGCTCAAGGGACAGCGCCTTCGCTATTTTTATAAGGAAGCCATGCGGGATTTCCTTCCCCTGGAAACTATTAGGAAGGAAAAGCATGGGTTTGGACTGCCCTTTGGCTTATGGATGGTGGAGCATGTGCCGCTCCAGGAGCTTGCCTATGAAAGCCTTCTTTCTCTCAAAAAGCGTCCCTATTTCCGCCCTGAGTTTCTTGATCGGGCCATTAGGCTTCACCGAACTGGACATACCGCCTATTATGGCGAATTAGTGTGGATATTGATGATGTTGGAGCTTTGGCTCCAGGCCCATGGGCACTGAAATAAAGGGTAATTTTGGAAAAGCTGGGCGTTCCAAGGAGTGTCATTGAACATTTTTTCCACTGTTGACGTTGAGATTTGGCCAGATAGCTGGAACCGGCTGGATGAGCGATCCCAGGAGCTTTCCGCCGCTATATCTACGATCCGGCAAGGCGGGCGATTATGGCCTTCCTATGACCCTTCAGATCCTCAATGATTATGGGCTTCAAGGGGTATTTCTTTGTCGAATCGTTGTTTGTGCTCCGTTTTGGTGTGCAGCCGCTCGCGGAGATTGTGGGACTTATTCAGGAAGCAGGCCCTGAAATCCACCTTCATCTTCACCCCGAGTGGATCGATAAGCTTGAGCAGTCTTTGTTCCCGAAACGGCGAGGTTATTTAATGCGCAATTTTTCCCTGAATGAGCAGAGCAAGTTGATCCAGTGGGGACTCAAACATCTGCACGCAGCAGGCGTACCTCAGGTCAAGGCTTTTCGTGCCGGATCATTTTATGCTTAATTAGAGAAGTTAGGAGGGGAAACCCCAATGAATGAAAATGTAGTAAGGAACGCAAATACTGTCAATGTTCATACTGTCGGTGAAACTATTCTCATCGTTAGTGAGGTGTTGCAGCTCAGTGATCGGACCCGCCAGGCCATGACAGCTGAGACGTGCCTGCTAGGTGCTGTGCCAGAGTTCGATTCTATGGCGGTAGTTTCTATTATTACTGCTCTAGAAGAGCAGTACGGTTTTATAGTGGATGATGATGAGGTGGAGGCATCCACCTTTGAGACGGTGGGAAGCCTTGCGGATTTTGTGAATAAAAAGCTTTCGTGATCGATTTATCGTTAAAACGCCATATTTTTTTTCTACCGGGCCTTAGAGGACCCCTTTGTGCAATTTATTATCCGCCAGTGGGAAATAGCTCTTTTCCTAGGAAAGCTATCCTCCATGTGCCTGCTTTTGCTGAGGAAATGAATAAATGCCGACGCATGGTGGTTTTGCAGGCGGAACGATTTGCCGGCGCGGGGTATGGAGTGTTAGTTGTAGATCTATATGGAACTGGGGATAGCAGTGGGGAGTTTAGTGAGGCGCGGTGGGATGTGTGGAAAGCAGACCTGAGTGCTGCTTGTAGGTGGCTAATTGAGAAAGGAACTCAGAAAGTTACCTTATGGGGGATCAGGGTAGGCGGATTGCTTGCATTGGAGTTAGCGTTTGAACTTAAGGACCAGGTTGATCGGTTAGTGCTTTGGCAGCCTGTAGTGGATGGCAGAGTAATGTTAACGCAGTTTTTACGCCTAAGAGTGGCTGCAAATATGATAGGAGGTAGAGAGAGGAGAGAGAGTGTGAATAGCCTCCAAGATCGGCTTTTAGCAGGCGAATTAGTGGAAGTCGCTGGCTATGAATTGGCGCCGGCTCTCTCAGTGGCTCTGATGCAAAAAAACTTTCTAAAGTTAGGAATTCCTACGGGTATATCTGTGTACTGGTTCGAAGTAGCGCTATTAGAAGATCGCCCCCTCTCTCCGGTAAGCCAAAAAGTCATTGAAACCTGGCGCAGCGATGGGGTGTCTGTGGTTGTCTCTATGATTATAGGGGAGGCGTTTTGGGCCACCCAGGAGATCGCGGTGGTACCGGAATTAGTGGATGAGACAACTCATTGGTTAAGTTGGGGTCAATAAGGAAGTTTTAGTTTGATGCAGCGGTTTTCTTGGATTAGCCCTCCCTCTGGTAGTGGGGCGGAGGAGTTTGGGTTTTGGCGTGTAGTGCCTGCTAGGGAATTGATAACAACCTATAGGACTCATTGGCAGCAGTTAAATTCCCATCACTATAAAAACCATCCTTTATTGGATATCCGCTTTGTTGGTTTATTGCTTGAGTATTTTGGTGCCGACGATGTCTTTCTCGTCGTATATCAGGAGGGTGAATCTGTCACTGGCTTGCTGCTGCTTCGATCGGAGAGAAATGGAATGTGGAATACGTTTCTGCCAAGTCAGGCGCCCATTGGACCTGCCCTATTAGGAGGCAGCGCAGGCTATTCGGCACTTCGTAAATTATTTCCTGCTCTGCCCGGCTACGCTTGGGGTTTGGGACTTGCCTGCCAGGATTCGGACTACGCTATTCAGATGCGACCGATGGATTATAAACACATGCTGACTATACCCCACTGGAATACTATACAAATCAAACTGGAAGGTTCCTTTGATGCCTTTTGGAATCAACGGTCGAAGAATCTGAAGAAAAATATTTATCGCTATCTGCGGCGCGTAAAAAAGGTGGGCCTCATTCCTCGTTTGGAAGTTATACGAAATTTAGACTCTATGGGAGAAGCGGTAGATCAGTACGGAGAGCTTGAGTCCAAAGGTTGGAAGGGGCGATTGGGAACCGCATTACATAGAAATAATGTACAAGGTCAATTCTATCGACAAGTAATGGAGGCGTTTGCCCAAGAGGGAAACGCTGCAGCCTGGAATCTCTATTTAGGAGATAAGCTTGCTGCTTCCCGTCTAACCATTACCGGGGGCGACATGACTGTAATACTAAAAACGGCCTTTGATGAGGCGCTTTCTCGATATGCGCCCGGGCGTCTGTTGTTATATTTGTTTTTAGAGCGTATCTTTCAGGAAGAAAAAGGAAGTACTCTCGAGTTCTATACTAATGCTACCCAAGACCAACTTGCCTGGTGTACGGGTTCAAGATCCATTTATCATATAAATTATTATCGATATCCTCTCTATCGATGGGGTGTAGCGACTACGAAGAGAGTTGGAGCATTATGGCAAGGGTAAGAGCGGTAACCCTGTCTAGTAGATTGAATTTTAATGAGAGGATATGAGTAAGCAGGCTGAACGTGTGAAATTCCATCCGATCAACGAGGAAGCCGCCTTATTTCCAAAACCTATGGTGCCCGTGCTTCCAGTGTTGAGTGCTAATTCTTTATTTGGAGGGGGAACTCAAAGCTATCGTAGCCGTTTCTTCGAAGGTGATGCTTTGCCGGTTCGGCGCGGACGGATTGGAATAGTTATGGCTCTCCAGGCCATGGGAACAGGTCCTGGTAGTGCGGTGCTGGTGCCTGCTTATCACTGTCGTTCGATGATCGAGCCGATTTTATGGTTGGGTGCAACGGTTCGTTTCTACAAACTTAAGCCTAATCTTGAGATTGACCTTGAGGATGTAAGGCATAAGCTTGAACGAAGCACCAAGGCGCTCTTATTGGTACATTTCTTTGGCTTTCCACAACCTCTCGCGTTAGTACGGACACTATGTAGCGAGCATGGCATAGCTTTGATTGAGGATTGTGCCCATGCTTTTTTCGGCGAATCCGAAGGATCTCCACTCGGGAGTGTTGGAGATTTCTCTATTGCCAGTATGCCGAAATTTTTTCCGGCGGTAGACGGCGGTATATTATGTCCCGCCTCTCGCATTACCGGTACCTTACATTCCTCTGGTTTGTTTGGACAAGTAAAAGCAGCTTATGAGATGGTGGGGTTGGCAACCCGCTATAATCGCCTCCAGGTTCTAGGGGCTATGGCAGGGTTAGCTGCCACTATACGGCAAGTGTTACGCTCTGAGAGAGCGACAGTTACTGCTGCTGGGTCAGAACCAAATATTCCATCTGTAGATGAATTAATGCAGTGCTTTAACCCCGAAGAAATCGGCCTTCGTGCAACGCACGCTTCGCGTCTCGTAACATGTTGGAGTGGAAAAGCAAAGAATGCTGAGAGACGGCGTATGCACTACCGTTATCTGTCTGAAAAATTGTCCGGCTTGCCGCGTACGGAATTAGTTTTTCCAGTCCTGCCCCCAGGGGTGATACCCTATATGTTTCCTATTTTATTAAAAGCGCCGGCTCGTGACTTTGCGCCTTTAAAACGACTCCGGGTTCCTATTTGGCGGTGGGAGGAAATCGCATATTCGGAATGCTTAGTAAGTCAAGATTACCGGATGCGGCTTCTTCAGATTCCCTGCCACCAAGGGCTTTGCCAAAGCGAATTAGACTGGATGATTGCAAGATTCCGGGAAGTGCTTGATTCTCACTGATGAATGAGACATTCGTATGATGAACTATGTTGGGAATGGGTATAGGGTAGAGGGGTTTCCAGGCGCACTCAAAGCCAGGGGAGACATAACGCATATTTATAACGGACAGTCGGTGTCCAGGGTGACGGCTGAAGAAGCACTGACCTTCCATTGCCTTGGAGAGCTTCTCGTTGGCATCTTGCACCGAGGTTCAGAGTACGCCACCCGGGGTGTCTTGGTCGTTGTTGGTGGCCCCCAATACCGGGTAGGCAGTCATCGCCAGTTTGTATTGTTTGCCCGCTGGTTGGCGGAAGCGGGAGTTCCTGTATTCCGTTTCGATTACCGTGGAATGGGAGACAGCGGTGGCGGTACTCGTACCTTTGAGAATATTGAAGTTGATATCCGTGCAGCGATCGATGCTTTTCTAGAAGCTGCGCCAGGGTTAAGAGAAATCGTGATTTGGGGCCTTTGCGATGCCGCCTCGGCGGCCTGTTTTTATGCGCCCTCAGATCCGCGAGTAGCAGGTTTGGTGTTGTTGAACCCCTGGGTGCGAACGGAGGAAGGGCAGGCAGCCGTTTACCTCAAGCATTATTATTTTAGAAGGTTAGTTAGCGGCGACTTTTGGCGCAAGTTTTGGCGCCGGGAATTTGATTATAAGGATTCACTGCGTTCATTGGGAGATATATTAAGGAAAGCTAATTCCTGGCGGCAGAAGGTTGATGAAGTTGAGACTGAAGAAATATTGCCGTTGCCCAAGCGGGTATATAAAGCTTTAGAGCAATTCCAGGGCAGGACGCTCTTGATACTAAGCGGCAAGGATCTGACAGCGAATGAGTTTCGCGATACCATCTCGTCTTCATCCGCTTGGCGCGGCTTGCTTCGCAGTAGAAGCATTGAGCGTCGCGAGTTGTCGACTGCGGACCATACCTTCTCCCGCCGCGTTTGGCGGGATCAGGTGGCTCAGTGGACCCTTGAATGGGTGCGGTCATGGTAAAGCGAGTATTGATGATCGCTTATCATTTTCCGCCCGCCAGCGGCAGCAGCGGTATGCAGCGCACTCTCTCTTTCTCCCGCGATCTTCCCGAACATGATTGGCAGCCCATCATTCTGAGCATCTACCCTCGTGCCTATGAACGGCGCTGTGACGACCAATTGGCTGACATTGGCTCTGAAACTATCGTGTATCGTGCTTTTGGGCTTGATACTGCGCGCCATTTGGCATTGGGAGGTCGCTATAGTCGATTCCTGGCGCTTCCGGATCGCTGGGTAAGTTGGTGGCTCGGAGCTGTGCCCGCGGGACTGAGGCTTATTCGTCGTTATCGTCCCCAGGTTCTTTGGTCTACTTATCCGATTGCTACGGCCCATCTCATTGGTTTAACTTTACATCGGCTGAGCGGGATTCCTTGGATTGCCGATTTCCGAGATTCCATGACGGAGGATAATTATCCGTCTAATCCACGGGTACGACGCGCTTATCGTGCGGTTGAAGCGGCTACAGTGCACCGCTGCACGCGAGCGATATTCACCGCGCCTGGGGCGGTGCGTATGTACGCCGAGCGTTACCCAGAGCGTTCCGATAAAACATGGGTTCTTATTGAGAATGGTTACGAAGATTCTATTTTTGATACGGTTTCTTTGCCTTCATTGAGGGATTCTCCGAGGCCGTTTCGGCTTGTACACAGTGGGGTAGTGTATCCTAACGAACGGGATCCCCGTGCATTTTTCGAGGCACTGGCAAGCCTGAAGCGATCAGGCCAGATCACCGCTCAAAGCCTACAGGTGGTGTTCCGGGCCAGTGGTTCGGAGGATTACTTCAGGCAGCTTTTGCGCGAATGGGGCATTGATGACATTGTGCACTTTGAACCCCATATCCCTTATCGTGGGGCACTTGCTGAGATGCTTACAGCTGATGGACTTTTGATTTTACAGGCAAGCAATTGCAACCATCAAATTCCAGCAAAGCTTTATGAATACCTGCGCGCACGGCGGCCGATTTTGGGGCTTACGGATTCTGAGGGAGACACTGCGAGGGTGTTGCGGCAGGCGGGTATTGAAACCGTTGCCCCCCTTGATTCGGCTGCGGCTATCACGGCAACACTGCAAGATTTCCTTAAGCAACTTCAGGATGGCACAGCCCCCGTGGCAAGCGAAGCAGAGATCGCTCGTAGCTCAAGGCGTAGCCGTGTAGCATCCCTAGCTGAATGCTTGGAGGAGACGATTGCCACGGATCTCAACTTTGAGAGGTAATGGCTACACCAGCACTTCAGCCGGCACTGGATGGCTTAGAAAGCCCAGAGGACTCGCAGAGCGGCCATAGGCGCCGGACTGGAAAACGACGATGAGATCTCCTGCTTCAGCTTGGGCAAGCTCCATCCGATCGGCAAGCAGATCGAGCGGGGTGCAGAGCGGTCCTACGACGCTGGCAATTTCGCGGGTTGAGCCCTGAATCCGGTTACCGACTACGACCGGGTAATTTTTGCGAATGACTTGCCCAAAGTTGCCGGAAGCGGCGAGATGGTGGTGGAGTCCGCCATTAGTGATGAGGAATACATGACCACGAGAGATCTTGCGATCAATGATTTCGCAAACATAGATGCCGGCTTCGCCTACAAGATAACGACCGAGTTCAAGTGTTACTTCAGCTTCAGGGATTTGTCGTTGTAGCTTGGGAAGAGAAGCCGCAAGATTGTCAGCGATAGGTCTAAGATCGAGGGGTTTGTTGCCTGGAAAATAAGGGATGCCGAAACCGCCACCAATGTTTAGTAGACGCACTGGCGTGGGGGCTGAACGGGCAAGTTCGAGAGCCAGCGTGAAAGTGCGCTCCTGTGCTTCGATGATGGCTTCAGCTCGAAGATTTTGGGAGCCGCTGAAAATATGAAAGCCCTGGAAATCCAGATCGAGGGTGTTAATCCGGGCTAACATGGCGGGAACGCGTTCGGCATCTACGCCAAAGGGTTTAGGCCCTCCCGCCATTTTCATCCCGGAGGTTTTAAGCTCAAAGTTAGGATTTACTCGCACTGCTACTCTTGGACGGCGTCCTTGTTTTTCTGCTAAATGGGCGATACGCTCCATTTCCCCTTCGGATTCCATATTAATAGTGATTCCTGCCGCTAGGCTAGCTGCAAGTTCCGCGTCGGATTTTCCAGGGCCGGCAAAGCTAATGCTCTCCGGTGGTGTGCCTGTATCTAATGCCACCCTCAGTTCTCCTAGAGAAGCCACATCGAGTCCATCCACCAGCGGTGCTATATGGCCTGCCAAGGCTGGCATGGGGTTTGCCTTAAGCGCATAATGAATGTAGATTTCGGACGGTAAGTGAGTACGCAGGTGCTGGATTCGTTCACTGATCAGACGACGCTCATAAGCATAAAAGGGAGTGCTGCCGACACGGGCCGCAAATTCGGTAAGGGGAACTCCTCCGACGAGAAGGCAGTCATTTTTTATCGGGAAGTAGTCCAAGGGTGAGTGAGGGAGGGGTGTATTCATGGGGCGGTTTGTTCCTTGAATAGAAGTTCGAATTCCATGGCGAGTGCGCGCCGGTCAATCTTACCATTCGTGTTTCGGGGTAGATTCTCGGAAACTATCACGGCAAGAGGAACCATAAAATTCGGAAGTTCGGCGCGACAAGTAGCCAATAAATCCTCAGGATCAAAATTATCCTTGTTTGGTTTTACTATGGCGACGATCCCTTGGCCAAGTTTTGGATGGAGCACACCCACGACTGCAGCTTCAGCTACAAGCCCTGCTTGGTACAGGACTTCTTCTACTTCGGTTGGGCTTACCCGGTAGCCGGAGGTTTTGATCATCTCGTCTTGGCGGCCGATGAAGTAGAAGAAACCGTCCTCATCCATACGTACTGTATCACCGGACCATACCGCTATCTCGGTGAGAGGAAGTTCAGGGGGTTGCCCTGGAGTAGGACGGAAGCGTTCCGCCGTTTTTTTAGGATCGTTCCAGTAACCCATGGCTACCAGGACACCCCGGTGTACCAACTCTCCTGATTCCCCAGGCAGGCATAGGCTGCCATCCTCGCGGGCTACTTGGATTTCTACGTTGGGGATGGCTTTGCCAATGGAATCGGGGCGTTTATCAACTTCTTCAGGAGGAAGGTAGGTGGAGCGGAATGCTTCTGTGAGTCCATACATCAGAAATACTTTGGTTTGAGGCAAAGATCGTCTCAAGGCTGTCGTGGCTGCTTTGGGCATTCGGCCTCCGGTATTGGCAATATACCGCAGAGTATCCGCGGCTTCGGGGGGCCAGGCAAGGGAGGCAAGTTGGACCCAGAGGGGGGGTACGGCAGTTATCCCTGTGATCCCATGGCGAGTGATGCTTTTAATGACATCTTTTGGCAGCAGATATTCCATTAGTACTACGCTTGCGCCGACAGAAAAGGCGGTCGTGAGCTGGCTAAAGCCGGCGTCGAAGCTTAAGGGCAATACCGCGAGTAGACGATCGTTGGAATTATTTTCCAGATACTGGGCTACGCTTTGCGCACCTGCGACTAAATTTCGATGGGAAAGCACCACGCCTTTAGGGCGTCCCGTGCTTCCAGAAGTGTAGAGGATGGCAGCCATATCACTGTCAATACGGCGATGCCCTGGGGATTGTTGAGTAGTTCCCAGTGATAAGAGACGCTCCCAGGAGATAGCCATTGGCTGCGCTAATTTTTCAATCGTCTGAGTCGGGGCATCCACAATGACGAGGCTTCGCAGATCGTGGCATTCAGCAAGCGCATCTTGTAAAAAATCAATACGGTTGCTGGCGGTGACGAGTACCCGGACATTGCAATCTCGAAGGATGTGAGCAACTTGCCGGGGTTTGAGCAAAGGATTGATAGGTACAAATACGCCGCCGGCGGCTGCAGCGCCGAAGAGGGTAACTACCGTTTCGGGGCGTTTGGGCAAATATATGGCAACGCGCTCGGAGGAAGCAAGTCCAAGCGCTAGAAGCCCACGAGCGCAGGCTTCGACCGTTTCACCGAGGGAGGCGTAAGTTAGAGTTTGGTCACCATGCACGAGTGCTGACGCATCCGGGCCCTTGAGGGCGTTATCGAGTACTAAAGAGTGTACTAAGGAATTTGCTGAATGGATTCTTGACATAACGCTTTTTCCGTGCCACTTTCGGCAAGTTTTTTGTAAGAAACTAAGATTTCGGTATCTAGCGCCGAAAAAAATTAAATCTATTCACATTTTAAAAATTACTTCAGTATAACTCGCTAATGCCGTTTCGCGATATCCTGATCACAGGGGTTATTTTTGCCTTGCTGCCTGTTTGTTTTTTACGTCCATGGATTGGTATTTTAGTATGGACATGGATAAGCATTATGAATCCTCATCGGTTGACGTGGGGTTTTGCTTGGGATATGCCCTTTGCGCAGTTAGTGGCGATTGCGATATTAGGGGGAATGCTGCTGGTGCGAGATAGGAAGTCTATTGCCTGGACACCTGAACTTCGACTCTTATTGGTGCTTTTTGGGTATATGACTTTTACCACGTTCTTCGCCTGGGCACCTGATGCTGCTTGGCAACAGTGGGATAAGGTGGCAAAGATTTTTTTAATGAGTTATGTAACGACGATACTCATCTATGGCAAACAGCGGATTTATTGGCTGCTTCTAGTCGCAACTCTGAGTCTAGGTTTTTATGGCTTTAAAGGTGGTCTATTTACCATTCTTACAGGTGGGCAATTCCATGTAATGGGACCACCTAAGTCTTTTCTAGCAGGTAACAATTTTCTAGGGCTAGCTATGGTAATGGGATTGCCTCTTCTTTTGGTTTTTGCACAACAGGAAGCGCGAGTTTGGTTTCGTCGGCTTTTATATGCCACTTTTGCCCTTACCTTTATTGCAGTTCCCTTCACTTATTCACGAGGCGCGATGTTGGGGCTTGCAGTAGTTTCTGTGCTGCTGTTTATGAGATGGCGTAATAAAGCCTTGCTGGTTATTATGCTCATACCTATACTCTTTGGCGGCTTAGCATTTGTCCCCGAAAAGCTATTTAATCGGGCGGAGAGCATTCAAAACTATGAAATGGACGCCTCGTCGATGCAGCGTATTGCGGCATGGGACCTTGCTTGGAATATCGCAATTGATAGACCCTTGCGCGGGGGGGGGTTTGAGTATGAAGGCGATACTGCTCGGTGGCATACTTATCTTGATCCTAAATATTATTATGTAATGGAAGGCGCTCATGTAGCTCATAGCATTTATTTTCAGATGCTAGGACAACATGGTTTTGTTGGCCTCAGTCTATTTATGATAATTTTGTTCCTGACTTACCGACGGTTGGGACGGCTTAAGAAATGGACTTTAGAAATCTCTGATTTGCGGTGGATAGGACAATATGCGTGGGCGCTGAGGGTTGGCCTTGTTGGATACGCTGTTACAGGAGCTTTTTTGAATCTAGCTTATTTCGATCTTTATTATCTCTTTGTCGTCTTAGCAGCATTGCTCTGGCGGGAGGCTTTGTCTGATGAGCGGATAGCTAGTCGCCGTTCAGCTACAGCCTTTACAGGTAAAGGGGTGCGCTCTGATTGGCACCCCCCTCCTAGGGTAGGTAAGGGATCTTTTTCGAGCAAGAGCCAGAGCGAAAGCTTTCCTGAAGAGAGCTCTGGAAGACATCTATGAAAAGCCATAGTCGCTTTTCTCCCGCGCTTGCGAAAGTTGAGCATCGTACTTTTCTTCTCAGGAAAAAAGCTTATCAAACGCTGTTTCTATCTCCGTCCTGCAAAGCTGTCAAACAGGTTATTTTTATTGCAGGGGTTCAGAGATCGGGAACCAATATGCTAATGGATGTTTTTGAACGAGATTATGAGACCGTGGTTTATCATGAGCGTGATAAGCGTGCTTTTGATAGCTATGAGATGCGTTCACGAGAAGTTATTCACAGGCTAGTAAAGGAATCTAGTGCCCAGCATGTGGTGCTCAAAGCACTTTGTGAGCTTCAAGAACTGCGCCATTTATTGGATGAATTCATGCCTTCCAAGGGCGTATGGCTAGTGCGCAGTTATGAAGATGTCGTGAATTCCCACCTAGCGCTTTGGACTGGGATGCCAGAGAGCATTCGGCGTATTGTTCAAGACCGCAATACTGCCGGATGGCGTGGTCGGGGGATGTCGGGTAAAACCCATGCCTTAATCAGATCCCTTTATCATCCTGGAATCAGCAATGCTTCAGCCTGCGCACTCTTTTGGTACTTCCGCAATATTCTTTTTTTCGAGCAAAATTTGGATCAGGATTCCCGCGTACGTTTGGTATGTTACGAGCAGCTTGTCCAGCGCCCCGCTGAAATACTCAATGAGCTTTTTGCATTTCTTGGCATTACTTATACGCCGCGTGTGAGCCGTAAGGTAGTCGCTAGCTCCGTGCGCCGAAAGCCTCCTCCCGAAATTGATTCGGCCATCCTTGAAGTATGTGATGAATTATCAACCCGTATGAAACGGTTGACGGGATAAATTAATATTAAAGAGCTTATGGTTCCAAGATGATAAAGGAAAGGGAATCTATTTTACTCTCCGAAAGGCAGGCCGTATGCCAAGGATTATTTTGGCTTTTAGGAATCTGCATCCTCGTGAGGGTGTTCCTGTGGATTGTCTATGCGCCGGTGATATGGCCTGATACGGGCACTTACCTGCAGCTCGCCGGAGAGTTGGTTCGCCTGGACTTTAGCGAATATGATGGGACCCGAACTCCCGTTTACCCGCTGCTGTTGCTTCTTGCGGGGAAAAACCCTTTTGGTGTCTGGTTTCTTCAATCCGTGCTTGGGGTTTCGGCCTCGCTTCTTTTATTTGTATTGGTATTTGAGCAGACACGGAAAGTGAGCCTTGCTTTCAGCGCGGGGACCATTCATTCCTTGGCCCTAAATGAGCTGTTATTTGAGGCAAATCTTCTGACGGAGTCGGTATCGTCCTTCCTGCTGATATTCTCAGTATTTATTTTTTCAAAGCTGCTAGTAAGTGAACGGAAATTTTGGCCGGCGGTTGGTCTTGGGGGCGCAAGCTCGCTTTTGGCGCTCACCCACCCCCTCTTTGCTTTTGTTGGTCCTTTGTACATCTTGCTAGCGATCTTGTTTTTTCGAGGGCGCAATCGGATTTGTATCCCTCTCATCGTCTTGCTCTGTTTTGCTTTACCCGTATCAGGGTGGATCGGCTTTAACAAGATAACTCTTGATTATGCTGGAATCACAACTTTTATGGGGTATAACCTCAGCAATCATAGCGGTGGTTTTATCGAGCGGGCGCCGCCGTCCAAGTTACGAGATATCTATCTCCGATACCGGGAGAAAAAAGTGAAGCAGAGCGGGAATCACAGTATGACAATCTTTGAGGCAAAGGGTGAGATTATGGCAGCAACGGGCCTAAGTCACGTGGATCTCTCGCGGAAGCTTGCCCGCCTCTCGCTCCAACTTTTTGTGGAGCATCCTGCCTTATATTTGCAAAGCGTCTTTAAATCATGGGTTTCCTTCTGGGTTGCGCCTAATTACTGGAAACCCACCAAAATAATATCCCCTACAGTGGCCGCCTCCCTTGAGCGCCTTTGGTGGGTTGAACAAGGGCTGATCAGGGTTATGAATCTGTTATTTATATTTTTTGCTGCTGGCCTTATTGTAAAGGTTGCCCTATTTCAAGGTTATGCTGAACCTGCGTTACGAGTTCCGCTAGTTATTACCGTACTCATCATTGTTACCTCCTTGGTGCAAGCATTATTTGAATACGGTAACACACGCTATTCGATTCCTACCCAATCACTGATGATTACTTTTATATTGCTGTTTGGGCGGCAGATAAAAGTGCATCGTTGGTTAGGGATAGTTTACGTACGTTTGAAGTCTAATTGGTTCCAGGCGTAACATTATAATGTAGGATTAGTGGAATCCATTTTTAGCTGCCAAGAGAGTTTCAGGGCTGCTAGTCCTGCGGTAAGTAGTAGCCAAGTAGGAGGTTCTGGAATTGGGGGAATTGGGTTCTGCTTGACGCTGGATTGGCCTGACATTGTGATGGAGGTAAAGGAATTTGGGTTAAGGTCTCGTTGGGTTAAGAAGAAATTTCCAATGGAGTTGCCACTTTCAGACAAGAAGACATCTATTGTTGCGGTTTCAAATGGGTTTAGATCTCCTAAATTAAACCCTAGGGCTAGGGAGGCGTCTTCTGGGAAAGATATCGGAATAGCGTTGCTATTATCGAGTGCTCCAAGTAAAAGGTTATTGAAGATATCGCCAAAAAGAAATTCTGGCTCATCAATTTCCCAAGAATCGGGATCGCTGTCGGAAGCGCCAGAGCCGAGGATCCCAGATGCCTCAGCAAAGTCGTTTAGTGAGATTTCCAGAAGCTCTTGTGGTGTTAGGGTTTCAAAGATTTCTCTGATATCAAAGTCAGCAATATCTCCATCCAAAAATGAGAAAAAGGTCACTTCTGGGAAAATTTTTGCAGTAGTAGAGTTAGAAAGAGTATAGGTTAGAGCTAGATTGCTGAGATCCGAAGATAAGGATGAAGAGAAACCAAATGTAAGACCAGGTGGGAGGGCATCAAAGGAAAACTGGGCGCTGGTTCCTATGACAGTGCCACCATTTAAATCTAAGCCTTTAATATTCAGAAAAGCATCTAATTCAAAAACCACACCCTGGCGATCAAAAAAAAATTCTGTCCGTTAATAGCGCCACCTTCGCCATTAGGACCAAAAGAAGTAAAGGAAATGGCCCAGCTAGGTGAAAATGGAGCAAGGAGTAATATCCAGAAAACTGTTATATTTTTTAGCATAATTAAAAATCCTTCAGTGGATACCGCTTGTAAAGCCGATTACACTATATTATTAATAAAAAAATTTATGCAAAAAAGAGTCCTATTGTGAATATAATTCCAAAATTACATCTTTATTTTGCATTTTTAGAGGCAATCCGCTGGTTAGAGCTTATATTCTGGCACAGTGCAGAAAAGGAATTAATTAGAGAAAAACAGTAAAATGTAAAGTCCCCTTACGTGGAATCAAATTTTTTTGAAAACAGAGGATGGCTTTAGGGAGAGCGCATGCCCAATAAAAAATATAAAAATAGCTATGTATATTAGTCGTTTAAATATAATTTTTCTTGAAAATCTAGATTTTTTTATAATAATCTAAACACTTTTGTTATTTTACAACTCAAAAAAAAGCAGCTGAAGTGTAAAAAAGTTAGACATCTTATGGCAGCCTCGCTTAGTAAAACTATTTCTGGCTGGGGACGTTATCCCGTAGCGGAATCGATTCTGATTCGACCTGAAAAAATGCCGCAAGCCTGTGTCTTGGGGGAAGAACATTTGATATGCCGGGGTCAGGGCCGAAGTTATGGGGATGCCGCTATTTCTTCCCAAGGTCGCGTAATACTCACTGAGCGGCTTAACCGATTTTTGGCCTTTGACAATGCCACCGGCGTATTAACGGCTGAGGCCGGCGTGACTCTAGCAGAAATTCTAGAGACTTTCGTTCCCCGCGGCTGGTTCCCTCCAGTCACTCCAGGCACCCAATACGTTTCTCTGGGGGGGACTGTAGCCGCCGATGTCCACGGTAAAAACCATCACCATAAGGAGGCGTTTGCCGCTCATGTAATAGAGCTAGAGTTAATCCTTGCTGATGGACGGCGGCAACGTTGTTCTCCTAACCAGAACGAAGCCCTATTTTGGGCTACTGTGGGAGGAATGGGGCTAACCGGCATTATCACCGAAGTGAGTTTCCGTCTGATGCCTATTGAGACGGCTGCTATTATGGCCCGGAATTATACAGTCCCCGACCTGGAAACCATTTTTAAATGGCTGGAGGATACCGAGCATGATGACCAGTACAGCGTTGCTTGGCTCGATTGCGCGGGCCGTAGCCGCCACCTTGGCCGTGGTATTCTCATAACCGGTCATCACGCCGTTCGCGATGAGCTGCCCGGCGATTGGGAAGAGCCACTATGCTCTCATCCCAAGCGACAGAAAAGTGTTCCATTCAATTTGCCCCCGTTTATTCTCAATCGAGTTACCATAGCTGCTTTTAATGAGTTTTACTACCACCGCCAAGGAAGTAAAAAAGCTCCCTTTTTGACTGATTATTCTGCATTTTTCTATCCTTTAGACACATTGGCGCACTGGAATCGCCTATATGGTAAGCGGGGGTTTTTGCAATACCAGGCAGCAATTCCCGAGCCCCACGCTTACGAGGGAATACGTTGTTTATTAGAATATCTTGCACGCAATCGGCAAGCCTCATTTCTGGCGGTACTTAAGCGGTTGGGTCCAGGTAATATCGCCCCTTTGTCCTTTCCTTTGGCTGGCTATACCCTCGCTTTAGATTTGCCAATGGGGGGCGAGAAGGTGCTTAACCTATTGCAGCAATTAGATGAGATAGTAATCGATTATGGAGGGCGAGTGTACTTGGCTAAAGACGCCCGTTTGAGTCCGGAGAGTTTGCGCGCCATGTACCCCCGCCTGGGGGAATGGCAGCAAGTTAAACAGGTGATTGACCCAGAAGAACGCTTCCAGTCCGATCTCTCGCGTCGGCTTCAGCTGACAGGTGCGCCATGAGAGGGCCGGTTCTGGTGTTGGGCGCTACCTCTGCGATCGCCCGCGGTACGGCAGCGGCACTAGCCCGCCGTGGCCACTCTTTGTATCTGGGCGGGAAGGATGAATCGGAGCTGGCGCGGATTGCAGCCGATCTCAATATTCGATATCAAGTGGAAGTGCGTTACGGAGCGGTTGATGCCACGGATTACGCTGCCCATCGTCGATTCCTGGAACGAGTTATTGAAACTATGGGAGGCTTGGAAGGGGTAGTATGGGCGATTGGCTATCTGGGTGACTCGATATTCGCCCAAACTCATTTTGAAGAAACAGAGAAAATTATTGCCGTCAATTTCACTGGCGCCGTTTCCTTGCTTGGCGAATGCGCTGCTTATCTGGAAGGTAAAGGGGCGGGCTTTATTATTGGTTTATCCTCAGTAGCCGGTGATCGAGGGCGGCAAAGCAATTATTATTATGGTGCGGCTAAGGGTGGGCTAAGTCTCTTTCTCCAAGGTCTGCGTAATCGCTTATTTCCTGCTGGCGTGCGGGTGCTTACTATCAAACCAGGGTTTGTGGATACTGCGATGACTTTTGGTTTGCCTGGGCTTTTTCTTCTGGCTTCTCCGGCTAGCGTTGGTGAGCGGATTGTGGCGGCTTTGGAACGATCCCGGGATGTTATTTATGTTCCCTGGTTTTGGTTTTACATTATGTTTGTTATCCGAATGATCCCAGAGCCCTTATTTAAGCGCCTTAAACTCTAAATGAAAACAGACCGCAATTTACCTGTGGTGGCGGCCTTTGATTTTGACGGCACGCTTACCTACGGGGATAGTCTGCTCCTTTTTTTGCGCGCTGTTGTTGGGACTCGCCGCTTCACCCGGAATATGGTGGATTTGGCGCCTATCTTGCTTGCCTATAAAGGGGGCAGGCTTAGCAATGATGAGGCCAAACAGCGAGTTTTAATGCGCTTTCTGGCGGGACAAGAACTTGCCGGTCTAGAGCAGATAGGGCGGCATTTTATTCAATCTACACTCCCTTACTTGCTACGTCGCCGCGCCTTACAGCGTTTAGCTTGGCATCAACGCCAGAATCATCGCTGTATTCTAATAAGTGCTTCATTGGATCTTTACTTGAAGCCTTGGGCTGAGAGTATGGCTTTTACGGAGGTGCTCTGTTCGGGTTTAGAGTTGACGCCTACTGGCTTGGTGACTGGGCGGTTGAGCGGAAAAAACTGCTATGGCGAGGAAAAACTCCGGCGCCTGGCAGCGTTACTAGGAGAACGTCGTCGCTATCGTTTATATGCTTATGGGGATAGCAGGGGAGATCAAGCATTGTTGGATTATGCCGATTATCCTTATTACCGTCGGTTTCCTGTGGAGCGCCTCCCTTGAATCATCCCCTCGCTTTGTTGCATCTTATGCGGCCTCAGCAATGGCTGAAAAATAGCTTTGTTTTCGTGGGCATGTTCTTCAGCCATGCTTGGAGCGATCTTCCCTTGATTGCTCAAGTGATCGCTATGGCTGTAGCTTTTTCTCTACTTTCCAGTGCTATCTATATCATTAACGATCTGACTGATCGGGAAAGTGATCGTAACCATCCTATCAAGCAGCACCGCCCCCTCGCTGCCGGTATTGTAGGAGTAGGGGTGGCCGTCCGCTTGGCGGTTATCTTGCTTATGCTTAGTTTGGGACTGGGTTTATGGGTTTCCCAAGCTGGGCTGTTAATCCTGCTGGGCTACGCTTTTATGAATCTTGCTTATTCATTTAAGCTTAAACATGTGGTGCTTTTAGATGTGTTTATTATTGCTGCGGGGTTTTTATTGCGTATTTTAGCAGGCACGGTTGGTGTGGGTATTCCCCCTTCTCAATGGTTAGTGTTGTGTTCTCTAATGTTGACTTTGTTTTTAGGTTTTGCTAAGCGTCGCGCTGAGATAATGGCGCTACGAGAAGGCAAGGCAGAACACCGTCGGGTGTTGGCTTATTACAGCCCTATTCTGCTTGATAAAATGATTACCGTGACTGCGGCTTGTGTCTTGATGTCGTATGGCCTCTATACCATGAGTCCGGAAACGATCCGGGTTCACCAAACTGAAAATCTTATCTATACATTGCCATTCGTAATGTACGCTATCTTTCGTTATATTTTTCTACTCCACCACCGGGGAAAGGGCGGAGAGCCTTCTCGTGATTTGATGCGCGACCCCCATATCCTGATTTCGGTGGTAGGCTGGATGGCCCTTACGTTTTGGTTGATCCGCTAGTATCCCGGTCATGGCAAGTACCGAATTGAAATCGTTGCAGGGGTGGCGTTATCGGGTGTTCTTGCTCTCGGTGGCGTTTTCCGCCGCCGGTTACTTAGGCGTTTCCCTCTGGGGCGGTTGGCGTGAAGTATTACAGACTATAGGCGCTGTCGGTTTTTGGGGTACTGTGATTGTATTAGGGCTTTCCTTAGTGAACTATGGATTGCGTTTCGTACGTTGGCAGCATTATCTGCAGTTACTTGGGCACCCGCTTTCTCTGGAACCAAGCCTTCGTATCTATTTGGCTGGATTTGCGTTGACCACTACCCCAGGTAAAGCGGGGGAAATGCTTCGGAGCGTGTTTTTAAAACACCATGGGGTACCTTACTCGAAAAGCTTAGCAGCCTTCTTTGCGGAACGTCTTTGCGATCTCATCGCGGTGCTTATTTTGATAGCGGCAGGAGCTTGGCGTCATGAGAGGGCTCAGCCAATTATTCTTGGCCTTGGAATAGCCTTGGTCATGGGACTTATATTATTGCATATTCCCCGTTGGCTCCGAGGAATAGAGACCTGGGTAGAGCGTTTCTCTAGGCCGCGGCTGAGGAGTTTTTTAATCTCGATCATCGAGATGGTTTTGCATTTCCGCCGCTGTTTTGCTTTTTCCACGATGGTTTATGCTATTTCCTTGGGCTTTTTTGCCTGGGGTGCTGAAGGGCTAGGACTATATTATGTGGCTAATTGGATGGGTGGGGAGATTAGCCTCATTGAGGCGGTGTTTATTTATGCCTTTTCTATGCTTGTTGGGGCACTGAGTTTTTTGCCGGGAGGGCTGGGTAGCGCTGAGGTTACGATGATAGGGCTGTTGCTGTTAAATGGCATGGGAGAGGCTCAAGCCGTTGCCTGTACCCTGTTTATACGATTGGCCACATTGTGGTTTGCTGTGCTACTAGGGTTGTTGGCTTTGCCTCGTAGAGATTAAGGTAAGAAGCTGCTGGAAAAATTTTTGAAAGTTGCTCATTAATGCTTTATTTTGGAATAAATCCTTTTTTTGTAAAGAAATTGATCTTTCTTCATATAGCCTCGATCGTTGTTAATATAAAAAGTATTCTTCAAATTTCAACATACCATCTTCATGAAGAAGTTAAAGGACCTCCGGCAAAGCCGGAGGCTTATTGTGTGACGCCCTCAAAGGGCTTTTATAGCGCCCAAGACGCTCACATACCAAGCTTCAACTGATCTCTATACTCATCATTCTTCTCTTGGTTCCGAATGGTACTCTCGCGCTACCCTCTCATCGAGACCTACCGTGGACACAAAATACCCTCATGCCCAGAAATGTTCCCCATTGAACTTCCTTTGCTTTCCACGAAACCTTCTCGCTATCGCAATGGCACTCTTACCCTTGAGATAGCCCACCACCTGAGAAACCGAATACTTTGGAGGTATATTGAGGCAAATATGAACATGGTCTCTCATCAAAGGCCCCTCTACAATCTCCACCCTTCTGCGAGTGGCTAACGCGCGAAAAATCTCTCCCCAATATTTCCGTAAGTTGCCGTAAATCCACTCCCGTCTCTTCTTAGGAATAAAAACTACATGGTATTTGCAGCCCCATTTCGTATGGGTCAGACGCTTGTAGTCTGGCATAGGTGGCTCCTTCACACTTCTTGGTCGAAATGCGAAGGCTAGGGAAACCATAATAGCTTCAGTCAAACCTATGCTAGTCCCTCCGGCGCAGCCAGGGGGTTACCTAAGGATTAATTATTTATTAAAGAAGATACTATAAATCCATCGTGGCATCTAAAACTTATTAAAATGCGCGACGGCTGGAAATAAGCCACTAATACGCTGTTCTAAGCTGGAGTCAGTTTGGGGCTAGGGAGCCCACAGTAACCTTGCTAATCTTTCATTGGAGTACAAGTAATTCTCTTTATCATGCAAGCGAAGAAAGTAATCAAAAGGTGACCAGGGAGGCAGATATTTAATACCGTGGAATTGTGGAAGGACATTTTTTTGCATAAAAGTGGTACTGGTTTTGTGCATACCAGCGTGAAAATAAAACATATGTTTTGGAGTTCCAATAATTAGGTTGGTTGTGTTTGTTTACCGCTTCTCTGATGCGATTAGCTCTGTCCTGGTATACAGTTGAAGTTCCCGGTGCAGACAAGTTGGTTATAATAATTGATATTAAAAGAGGGAGCTTTTTGTTGGCAGTGAGGATAGCGGCGATATAAATCTCTTTTTTAGAACTATTACAAGCTCTGAATTTGCGCCTGATGACAAAGGGTTGTTTAGATATTTAGCCGGGCGGCCTAGCCATTGTCATTGCAGGGAAACGCGAGCGAATAACTGTCTTTGATGGCTGGTGTTTGCCGATTGCTATCGTTTAGGGCGTATTAGCTACTTATGTGTTGGTTCGCTTTATGTTAGAGACGATTTACTACGGTTTTGGAGTAGAGATTAACGAGCGTGAGTCCGAGTGATGGACTCCGCTCAGGCTATTTTAGCCGGTTTTCTGCAGGCTTCGTAATCGGCTGAGTACTCCCCCGCTGCTAGATTTATCTTTGATTCTTTAAAGCTTCGCTGTATAATTTATCTATATTTTTGCCCTCGATGCTGGGGTGGACCATATATCTTTAATTAAGATCATTAGTCAAGGAGTTTATCTTCCCGATCATACTTAAAACTGTCTGTTAGAATAGTTCTTATGGTAAAGTCATTATTAAGCCGTTAACACAGGGTGGTTTTTATAGGTAATTTCCTGTCAGCCTTTGTGAATTAAGTCAAATATAGAAGAAGGTTTTTGATCATATTTTTGTATTTTGGTCAGCTTATGGCCATTATCTTCTTAGTTTCTCAAACTACCATCACCAATGATTTTATCATTGCGCTATTCGGTAAGGGCTGTGGTGCAGCTATTCATACATGTCTTCTTCTGTTATTCTAGCCCATGGTATTTTCCTCTGGTATATTCACTATTCAGGATTTATCTCACCGACTAGTAAAATTCCAATTAGTGCTCTCCTTCGCTATGTGAGAATCTCCTTGAGGTGAGCGCTTCCTTTCTTCCAGATGGCTATCGAGCCAAAGAAAAATGCTAGTGAGTAGGGTATGAGTTTTCGTTTTTGTTATCGTGAAAACGCTACAATTCCCCGCTTGGCGTGGTGTGCGAGCATCACTAAAGGGAATGATACAGTAGTCGTCGAGCACGGTTCTTGGGTAGAACAGACAGCTACTTTTTTTGTTGAGGGTGCTTGGTTAGGCGATTTTTCCAAGGGCGAACTTCACGATTCTGAAGTCTTATTAGGATCGGGCGGTGCTCTTAGAGCTAACGAAGTATTTTTTTTTCCTGCAACTTACCCGACCGAGCGGTTACATAGCATACGCAATGGCAATGTATTGTATATTTCTAACTCCTTCTGTTACCTGCTAGAGGCTAGTTCACAACAGCTATTAGGTAGTTATGGCTTTTACGAAACAGATTTTTTCTCAATTCTGCAAGGGCATAACAAAGCGCTAACTTCAGTTCCCCTCGATGAAAAGCACCAGGCTACTCTTCACTATCATGATGGCATTGCGGTTGGCCATGACCTAGTTCAGCGGCGAATATCTCGCCCCACGCCTCCTGCGTTTACCGATTATACGGGGTATATTGACTACCTCGTTAAAATTATTCGTGCTATTTACGATAATGCTACGGATTCGGCACGAACTATTCAGTATACTCCCCTAAGCTCGCTTTCAACGGGTTATGATTCCCCAGCATGTACCGCGCTTGTTAAGTCAATTGGCTGTACAGAAGCAGTAACGTTTGCTGATTCGCGGCATGGACATATGGAGGATGCAACGGATATTGCCAAGGCACTAGAAGTTACCTTGTTGCCAATTGAACGGGAAGCATATCTTAAATTGGAACAGTACCCCGAGGCTGAATTCCTGGCTAGCGGAAACGGTGGCGACGATGTTGTTTATGCGCCCTTGAGTACCGCGCTTGAGAAGCGAATTTTCGTCAAGGGTGATTTCGGCGATGGCTTATGGAAGGTCACCACTAAAAATGTCAACCACCATCGCTACGGGCGGTCTACAACCGGTGGCCTCGGTGGTTCTATGTCTGAATTTCGGCTACGGGTAGGTTTCCTGAATTTACCCATTCCCCTATTAACTATGTACAGACGGCCTGAGCTTAATCAAATTTCATTATCCCATGAGATGGCTAAATTCCGGTTAGGTGGCTGGTATGACCGGCCTATCCCGCGGCGAATAGCTGAAGAAGCGGGAGTGTCAAGGCAGTCTTTTGGTAATATCAAGAAGGCTGTCACACAACCTACGTGGATTGCTAGCAATATTTCGACAATGTTTACTGAAGCGTCTTGGGATGATTTTCTCCAGTTTCGAGAAAGAAAGCTTAGAAGTCAACCTCATGAGCAAGCTATCGTACGGCGCATGGCGGAGGAGGTGAGGGTTCAACTATTTCGGAGGATACGGTACGGAACCTTGGGATGGTATCTTTCCAAAGCCCAGCTTAGCTCGCTTGTAGAGATATTAAATCTTGATGTCCCCCGTCCAGCATCAGGAACCTATTCAGGTAGGGAGTATAGCTTGCTTTTCCATTGGGCTATAGAAAAAACTCGTAAACGATATGCTTCTACCGAGCTGAAATTCGTCTCCGATTCTAATTGAGCAACCTTCTACTAGGTTATGGCAACTCCCTACGAGGAGAAGGGATACCCGAAAGCTGCACGAAATACAAGCTGAATTAGCCATCCACTCGCTCGCTTTCTAGCACTGGAAAAAACTAGATAATAGCCGAGACGAGATGGGATGCATTCACTATTCTCATGATCATCGCACACTCTGTTTCGGATAGTCGTTGTGACTTGAAGGCGCCCATCCTCTTTAGGACGAAATCAACATCTACGACCTCTTCTAGCGGCTCACGGTTGTGTTCCAATTGGACAATGATTTGTTGCTGGTTTATTTCTAGCGCTCGCCATCTATCGATTACGCGCGGGCGTTCCGACGGCAGTAGATCAGTATTTGTTCTCCTGAGAAGTCGGGTAAACTTTCGGAAAGACCGCTGAAACAGCTCTTCCGTGGGCGATACCGGGCGGCGAAAGAGATCGGGGAATAACTGGTAGTTTGTGCGCCTGTAAAGGGTCTGGCGTTCTAGATCAGATAAGGGTAGATTTGCCCATACTTTCCAGATGGCTGGATGATAGAAGAAGCATACGGGGAGCAGCGCCGCTCCTATATCATTAGGCTGTGAGGCTACCCAGCGGCGTTGACGGCAATAGAAATCAAGGTGAAAAGCTTGCTGGTGCGGGAAGGCAACCTCTAGTTTATGGATAATTTGCCGAAAGCTAGCGGCAAGGTTATTAGAGAGATCTTTGCGCCATTTTTTTCGGAGTCCAGGCCATTCCTGCCATTCCCAATTTAGGCTCCAATGAGTCCAATAATTGACCCAGTCGCTTCGGTCAAATTGCTTCGAGCTAAGGTGTTTTCCCGTCAGTGCATCCCCTAAGTAGCCGATCACGACCGCATCTGCTTTGTTAGCTAACATTGCCCGCCAGCTATGTGCCCACCCTGACTGCTGTAATGGGCCGATAGCACCCAGCGTCTGGATGTTTGTTTCCCAGTCATTCCAAGAGGCATCTGGAATCTTAAAGAGGCGAGTGCTGCAACCAACACGCTGTGCAATGGACTGGGCTCCTATCACTTCGGTGCTGCCGGGTTGTCCGAAGGTGTAGAAAGATACCTCTACGCCAGCTCGCTGGAGATAAGCTAAGGCGGTTCGAGAGTCTAGGCCAGCCGATAAAGAGAGAGCAGTCCGGGCCGGTAGAACCTTCTTCCACGAAAGAGCGGCTTCATGAAAGGCAGCCTCAACTTGAGCAATCTTCTCAGCTTCGGTCGCTCCGGCCATAGCATCTCCGTATTCAAGCTGATGGCTACGGATAATACGAAAATCGCCAGCGTCCCATTCGTAAATGCAGCCTCCAGGGGCAAGCTTTATGCTAGGGATGATGGTTTCCTCTCTCAGGTTGTAACCTAGGACCAAAGCGTGGCGAAGAGCGTTTGGGTCAATGCCCTGGCTTCTGCTAACCGTCTTAGCAACAGCCCAAAAACAATCGGAAAATACCAGCCCATCGGAGGTTTCCGTAAAATAGAGCCATTGTGCTCCGATAGGGTCTGAGGCCCACTGGATAGGTTTATTTATATCGTTGGGCACGGTTATAGCGATCCATCTTCCCGGTAGTGACCAGGCTAAAGGAAGATCTGGGGAAAGTGTATCGGCTTTTTCTAAATGGCTTACGTATTCTCCGATGAGGATATCGGCGAGGACGATGAGATGGCCCGTCGAAAAAGGGATTATATTTATTCGAGGCCGGCTGTTGGGTGTGTCTGGTATAGTCGTGATAGCCAGGCGAAAGTCAAACGTTCGGATTTGATCGGGCGTACCATCTCGATAGATCCGTTTAAAAATCGTCGCCAGCATTTGGCTAGCGTCATGCTCCGCTTGCAGGGTCAGCATGCCAAAAATCATGAGAACTTAACAGCTCTTCCGCTTGTATGCGATCATACATAACCGTGAAATAAGGGCTTTGGCGCTTCCCTTGGTGAGAAAATTAATTAAAATTTTATTAAAAATCAGCCTTTGTTCCACTGAATAGAATGGTTTTCCAGGAAAATGCATGCAGAATAATTTGGTCATTACCGAGTTTATCTCTAAGTGACTTGCTTTTTAAGGTGTAATTTATTTTGATTAATATTATTCTGACAATTTAGTTTAACTTAATCATTAAATAAATTGCTAGTTTCAGAGCGGCTTGCTTTTCCTTGTAGGCTGTTTAATCTTAATAAATTAAGCGCGGGAACCGCCGGCATAGGTTGATTCCACTGAGTGCAGCTTATCTTCGCAACGCGATGTCAACGCCGCTAGAAACATCGTTGACGCGTGGTCAGGTTTGGTTGGTGCCTTGGGGCTTAATAAGGTGCATCAGTACGAGCATGCCCTAAAAAGCCGTCTGCTCTAGCTGACGGTGAATCAGCAACCCTATCTGGCTAGCTTAAGAGGTGAATATTCTGCATTTGTTAAATCCTAACGCACAAACAGGGTAAATAGATTCTATGCATTTTAAGTACCAATTAATGAGCAGCTGGCCCTGTCAAGCATGGCTTGTGGAATGTTGCAAAGGTAATCAAGAAGTTATTGTTTACCATGGTTCACGGGTGGAGATTACCCCAGATTTCTTTTGTGAGGCGGTATGGCCTGGATCATATGAGGCAGGAGGATTTGATCAAACCGATGTAATTGCGGGAAGCGGGGGGCGGATAAGGAATTCAGCCATAATATTCGTCTCGTCTGGATCGACAGTGGATCGTTTGAATATGTTAAGAGGGGATAGGTGCGTATGGCTGTCCAATTCACTCGTATGCTTGTTATCTGCAGCTGATGCTGATCTGAATCCAGCGTATGGGTTTTACTACAAAGATCTGTATTCGGTTGTTTACGGTATCGATAATTGCAAACGGCTCCTAGCAACTTCTAAAGGAGATGTCGAGCTTGTTTATTTCGATAATGTGCGGTGGGATGGGAACATGGCTTCCGTGGTTCCTAAGCCCAGCGTAAATAGGGAGCTTGTGAATTTCGGACAATATCTGGGTTTTCTGGAAAGCACCATGGAACAGTTGGCGGAAAATATTTATTCTCCAATCCGTCCCAAGCGCTTGCGTATGTTAGGGACGCTGTCTGCGGGATATGATTCGCCAACGCTAATGGCTCTGGCTAGCGGAGTTGGGTGTGATGAAGCGATTTGCTTTGATCGAACTCACCTCAACGAAGAGGATAGTGGGGAAAGCATTGCCGGCTATCTCGGTGTGCGCCCAATCGTTTTGTCAGGCACCGCATGGCGGCATTTGCAGAAACCGGAAATCCCTTTTATTGCCGCCAATAGTATGGGAGAGGAAGTGCGCTTTAGTGCAGCGGCGGAGACTTTAGCGGGGCGGGTTCTTCTGACGGGTTATCATGGCGATAAAATGTGGGGCAAACGCACCAAACATCTTGGTCCCAATGTCGTTCGTGGCGATCCTTCTGGATTGGGCTTAACTGAATTTAGACTATGGGCTGGTTTTATTCATTGCCCAGTCCCGTTCTGGGCAGTTCGGTCTATCAATGCTGTGAGTCGGATTAGCAATGATCCCGAGATGAGCCAGTGGGATATCAGTGATGAATACAGCCGCCCTATATGTCGGCGTATCGTCGAAAATAAAGGAGTCCCTCGAGAAGCCTTCGGTATGAAGAAACGTATGGCGTCAGTAATAATTCATAATTACGACGAGTTTCTAACGCCCCATTCTCTGCAAGATTTTTTAATCTGGTTAAAAGAACATCGATCAGCATGGTGGAAGAGAGGAAAAGCACCTCCTCTCGCGAGTGCCGGTTTGGATCGGCGGTTTCATCGAGCTGCCAATCGTTATGCCGAATGGGCCAAGCGGCAGCCGGCTATTTGGCGTACAGCAGGTTGGTTCGAGGGTAAGCCGACTTATCTCAGGCGATTTATCTTTCCTTGGGCTATAACGCGAGCTAAGGACCGATACGGCAAGCTTACCTCACTTGAGCTGCGCAAGTAATTTAAGTGCTCGTGTTGTTCGACGATAACCTATGCTGCGTCGAGAATGTAGGCACCACTCGCGATCTCCCCATTTAGCAGATTATCGGGGATATTATCAGACACAGGGGATAGCAACGCTATCGCCATATCATGCCCCTTGCTTGCGGCCTGGGATGAAAAAGGACAAAAGAAAGTATGCTCGAAAGCAAGACTGAGCCTGGTGTTCGGCACTCGATAGTGGTTACAACGTTGAACCGCTATGCAGTTTTAGTGATTTCCTTGGTCTCCACGATGGTGTTGGCGCGCTTGCTTACGCCGGCCGAGATCGGCATTTTTTCCATGGCGGTGGTCTTCGTGAACCTTGCCCATTCCATGCGTGACTTTGGCGTAGGCCGGTACATCGTTCAGGAGAAGGAGCTTACCGTAGATCGTATCCGGTCCGCCTTCGGAATCACGTTGGGTATCGCCTGGTCTATGGCCATTGTGCTAGCAATTGCAGCGCCTTGGGTTGCTGATTTTTATGGGGATGAAAGGGTGACAGGAATCCTGCGGGTGCTTGCCGTTAATTTCGTTTTAATTCCGTTTGGCTCCGTGGTTCTCTCTTACTTGAACAGGGAAATGCAGTTTACCACTATTTTCCTGGTGGGCGTCATTAGTGAATTTGTCCGGGCTGCGAGCGGTATTTGGTTTGCATGGATAGGACTTGGCGCTATGAGTTTAGCATGGAGCGCACTTCTTGGGGTAATTGCCACAGTAGTATTGGCGCGTATTCTAGGGCCTAGCCACTTCATCCTGCGCCCAGCATTTTGTGAATGGCGGAGGGTTATGAGCTTTGGCGGACGGGCCACGCTTGCAACCATTGCATTCCAGTTTCAGCGGGGAGCGCCTGAGGTAGTCATTGGCCGGTATTTGAGTGCTGCAGCGGTAGGTTTCTTCAGCAAAGCTCTTGGGGTTATTCGGCTCTTCGACCGCACGGTGCTATCGGCGGTAAGCCCGGCAATTTTGCCCCACATGGCGGCCAAGCACCGCTCGGGAGAGAGTGTCGCGGGTTTTTATGCCCATGGGCTTGGGTTAATTACCGCCCTCGCGTGGCCATGCTATGCTTTTATCGCCATCATGGCGTTCCCGGTGGTACGAATTCTGTTCGGCGATCAGTGGGATGCTGCGGTTCCCCTGGCGCGCATTCTGGCCATCTATGCGGCGGTCGATGCTTTGTATGCGTTTACCGCGCAGGCGCTGATTGCGGTCGGTGCGGTACACCTGCTGGTGCGGCTAAGGGTGGCTACCCTTTTAGCGACGGTTTTGGCGCTGGTGCTGGCTGTTTCTTATGGGTTAGAAGTTGTTGCTTTTGCGATGGTTTTTCCGGCTGTAGTGGGGCTGATCTATTCCTCTTTGCTGATGCGTTCAGCTATTGGTCTCAAGGGTAGGGTTTACCTAAAGGCCACTGCCGCAAGCTTATTGATTACCGCTGCCACAGTAGCGTTCCCCTTGTTCTATCTGGGGATGCCGGCGGCAGTTGGGCAGCCCCATTGGCAATTTTTTATTATTAGTGCTGCCGGCGGCAGTGCAGGCTGGATGGTGGCTGTAATTACGCTTCGTCATCCTATTTGGGACGAGTTGAGACTTCTATTTTCCCAGGCTCGGAATCGGTTATGGCCGGTTAGCAGTTAGCTCTCTGAAAGGTGCCATGGGCTATTTGGCTGGCTACTTTTCGTGGGCGGCGCTAAAAAAACATGGAGCGTTATAGTATTCCCCGCTACACTAGCCATTGGCAATCACCTATAGAGCGTGAAGCGATAAGATGGGGATACAGCGATGAAGTTTAGAATGCAAATGAATGGGGCACTGCCGCGGCTAGCTTGGTGTGCCCGCCTTGAGCGGGGTTCAGAGGTTGTGACTGTAGAGCATGGGCCTTGGGTAGAAAGTCAAGAGGATTTTTTCTTCGAAGGTGGATGGGCCGGACCCTACGATCGGCGTGGTTTGTTAGGCGCCAAAACAGTGTTGGGTTCCGGGGCTGTTCTCTCCGATGATCAAGTAGTGTTCATTCCTAGCAGTCATACCCTGGAGCGCTTGCATTTCTGCCGGGATGGTGATTGCCTCTTTGTTTCCAACTCATTTATCTACCTGCTCGCAGCACTTGACGATGAGATTGATCCAATGCATGTGGAGTATGAACTAGAGTTTTTGTCGGTAGTAAAAGGTTATCACCGTGCCCGAAAGTGGGTTCCTACCGCGCAAGGTCGGCGGATTCAGCTTCAGTACTACCGTCGACTCCGGATTGACTGCGACCTTAATATATATACGGATTCTCCACCCGCCCTTCCTCATTTTGGCACCTATGAGGATTACGTAGGCTATCTTGAAGGGACGATGCAACAGGTGCTGGGCAATGCCAGTGATTCCCGCCGTTCTATCACCTATAAGCCTCTTGCCACTGTCTCCACTGGATATGATTCGCCGGCGTGCGCTGTCATCGCGCGCAAATGTGGTGGTACTGAAGCGGTAACTTTTTGCAGTGCCCGGATGGAGTTTAACGGCGATGTGGGTAATCCCCAGGATGCTTGTGATGATGGCGGTAAGATCGGGCGGCAACTTGGTTTCAACGTCATGGAATTTGACCGCTCCCTTTATTTTGAAGATAAAGGTATTCCCGAAGCTGAGTTTCTGGCTACGGGCAATGGCGGTGATGATGTAGTAATGTCGGTATTGGCCGAACACCTCCCCGGCACAGTATTTTTCACTGGATTTCGGGGAGATACCATTTGGGATTTCGAACCACAAGCCATCGAGGATAGCGCCCAATTCAAGAGCAAGGATCCTTCCGGCGCCTCATTAGGAGAATTTCGATTGCGATTGGGGTTCATCCACGCGCCGTTGCCGGTCCTGACGATGCCCCGCCACGACGAGATCCTGCGGATTTCCCAATCGCCTGAAATGGACCCTTGGCGCCTTGGAAATACTTATGATAGGCCGATTCCCCGGCGGTTGGCCGAATCGGCTGGCATTGAGCGGGAAGCATTCGGACAGGAGAAAAAGGCAATTACACAACCTTTTTGGGTAACCTTGGATAATGGGGCGATGCTTTCGGCAGGATCGCACCAGGCTCTCATGGCATTTTCGGAAGAACTTGAATCGCGCAACCGGCAATCGATGCGCCACCGCCTGCGCCGAATGCAGGCTACTTTGTATCATTGGATCGTGTGGCGGGGCAATAATTTGGGGTTGCCCCTGCGAATGCCTATCTCCCTTCGCCTATTGATTTCCCAAACGGGATACAAGTTTCATTGGGCTGTTGCGCAGCTTCGGGACCGCTATCGCCCTACTATGATTGGCCTGAGAGATCCAACGTCCATTCTGGCGATGGCGCCTGCCGCCTCTAAGGTCGCCAGTCACGGTAGCAATTAAGCCGTTATGTTTTGGAGACTGCGCCAGCGCGTTAGCCGGTTTTGCAAAGATTTTGCCGCGTTGCCGGGGGTACTGTGGGAACATGGCAGGGCGGCGCGAAAGGCCTCTGGGAAGTCACTACTGGGTCAGGCTTCCGAGATGATTGCCCTGCGCTGGGGCAAGGGCCGCTTGGCTCCTGATGAATACTATCAGTATTGTTTATTTGATGATCGGCGTTTCAGCCCCGAGCAGAAGCGGACTTTCCTTGGTCGGCACATGCAGTACGATCTATGGGAGCTGTTCGATTCCTGGTCATGGCATGCCATTGCGAACGACAAGCTGGTGGCATGCAGCCTATTTGAAGCCTTGCAATTGCCGTCGCCCAAATTGTACGGGTTCTTTCATCCGATACGCCGCCATGGCGCCTTGCCTATAGTGCGAAACGGGGCGCAGCTCGGGCAGTTTCTTCGTGAACAGGCGCCATTCCCTTTGGTTGCCAAGCCTGTGCTTGGAATGTGGGGTAAAAATGTATACGCCATCGAGCGCCTTGAGCATGAAAGCGATGAACTGGTGCTGGTTAATGGGAAGCGTATGGCTATAGCGGATTTTGTGGCTGCTCTTGAGCCCCTGGTGAAACAAGGGTGGCTCTTTCAGGAGCTTTTGAAGCCACATCCCATGCTATTGGAACTATGTGGTAACCGCATTTGCAGTGTCCGCGTAGTGACCCTGCTGGACCCGGCGCCTATCATAATTAGCACTCTCTGGAAAGTCGCTGTGGGCAACGCAATGGCTGATAATTATTGGGAGCCTGGAAATTTAGTAGGGCCTATCGACCCTGAGACGGGAGTCGTGGGGCAGATGTTTACGGGTTTGGGGTTACAACGCCGCAATGTTTCCGAGCACCCGGATACGGGGGAGAAGCTGGTAGGGATTACTTTGCCCAACTGGGAGCAGACGCTGGAACTTTGCCGGGAGGGCACGGCGTCATTGCCAGGCCTAAAAATGCAGGCGTGGGATATTGCGTTGACCGATCGGGGGCCGGTGATGCTCGAAGTCAATATCATCGGCGGGGTACGCTTGCCCCAGCTGGTAGTTGATGCAGGCATGAATCGAGGTCCATTGAGAGAGATGCTGCGCAAACATAGATATATGTAGAGCTAAGATATTGTCAAATAATGGAAGATAGGGCTTTTTAAGGAGTACTTCTAAATGACGATGGATGCTGAAGAAGTTTCTCGAACTTATGGCCGCTTGGCTCGCAGTGTGGAGCCGACATTAGAAACATCCTTGACACCAGAACAATACCGTGTCTTGGAATCCACACTCCAGGCTCCTGTTATTAATATATTGCTGCATGGTTTTTCAGTCCGGGTGTCCGCTCAGGAGCAATCCTTGCAAATTCAGCAGGATGGAACCTTGCGGATTGATCCCTCGGTGCTCGCGCATCCCGCGCTGGCAATTTTCCATTTGCGGCACGGGGTCGAGCAACTCGCCTGGGCGCGAGCGGCGCATACACCCAATGAAGCAGTCGCGGCGGCCTTGCTTGCGTTGCATTCCAGTCTGCTTGTTCTTGAAAGCATGCACTCGGAAGACCAAAACCGGGTTTTGGATGCCGATCCCCCTTGGCTGAGGGAGGCTTTCGAAATATTGTTATCTCAGCGCAAGCAGTTTACCTTGCCACAAGTTATTGTGACTAGCTTGGTGCCCTTTCTCCGTTTTATTCATAGTTTCAACGATTTTCTTTCCCCTGTTAATGAAAAGAATGAAATTGCTATTAATCGCGCCGCAGAGAGCTTAGCGATTGCCCAACCCACTGAGCGTCTCTTAACCCTCGGGGGCGACCAACGGCTTTTGGTCCACCCGGATTCGGGACTTAATAAATATGGTTGCAGCCCCAGCCCTCGCCCTTGGGCCATTACATTTTCAACCTGTACGGCATCATCGATTTCTGAACCGGGTTTTGCGAGCGCTGAAGCGCAGCGCCGTTGCTTGTTCCCGCTGGCTTTAGCCGGTCAGTTGGTAAACGGATTTGCTGAGGAGATGGCACGAATAAGGCGACGCTTGGCTCAAGTATTGCGGCTTGAGCAAGTGCCTGGCGCTAAAATTTTGTTGACACCCTCGGGTACGGATGCAGAGTTGTTTGCGGTGCACTGTGCCAGCGCAGTAGCCAAACGGCCCTTATTGAATATTCTTATCGCCCCACGGGAGATTGGTAGTGGTAGCCGTTATGCAGCTGCCGGTCAGCATTTCGACCATATCAGTCCACTGGGTGGCGCGGTTCAGCCTGGTATGGCGGTAGAGGGCCTACACTGCGATCAGATTCAAGTGCAGGAGTTGGAATTGCGCGATGAGACGGGACGGCTCTTGTCGAGCAACGAAGTGGAGGGCTGTCTGCATGAATGGGTGAGTTCGGGCATTGAAGCAGGCAGTTCGGTGCTCATTCATTTATTAGACTCCTCCAAAACAGGCTTAGGGGCGCCTAGTCTCGACTGCATTGCAAAATTGCAGGCAGTTTATGGCGAGCGAGTTGCGGTCATTGTGGATGCGGCCCAAATGCGGTTGAGCCGCGCCAATCTGGCTACCTATCTGCGTCAGGGTTTCTACGTGATTGCGACCGGATCGAAATTCTTTACTGGCCCGCCATTTGCTGGCGCGCTCCTGATTCCCTCATCGGTAGCTAGCAGTATTGATGTAGACAGTCCCTTTCCCCAGGGTCTCAGTGGCTATGTGAGCCGCTGGGAGGTGCCGGAGGAATGGCGGTGGTCCCAACAAGTACTGCATTTGGGCACCTCACCTAACTACGGATTGCTCCTGCGATGGCAGGCAGCTTTATGGGAAATGGAGGCTTTTTTCGCCGCGGACTCGCGAAGGCGGCACAGCATTTTCCACGACTTCGCTGAAATGTTGCACACCCGCATGGACGGATGCTCATATATCGAACCACTGCCACCTTCTGTCTATCGTCGGGTTAATGGAGAAGAGAGCAATTCATGGGATAGTGTTCCTACCATTTTTACCTTCCTGATACGCCGAGCTTCGGCCTTGTTAACCTACGAGGAGGCCGTTATGGCCTATCATTGGTTGAATGCTGATTTATCCCCCTGGCTTCCCGCCGGGAGTTCAGAGGCGGAGCAGCGCTTAGCAGCCAAATGCTGTCATATTGGGCAGCCGGTTCGAATTCGGTGTGAGAAAGGGATTTGGCTTGGCGCGCTTAGAATTGCACCGGGATCGCGGCTAGTATCCCGGGTTTGCTTTGATCCTTCCATTGGGGGAAACCGGGCGCAGCGGCTGGCGCAACAAGTTGATGCGGCGTGCATAGTGCTCGATAAACTGGAAGTAATTTGCCGGTACTGGGAAGCTTTTGTGGAAGGCTCAAAACACCTGCCCACCCTTCAGATACCGGCGGCAGGTTTATGTGAGAAAACTGCTTAACGTTACCGCCATCCTGGCCTCATACCGGAACTTTCCCTTTTGCTTTGATGCAGCCTTTGTAGCTCTGGATAGAATAGGAATTATTCTATAAATATATCAATATAAGTTAACCAATAATTATAGCCTGCTAAATCGTTTTTTATAGCCTGGAAAGGACTCATACTCCATAAAATGCTATTTTAGCCACAAAATTCGGCGCTGCTCTTTATTGCTTGCTGCGGCTTTCTTCTTGTTGGAATTCGCTGGTATTGCAGTTAGCCGTTGAAGTATTAGCCTCCAAAACCGGGGCTACTGATAGGCCAAAAGCTGACTTAACGCCTAAGCAAAGATCTGCTCCGACCGCCCAGCGAAACGCGCTTGGAACTCCGCCTGATCTCAGCGGACTGATAACTCTTCTCGATGCGTTGCCAGAAGGAGATTGGGTTAAAGTTAACCTTAACCGTTTTGCCGATGTATGGACGCCCCCTAATCTGCGCCCCCTTAGGGGGCTTAGTAACCCGACTCCGTCGAGGATCATCGGTGCGTGGAACTCGTTTGCCTGGGACTCCAATCGAAGCGATCTCATCATTTATGGGGGCGGTCACGCCAATTACAACGGTAATGACGTTTATCGATGGCGCGGCACCACGCGCTTATGGGAACAGGCCTCCCTGCCTAGCCAGATCACCCAAGATGACCTGGGTTTTATTATGCCAGTTGATGGTCCTGATGCTGCGCCACCATCTACTCATACCTACGACAGCAACATTTTCCCATGTAGAGCGTGAAGGGTCCCCTTTCCAATTTGTGTACCGTGCTCATCGGCTATTACAGCGTGGAATGAGCCTCGCAGCGGTGTTGAGTGGACCGAAAGTGGCGCGGGCGGCAGCGGTGCCGATTTATAATGCCGTTGCTGATAGCCAAGCGGGGGTGGGTTGGGATCCCCAGTGGCTTGAGATTGATATCGCTGCTGGTATCCAAGCCACGAGCAATGGCCAAGCCAACCACGGCTGGCGCCTAGTGTCTGTGAGTGGTAATAGTAATCTTCAACGTTTCCGCAGCAATGATTATACGGCCGATCCCACACTCATGCCTAAACTTACCATCGTATATACTAATGATTAACGTTTGTTGGAACATGGAGAGAGTAAAAATAGGAGAGAGGTAAATTATTCCGTTTTGGCCTCTAGCAGGTAATAAATATCACTGTTTCTTTTTAGGTAATTGAATTATAAAGGGAGTTATTAGATTTTTTTCTTTCGCTCATGCATAATCTCCACGCTAACGGGAGATTATGCATGATGTATTCCAAAGGGCAGGCTAAACCATTTCGCTTATTGTCGGTAATCATCTACGCGGGATTGCTGGCTTATGGTACCCTCTATCCGTTGCATGATTGGCGAGTCCCATTGGAATCGGGGTGGTTGCCTATTTTTGGGCACGGATCGAAAGTTAGCTATTCAGATATTTTTACCAATATTGTCGTCTATATCCCGTTAGGTTTCTTGCTTGCTCGCGCCGTTATTTCCCGTTCCCCTATTGGCAAAATTATTGCTGCTCTTTTGGGAGGAACGGTATTAAGTTTTTTGCTTGAGTCCTTACAGGTTTACCTACCCAGCCGAGTATCTTCATTCCTAGACTTAGCGCTTAACACTACGGGAGCCCTTGCGGGCGGCTTGCTCTTCGTTGCGGTACGTCCCCAAGGCCGGATTTATGAGTGTCTACTTTCATTGCGTCAAGCCCACATACGGCCTGGAGCGTTAGCCAGCGCAAGCATGTTTTTGTTAGGGTTGTGGGGGCTTTCTCAAACCAGTCCATGGGTTCCGTCGCTTGATATCTCTGGCCTGCGTCAGGAATTAAAGCCGTTATGGTATACGTTGACACAGCAAATCCCCCTCGATTTTAACCAGATGGTAGTATATATTTTGACCATCATGGCGCTGGGCACGGTGGGTGCCGCAGCCTTAAAATCCGATAAATCCGCGTTTTGGTGGTTTGCGGTATTCATTAGCGCGGTGCTATTGTTTAAAATACCCGTGGTGGGTCGCCCGCTCTCTGCTGAGGCCCTTGCAGGTGCGGGAGTAGGGGTAGTGGGATTTGCCTTGCTGCGGCAGTTACCAGCAAGGGGTGCTATTGTAAGCAGTATCGTTGCCATTCTTGGGGCGGTTATTATTGACGAACTACGCGTTGGGACAACGTGGCTAATCTCTAATTTTAACTGGATACCTTTCAAGGGGCACTTGACTAGCACCGTGATTGGCATTGTTGATACGCTCATTGGTGCTTGGCCTTTTTTTGCCCTTAGTATACTGGTACTTCATCTTCGCCCCCAACGGCCCAGAAGGATACTGGTCTGGGGAGGAATCGGGGTGTTTGTTGGGATGTTCACCTTGGAATGGAATCAGCAATACATTGCAGGCCGATACCCTGATATTACTGATGCTGTATTGGCTTTACTTGCTTGGTGGTTACCTTGGTTCTACACGCCATTACGCCAGGAAATACGTAGGCACCATTACCCGGATTTAAAAGGTAATCTTAGAGAAAGCGGATGAATTTGTGTCGAATATTGTGGCAAGGAGGGTGGTTTTCATTAAAAATTAGCCTGCTGCTTTTCACGGCAATTCCTGCCTTGGCGGATTTAGCGGATACCATCGAGCACGTTAAACAGGCGGTGGTGGGGGTGGGTACTTATGCCTCCATTCGGGGCGTCCAAGCACGCTATCGGGGAACAGGCTTTGTAGTTGCTGATGGCCGGCATGTGGTGACTAATGCCCATGTTTTGCCTTCTGAGCTTAATTCAGAGCGTAACGAATATATTGCAGTTTTTGTCGGTGTTAAGGGGCAGGTACGGCAAGCGGAGAAAGTAGCTGTGGATGCCGTTCATGATCTTGCCCTCCTGAAGATAGGGGGGGGCTCTCTATCCTCTCTTTCACTGGGAAACCCCTCACAAGTCCGTGAGGGAGAAGGGGTTGCTTTTACCGGCTTTCCGATTGGACCCGTGCTGGGACTCTATCCGGTGACCCACCGTGGCATCGTCTCAGCCATTACCCCCATTGCCACGGCAGGACGAGCTAGCCAAGATCTTAACCCTCAGCGTATTCAGCAGCTACGCCGGCAACCTTTTAAAGTATTTCAGCTAGATGCTACAGCATATCCGGGTAATAGTGGCAGTCCCGTTTATGATCCGGATACAGGACAGGTGCTGGGCGTGGTCAATAAAGTTTTTGTTAAAGGTAGTAAGGAAAACGTTCTTAAACATCCCAGCGGAATTACTTATGCGATTCCGGCGGACTACGTCAAGGCCCTCCTTGGACGAGCTGGGTTAAAGCCGTAGTGGCAGGTGGTGGAGCGCTGATAATTGAAGCCCGTTTTCCCTTTTTCAATGAGGTAATATGCCGCTTCTCAGTTTGAGGAGCGGCTAGTCAGCGAGTACGGAACGCATCTTCTTTATGGCGTTATTTTCCAATTGGCGAATGCGCTCCGCAGAAATTTGGTATTCCGCTGCGAGTTCGTGTAAGGTGCTTTTGTTTTCTTGAAGCCAACGGCGGTTAATGATAGTGCGGCTGCGCAAATCTAGCACTTCCAATGCCTGTTGTAACCGTTGGCCATAATAATTTTCCTGATCCAGCAGCTCCATTTTCTGGGCTGGATCAGCAGATGGATCTGCAAGGTAAGCCATCGGCGCGGGGATGCCATTTTCGCTCTCCTCCGCGTTAGAGCCATCAAAAGGCGCATCTTGGCTGCTCAGGCGAGCCTCCATTTCCATTACTTGCTTGGGGCTGACACCCAGATCCTGGGCGACTTCATCTACTTCTTTTCTATTGAGCCAGCCTAAACGTTTTTTAGCGCTCCGCAGATTAAAGAACAACTTGCGCTGGGCTTTGGTGGTTGCGACTTTGACGATACGCCAGTTACGAAGAATGAATTCATGGATTTCCGCCCGGATCCAATGGACAGCGAAAGACACCAAACGCACTCCTTGCTCTGGATCGAAGCGTTTGACCGCTTTCATAAGACCAATATTGCCCTCTTGAATTAAATCTGCCAGAGGAAGCCCATAACCATTATATCCCCGCGCAATCCGGATGACGAAACGAAGATGGGAGAGGACCAACTGCCGAGCTGCCTCCAGATCATTATGCTGCCTAAGCCGAAGGGCAAGGGATCGTTCTTGCTCTGCACTTAACACAGGGATGCTATGGGCATTTTGGCAGTAGGTATTGAGATTACCAACGGCTACGGGTACTAACGCCCCATTATCATTGCGTACAGTCAGTTCCATAAATTCCTCTTAAATAAAAGAAGTTCCCTAATATTAGCACTCTTATCATAAGAGTGCTAATATTAGGGAAAGGTTCCCCCGCCAGTGGCCTGATAAGTGTTACTAGCTATCCGTGAATAAACGAGACAGGCATAGCTGCTTAGTTAATGATATTCCTTAACTCGGCTGTCCTGATGAATTCTCAAGTTCTTCGGTTTCTCTTGGAGGTAGGGGGGTAAGTAAGGCATTAACAAATTCCTCGGCATTGAAAGGGCGAAGGTCATCAATGCCCTCGCCGACACCGATAAAACGGATCGGGAGTCCCATTTTTTTAGCAATGGCAAAAATTACCCCTCCTTTAGCAGTACCATCTAACTTGGTGAGGATAATCCCGGTAAGGTCAACGGCCTCATGGAATTGCCTAGCTTGATTTAGTGCATTTTGACCTGTTCCAGCATCCACGGTCAGCATTATTTCATGGGGAGCGTGGGGATTTACTTTACCCATAACTCGTTTCACTTTTTTAAGTTCTTCCATAAGATTAGTTTGAGTATGGAGCCGGCCTGCGGTATCCGCAATTAGCACATCGATTCCCCGGACCTGGGCCGATTGCACGGCATCAAAAATTACTGAGGCGGAATCAGCTCCGCTGTGCTGGGCCATGACCGGAACTTGGTTACGTTCACCCCATACTTGCAATTGTTCCACCGCTGCAGCACGAAAGGTATCGCCAGCAGCGAGCATTACCGAGCGGCCCTCAGCCTGGAATTTTTTCGCTAGCTTGCCAATAGTGGTGGTTTTACCGACTCCATTAACGCCTACCATGAGAATGACAAAGGGTTTAATAGCTGCTGGAATTATTAACGGTTGGTTGCAAGGCGTCAGTAATTCTTGCATATTCTCCCGTAGGGCCTCCATCAAAGCCTCCGCATCTTGGAGTTGCTCGCGGGAAGTTCGAATGGTGAGATCCTCAATAATGGCCTGAGTGGCTTCGACTCCCAAGTCTGCAATAAGCAGTTGAGTTTCAATCTCTTCCAACAACTCATCATCAATGGATTTTTTGCCTAGCATCAGGTCAGCAATACCACCCGTCAGATTACCGCGGGTGCGGCCAAGGCGGTCACGTAGGCGCTTGAATAAAGATTGTTTTTCCCCGGCTCCGGTCTCTGAGCTGGCTTCTCTGGTAGCTTCGGCGGCTACCGGAGGAAGAGTCGCTTCTGAATTCTGTTCTGGGCTCTTTCGCTTACGCTTAAAGAAACTTACCATGGCTTTTATGACTCATTAGATAATGCTTACGATTAAGTATCCTATCATTATTGCTGATTTTAAAAACCAATTTCTATAGCGTTAACCAAGAAGGAAGACAATGACGCCACTCATACGCTTGCTAACAATCTTTTTGGCCCTGATGTTGCCACTAGCAGTTATGGCCAAAGTACATGAATTTACCCTGAAGAACGGGCTAAAGCTCCTGGTTAAGGAAGATCCTCGGGCACCGGTGATGGTTTCCCAAGTGTGGTACAAGGTGGGCTCTAGCTATGAGTACAATGGGATTACGGGTATTTCCCATATGCTAGAGCATATGATGTTTAAGGGAACTAAAAATTTGGAGCCAAACCAATTTTCGCAGATTATTTCTGCTAACGGGGGTGAGGAAAATGCTTTTACGGGCCGGGATTACACAGCGTATTTTGAGCAGATGGCCAATGACCAGGTAGAGGTCAGTTTCCGGCTGGAAGCTGATCGCATGCGCAACCTAGTGCTCATTCCCGAAGAATTACGGAAGGAAAAGCAGGTGGTGATGGAGGAGCGGCGCATGCGCACTGAGGATAATCCTAATGCCTTGACCTACGAGCGTTTCAACGCTACCGCTTTTCTCAGCGGCCCCTATCATCATCCCGTGATTGGTTGGATGAGCGATATTCAACACTATGAACTCAAGGATTTGCAAGCCTGGTATCAGAAGTGGTATGCCCCTAACAATGCCACTGTGGTGGTCGTGGGAGATGTAGACCCTGAGGCCGTCCATGCTTTGGCTGAAAAATATTTTGGCTCCTTAAAACCAGAGAAAATCACTCCCCCCAAACCCCAGGAGGAGATTTCCCAGACTGGCCGGCGGGAGATTTTTGTGCGGGCACCGGCTGAGCTGCCTTATTTGCTGTTAGGGTGGAAGGTGCCGGTTATAAAGAACGCGGAAGAAGACTGGGAAGCCTATGCCCTGGAGGTGTTAGGCGGGATTTTAGATGGAGGGCGTAGTTCTCGCTTTTCCAGGGAACTTATCCGGGGCAGCCAAGTGGCTACCAGCGTAGGGGCCAGCTACCATTTGTATGGGCGCATCAAAGACCAATTTGTGATTGCTGGAGTACCGGCCCAGGGACGGACTATTGCCGAGTTGGAGGAGGCTATTTGGGCACAGATTCAGCGCCTGCAAAAAGAACTCGTGAGCAAGGAGGAACTGGAGCGAATCAAAAACCAGGTAGTTGCCCATCAGGTTTTTGAACAGGACTCCATGTTTTTTCAGGCCATGCAGCTAGGGTTGCTGGAAACGGTTGGGCTAGACTGGCGGCTAGCGGATGCCTATGTGGATCAGGTGCGCGCCATTACCCCTGAACAAGTCCAGGCGGTTGCCCAGAAATATTTGTTGGAGGCCAGGTTAACCCGGGCGGAATTGGTGCCTTTACCTATTGAGCCAGGAGAAAAAGCGCCTTCGACTCAGCCCGTGGAAGGAGGTCGCCATGTTTCGTAGTCTTGCAATTTTACTGCTCTGGAGTATTGCTGCTGTAAGTTTAGCGGCGCCTGATATTCAGCATTGGACGATGGCTAACGGAGCCCGGGTTTATTTTATCCAGGCCAAGGAATTGCCCATGGTGGATGTCCGCGTAGTCTTCGACGCAGGTGCGGCCCGGGATGAAAACCAACCTGGGTTGGCCCAACTGAGCAGCGCCCTTTTACCGGAAGGTGCGGGTGAGTTAGATGCCGATGCCATCGCCAAGCGATTTGATAATTTGGGCGCCCAGTTTGGTACCCAGGCCGAACGGGATATGGCGGTAGTCAGCCTGCGTAGCTTGACCGAGTCTGAAATTTTGCAGCCGGCATTGGAGACCATGGCCTTGGTTTTGGAGCAGCCTACTATGCCGGTAGCGGCTTTTGAGCGGGTACGTAAGCGAATGGAAACTGCTCTACAAAGGCAGTTGCAGTCGCCGAGCAGTCTTGCTAGCCGGGCTTTTTATCACCGCCTTTATGGCGACTACCCCTATGGGCATCTGCCTCTAGGAACCCAGGAAGGGTTGGCTAGCTTAACCCAGGAGGATGCCTTGGCCTTCCACCGGCGCTACTATGTAGCTAGCAATGCGATAGTGGCAATTGTGGGTGCGCTAGAGCGGCCCCAGGCCGAGCAGGTAGCCAAGCAGGTGGTAGGCGATTTGCCAACGGGAAAGCCAGCACCAGCGTTGTCTCCTGTCCCCAAAATCAAAAAGACAGAAATAGAAACCATTCATTATCCTTCTAGTCAGACGACTATTATCCTGGGAACGATAGGGGTGCGCCGGGGTGATCCTGACTATTTTCCCCTTTATGTGGGCAACCATGTTTTAGGCGGCAGTGGTTTGGTTTCCCGGATCAGCGTGGAGCTTCGAGAGAAGCGAGGACTGACCTATAGCGCCTATAGTTATTTTAGCCCCATGCGGCGCCGAGGGCCTTATGTTCTGTCGCTACAAACCCGGAATGAACAGGCCAAGGAAGCATTAGAAGTGTTGCGCGAGACCCTGCAAAATTTTATTGCCACAGGTCCCAGCGAGAAGGAACTTCAGCTAGCAAAGCAAAATATTACTGGCGGTTTTCCCCTGCGAATCGACAGCAATGGGGAGAAGGTCCAATATCTTGCCATGATTGCTTTCTATCAATTGCCGCGGAATTATCTGGAGACCTTCATTTCCCAGGTAGAGGCGGTCACGGCTACCCAGATTCGGGAGGCTTTTCAGAAACGGATCGATTTAGATAAGATGGTCACGGTTATGGTGGGCGGTGCCACCAAGGAGTAGAGCTAAACCTCTCCGGAGCCAGGTTAGGATTATTGGCGGTCTCTGGCGTGGCCGGAAAGTCGATTTTTCGGCCCGCCCGGGGTTGCGGCCCACGCCTGATCGGGTTCGGGAAACTTTATTTAATTGGCTTCAGCCGGTAATCAGCGGCGCCCGTTGTTTGGATCTGTTTGCAGGCAGTGGTGTGCTCGGTTTGGAAGCAAGTTCCCGGGGTGCAGCGGCAGTAGTCATGGTAGAGAAAGATCTACGAGCGTATCAAGCAATTCAGCTCCAGGTAGAACATTTTTCCGCCGAGAAGATAGAAGTCATTGCCGGTGATGCCTTGGCTTATCTGCGTGGTTCTGTGCGAAGTTTTGATATTGCTTTTTTAGATCCTCCCTTTGAAAGCGGTTTGCTAGAACCCTGTTGCGCCTATTTGGAGCGTGGTGGCTGGTTGGTCCCCGGTGCTTATATTTATCTGGAGACTCGGAGGCGCGACCCTTTACCGTCTCTGCCGGTTACTTGGACATTGTTACATAGTAAGGAAGCGGGGGAGATAGGGTATTATCTGGCTCGTCGGATTTCTAATGTCTCTGGAGCGGAAACCGAATAATTTTTTAGGGAATAAGGTGATGCCAAATATTACTGCTGTTTATCCGGGAACCTTTGACCCTATTACCCGGGGCCATAGCGATTTAGTGGAGCGCGCGGCTCCTTTGTTTGAGCGGATTATTGTCGCTGTTGCCGCCAGCCCGGTTAAAGCCCCCTGTTTTTCATTAGAGGAGCGGGTGTCTATGGCGGAAGAAGTTTTGGCGGGTTACCCTAGTGTGGAGGTGCGCGGCTTTGGCGTTTTATTGGCCGATTTTGCCCGCAGTTGTGGTGCCCGTGTGCTACTGCGAGGGTTGCGGGCCGTCTCTGACTTTGAATATGAATTTCAACTGGCCAATATGAATCGTCACCTGGTATCGGAAGTGGAAACCCTATTTTTAACCCCTGCTGAGCAGTATGCTTATATTTCGGCTAGCCTAGTGCGGGAGGTCGCCGCCTTGGGAGGGGATATCTCGCCCTTTGTACATCCCCGTGTAGCGACTGCATTAGCTGAAAAGTTAGGCTAGTATACTTATAATTGAGCGTTTTAGTCAGGAATTAAAGATGGCTTTATTGATTACCGATGAGTGCATCAATTGTGATGTCTGCGAGCCTGAGTGCCCCAACGGGGCTATCTCTCAGGGAGAAGAAATTTATGTCATTGAACCGAAACTTTGTACGGAGTGTGTGGGGCATTTTGAAACTCCTCAGTGCGTCGAAGTCTGCCCTGTAGAATGTATTATTCCGGATCCAAACCGCGAGGAAACCCGAGAAGAATTGCAGGGCAAGTATCACGCCCTTATGGCCCAATCGGAATAATTAGAATCCACCAGGAATAAAGTTAAATCAGTTTCCATGCCAACGCTTATCGATCTGATTCGTCATGGCGAACCTGTGGGAGGGCACCGCTATCGGGGCCATAGGGATGACCCTCTGAGTGAAAAGGGTTGGTCACAGATGCGAGCGGCCGTTGGCGAAGATTGCCCCTGGGATCGGATCATGAGCTCTCCTCTCAAACGGTGCGCGGAATTCGCCCATGAGCTTAGTCAGCGCTATGGGCGGCCTTTACAGCTAGATGAGCGTTTGAAGGAAATTAGCTTTGGGGCTTGGGAGGGTTCTACGGCTGCCGAAGTCAGAGAGCGGGAACCGGAGGCTTTCCGGCGCTTTTATGAAGATCCTGTTCGCCATACACCACCAGGTGCAGAACCTTTCCTGGATTTCCGTGATCGAGTTATTGCTGCTTGGGAGGAATTACTTAATCGCCACGGTGGCGAGCATGTGCTGGTAGTCGCCCATGCTGGAACGATGCGGATGATGATACGCTACGTATTGGGAATGCCTTTGGAAACCGTTTTTCGAATCCATGTCCCTAATGCCGGCATCAGCCGGATTCAAGTGGGAGGAGAGGGACCGCGAGAGCGCTTACAACTGCTGTTCCATGGGGCGAATTTACCTGCTTAACGGTGAGCGATTTCGCGTAAAACAGGCACTTCTAAGTCTGCTTCTTCTGCCAGTTGCAAGGCTCGTTCAAGGCGGGCAGGCGCTGACCGGCCGGTGCATTTATGTTGGGGGTCTGCCTGAATAGCGGCTACTAGTCCTTCCATGAGTCGTTCTCTGGGAAGGGAGGTTCCCGCCAGCCATTCCTGGAGGTCCAGAACATCCTTAGCTACCCGCTTGGCGAACGCTTGGTGGCGCCCCCAGAGGGTGGCGACATCGCCCCCGGTAATAAGCCCCGCAATATTTGTAGTCAAGATATAGAGGTTTTTGCGCGCTAATTCGAAAAGCAGTTCCGTTTCTGTGGTCAGGATATGAGTCGGAATGGCTAATGTTTGCAGGGCCGATGACAGCAAGTGCGCGCCAGGACCATAGGCGGGAGAGGGGAGTAAAATCTTAACGTCTTGTCCCGGCTTTTTTTCGAACCAAATCGAAGTAACAGTCAAATTAGAAAAATGATAGGGCTGCCAGTCTCTGGGCAATAGCTCATTTTGTAAGAGTGCCAGATGATTTTGCCAGGAATCGGGTACCTGCTGTAATACCGGATGTAACTCCGTCTCTGCAACCGCGACTAAAACGATAGCAGGGTGGGGCACTTCCTTGGCAACCGTCTCCATGGCCAGATTCCGAGAAACCGGATAAACAGGGTGCCCCGCACGCAGAAACCCACGTGCAAATACCCCGCCTATCTCGCCGATACCAATAATCACAATAGCTGGCTTCATTCTTTTTCCTTTTTTATACCTATCTCATAGACCCTTTATAGGTCACGGTGTAAAGGGTACCAGCAAAAAATTTTGAATTGAAGAGGTAAAGAAAATATGCGAAGTTCAGAATATATAATGCATGAAAGGAAATAGATCCTATGCTAGCTTAATATATTTGCTTGTGCTAACCATTTCTCTGCCATTAACAATGGCTCAGGCAAGCTCATCCGTAGGTAAAAACCTAGGTAGCTCAATCGAGGAACATACCAATAAAATGGCCGAAAAGTTTCCCCTCCTAAGCCCTAGCGAGGAAAAAGGGGGGAAATCAAGCAAATTCTGGCGGTTCTTATTCAAGGATGAGGACAGACAGCGCACCATTCCTCCCACATCAAGAATACTTAAACCCAATACTTTAATATTACAACAAGTTAAGCAACCCCATATTCGGCAAGACTTTGCTATAGGAAGCGATGGTTCTACGTTAACGCGTTTCGCAATCCCTGGAGTGCATGGTTTTGGTCAATCTTTAGGGATCCATCCTTCTCCTCCATCCCTGCAAGGATCGATGTTTTCAGGAACAATATCAGATCTAACCCCCATACCCATTACATTCTCAACAATTTATTTAAAAGGACAGCGCAGTCTAACCCCAATGTCTGGGTTTGGGTTAAGTTATGATCATGCTTGGAGCCTACAGGCGGATACCAAGATATTTTCGGAGCAGATTAATTTGCAGGGCGAGTATGCTTGGACTCGCTATAATTACGATCATTTCATAGATACATCGATTCAAAACGATAATGCTTACAAATTACAATTGAGCTATCAACCCCTCCAGATTGCCTCTTTTTTTGAGGCTCCATTAAACGGGGTTATGGGAGTAAAACATAAACAGGTGGGCCGTTTTTTTGAAAGCCCTGCTGAACCAACTGAAGAACCGGGAATATCCAGATGGGAAGGTTTTACCCATCTGGACTGGCGAGGACTGGCATTAAATAATTCGATAGTCCAGGAAGCGGATAACGGAGAAAAATCTTTACCGCCACAGCGAACTTACTCTACCCAGTTGCAAGGACGTTATCAGTTTCAGCACTTTAAATTGCCGTTGTGGTTAGGTTCTCCTAATTTTGATATGACGCTTTCCAGAAAAAGAATTGAGAAAAAGCAGCAACAATCTTCCAGTGCGGAATTTAAAGCTGATTTTCTCTACCAGGACTGGCATTGGAATCTAAGTCATAGCTTGCATTGGAATAAAACTAGAACCATGCCAACACAGCCTGGATACTTTGCTATTTCATCCGCAGAGACCCAGTTTGAACTGCTTAGTTACAATAACTTGAGCTTAGCCCCCATGCTCCGCTATCAATACCAAGGCGCTAGTTTCGATGAACTGCTGGTTGGGATCAAGAGCCGCGCCATATTTGTTCCAGAGCGCCTCAAGGGTCAGTTCCAGATGGCTGCGAAACAAAACTGGAATAATAAGAAATCAAAGTGCACTTACACTACTAGCGGTAATTTGGATTGGCGGCTTGCTCACCGGAAGAATCTGCTTCCTGCAGTACACTTATTTTTTGAAGGGCATTATCAGATTAGTTCGAATCAATTTAATTTTCCTGAGGACTATCGAATACTTTTAGGACTTAGCCTTGACTAGCCGGAATTTAACTGGGAATTTTAATGCAATTCAAATCGTTAAGCGGCAACAGCTAAATTAGCCTGTCTTTATATTAAGCACCACGGTTTGAACAGCATGAGTTCAAAGAGCCTTTCTATTAAAGAATTCCCCGGTCGATTTCTGTGAATTATCTACTTGGTTCAATTTGTCGACACTATTCTCTCTGTTGCTAGCGCTCTGCCTTTTTCAACCGTTATTTTGAAGTGCCCCGATCCCAATCCCCTGATACAGGAGAGGTAAAGTTGACAACGCTCACTCATTTCCCTA